>NZ_JAMYMJ010000009.1:0-161822 GCF_040318435.1 Mesorhizobium sp. M1143 | reverse complement strand
AACACCACCCCCCCGCCACTTTTTTTCTTTTCGTTTATTTCTTCCCCCCCGCCCGGGCGGCGACCGCCCAAAACTAAAAACGATGGGGGGGCGCCAAGGCAGGCATGAAAATGGCCGATAAACAGCAGTTCGCGTGCGGCCAAACGTTTCCTGCCCCAAAAGCCTTCGGTCAGTTTGACCTCGTCGAGCGAAGCGTTTGAGCCGCGCTTCAACGGGAACAACTGCTTGTCGAGGCAACCGAGGACATGGGCCTTGGCGGAGTCGATGCCGCAGACCTTGCCATTGTTGTTCAGCCTGTCGGTGCGAAGCGCTGATGTCATGTGATCCGTGTTGCGCATCAGAAAGCTCACCTGGGCTTTCGAATAGCCGGTTGCCAGAAGACGGCTCGTCATCGCCAAACGGGCTTCACGATAGGACTTCGGGCTGCACTGGCCGGCGCTAAAGGCCACCGACGGTTGGGTCAGGAACAGGGCCACGCCCGTGAACACAATGACAAGCCGCATTCCGTTCATTCCGGCTCCCAAATGTGATGCTGCCTCAAAGCGCCTTCACCGCCACCTTCACCGGCTGCTCGATCTCCAGCGGGTTGCGCAGCGGCAGGCCGAAATCCCCGGCCTCGATCTCGAACACGTCGCCGGCCTGAGTCTTGATGCCGTCGGCAAAGGACAGCGTCGCCGTGCCGAACATGTGCACATGCACGTCGCCCGGCTGGCGGAAGGCCGAATATTTGAAGTGATGATGTTCGAGATTGGCGATTGTGTGCGACATGTTCGCTTCGCCCGACAGGAACGGCTTTTCCCACAGCAAATTGCTGTCGCGATAGATTCGCGATGAGCCCCTGACGTCGGCCGGCAGGTCGCCGATCAGGATTTCCGGCCCGAACGAGGCGTTGCGCAGTTTGGAATGTGCCAGGAACAGATAGTTCACCCGCTCGGTAACATGATCGGAAAACTCGTTCGACAGCGTGAAGCCGACGCGGAACGGCGCGCCGTCGTCGCCGATGACATAGATGCCGGCGATTTCCGGCTCCTCGCCGGCGTCCTGCGCAAAGGCCGGCGACATCAGTGCGGCGCCCGGCGCCACCGCCATGGTGCCGTTGCCCTTGTAGAACCATTCCGGCTGCACGCCGGTCTGGCCCTTGGCCGGCTTGCCGCCTTCGAGCCCCATGCGGAACATCTTCATGGAATCGGTAAGCTGCTCCTCGCCGCCATCGCTGAGCTTCTTGTGCATGGAATCGCGCGTCGCCGCCGAGCCGAGATGGGTCAGGCCGGTGCCGGTCAGATGCAGATGCGCAGGATCGGGATGGTTGATCGGCGACACCAGCCGGCCCTTCTTGTAGACGGCGTCGAGGTCTATCGCTTCACCGAACCCCTTGCGCTCGATCAGCGCGGCGAGGCCCGTTCCGGTGCGCGCGGCTTCCATGGCCAGCGAATAGACGCTGCGGGCGCCGTTGATGATCCTGGTCTTGCCGCCGCCATTGCGGGCGACGACGCGGATGGTCTCGGCGTCGTCGAGGATCTGGGAGATTAGCATGATGAAATCCTCTCTCATGTGCCTTGGCCGGGTTGCCCCTTGGCAAACCTTGACCTGCGCGGCTCGGACCTCGCCGCGCCACGGGTTGAACTCTTCGTCCGGATTGCGCTCGCGAGCTCCATCCCTCGGGGGACTTCTTATGCCGACAACTTGCCGGCTGCGCCGCGACCGTATGCCTCCTGCTTGCCTCGCCTGAAGCTTGTCAGGCCTTGTTCTTGTTGTAGACGTCGAAGATCACGGCGCCGAGCAGCACCAGGCCTTTGACCACCTGCTGCCAGTCGACATTGACGCCCATGATCGACATGCCGTTGTTCATCACGCCCATGATGAAGCCGCCGACGACCGCCCCGATGACCTGGCCGACGCCGCCCATCGCCGAGGCGCCGCCGATGAACACTGCGGCGATGACATCGAGCTCCGAGCCGAGACCCGCCGCCGGCACCGCCTGGCCGAGACGAGCCGCGATGATCAGGCCGCCAAGCGCCGACAGCACGCCCATATTGATGAACACCATCAGCGTCAGCCGCTCGGTGTTGATGCCCGACAGCTGCGCCGCCTTGGGATTGCCGCCCATGGCGTAGATGCGCCTCCCGATGGTCATGCGCTTGGTGACGAAGACGAACAGCGTGATCAGCACGCCCATGACCAGCAGCACCACCGGCAGGCCGCGGTAGCTGGCAAACTCATAGACCAGGAACAGCGCCAGCGCGCTGGCGACCAGCGTCTTGACCACGAACAGGGTGAAGGGCTCGGCCTCATAACCATGGCGTTCTCGTTTGCGCCGGGTGCGGACCCCGAAATAGGCATAGGCGAGCACGGCGATCAGCCCCAGCACGACCGTCGTCATGTGCAGGGTCACGCCGCTGCCCATGATGGTCTTGCCGGCTGCGTTCACGACCGGCGGGACGAGCGTCAGTGGGCCGATCACATCCGGGATGAAGCCGGAGCTGAGCATCTTGAAGTCGTCGGGAAGCGGACCCACCGACGAGCCGCCGCCAAGCAACGCCTGGCAAATGCCGCGGAAGATCAGCATGCCGGCCAGCGTGACAATGAAGCTCGGTATCCGGTGATAGGCGATCCAATACCCTTGCGCGGCGCCGATCAGGCCACCCGCGACCAGGCAGACGATCGAAACCACCAGGGGATTGCTCAGCGGTCCGAGTTGCCAGATGACCATCATGTTTGCCGCCAGCGCGCCAATGAAACCGGCGACCGATCCGACGCTGAGGTCGATATAGCCCGATACGATCACCAGCAGCATGCCCAGCGCCATCACGATGATGAAGGAGTTCTGCTGCACCAGATTGCTGAGGTTGACCGGCTTGAACAACGTCCCCGACGTGGTGAACTGGAAGAACAGCATGATGACGATCAGGGCTATGATCAGTCCGTATTCGCGTAAATTCGTCGCCAGCGCCGAGACGGCGATGCGCGGGCGCTGTTCGTCGGCGACGTTGCCCTGCGGGGCGGGGGCGCTTTCGGTGCTCATGCTGCTTTTCCTTCTCCCCGGACGATGGCGCGCATTATCTTTTCCTGGCTTGCTTCCGCCGCCGGCATTTCGCCCACCATGCGCCCTTCGTTCATGACGTAGATGCGGTCGGTAATCCCCAGCAATTCCGGCATTTCCGACGAGATGACCACGATCGCCTTACCCTCCGAGGCAAGGCGCGCGATGATCGTGTAGATTTCATACTTGGCGCCGACATCGATGCCGCGTGTCGGCTCGTCGAGGATCAGCACGTCAGGGTCGGCAAACAACCATTTCGACAGCACCACCTTCTGCTGGTTGCCGCCGGAAAGATTGCCGGTCATCTGATAGACGCTTGACGCACGGATATTGGTCTTCTTGCGATAGTCGTTGGCGACCGCAAGTTCGCGCATGTCGTCGATCACGCTGTGGCGCGACACGCCGTCGAGATTGGCCAGCGTAATGTTATGCTTGATATGGTCGATGAGGTTGAGGCCGTAGGTCTTGCGGTCCTCGGTGACATAGGCGATGCCGTGTTGGACCGCCTTGCTTACCGAGGAGACATCGACCGGCTTGCCCTTGAGCAGCACTTCGCCGGTGATGCGGCGGCCATAGGAGCGGCCGAACAGGCTCATGGCGAATTCGGTGCGGCCGGCGCCCATCAGCCCGGCGATGCCGACCACCTCGCCCTTGCGCACATTGATGTCGATGCCCTTGATCACCTGCCGCTCGGCATGGAGCGGGTGATAGACCGACCAGTTCTTCACCTCGAACACGACTTCGCCGATCTTGGGCTCGCGCGGCGGATAGCGGTCGTCTAGCGAACGGCCGACCATCGAGGTGATGATGCGGTCTTCGGAGATATCCTTCTTGGCCAGCGTCTCGATGGTGCGCCCGTCACGGATGACGGTTACCTTGTCGGCGACCCGGTTGATCTCGTTGAGCTTGTGCGAGATCAGGATCGAGGTCATGCCTTGCCGCTTGAATTCGAGCAGAAGATCGAGCAGCGCCTGGCTGTCTTTCTCGCTGAGCGACGCGGTCGGCTCATCGAGGATCAAAAGCTTGACGTCCTTGCTCAGCGCCTTGGCGATCTCGACCAGCTGCTGCTTGCCGACGCCGATATTGGTGATCAGTGTCTTGGGGTCCTCCTTGAGGCCCACCTTCTTCAACAGGGCAGCGGTGCGCGCCTCGTTGGCATCCCAGTCGATGACGCCGTATCGGGCGTTTTCGTTGCCGAGGAAGATATTTTCGGTGATCGACAGCATCGGCACCAGAGCAAGTTCCTGGTGGATGATGACGATGCCCTTGTGTTCGCTGTCATGAATGCCTTTGAACTGGCATTCCTGACCCTGAAAAATGATCTGGCCGTCATAGGTGCCGGCGGGATAGACGCCCGACAGGACCTTCATCAGCGTCGACTTGCCGGCGCCGTTCTCGCCAACCACGGCGTGGATCTCGCCTTCCTCGACGCTGAGGTTGACGTTCGACAGCGCCTTCACGCCGGGGAAGGTCTTGGTGATGTCGCGCATCTCCAAAATCGTCGAGGCCATGGGAACTACCGCTCCTTGAGAGGTTGGCAAACACTGCCGGCGAGGTCGGTAACAATACCGGGCTCGCTGGTGAACGAAAAGGGGCCCTGCGTTGCGCAGGACCCCTGATTTTGTAACCGGGATTACTTCAGTTCGTCGGCCTTGATGTAGCCGGAGTCGACGACCAGTGCCTGGTAGTTCGACTTGTCGACCTCATGCGGCGTCAAAAGGATCGAGGGAACGACCTTGACGTCGTTATTGTAGGTCTTTTCGTCGAGGCCGTCCGGCTTGCCGCCCGAGAGCACCTTGTCGACGAGCTCGACGGTGGCCTTGGCCAGTTCGCGGGTGTCCTTGAACACGGTCGAGTATTGCTCGCCCGTGATGATCAGCTTGACCGAAGCAGTCTCGGCGTCCTGGCCGGTCACGATCGGCCACGGCTGGGCGTCGGTGCCGTAACCCACGGCGCGCAGCGAAGCGGTGATGCCGCGCGACAGGCCGTCATAGGGCGAAAGAACGCCATCGACGCGGCTGCCGTCCGAGTAGTTGGCCGACAGCAGGTTGTCCATGCGCGCCTGGGCGGTGGCGGCGAGCCAGCGCAGCGTGCCGACCTTGTCCATGCCGGTCTGGCCGGACTTGATCTTGATCGAGCCGTCATCGATCAGCGGCTGCAGCACCGAGATTGCGCCGTTGTAGAAGAAGAAGGCGTTGTTGTCGTCCGGCGAGCCGCCGAACAGTTCGACGTTCCACGGCTTGGTGTTCGGGAAGCGCTCCTTGAGGCCCTTGACCAGCGAGTTCGCCTGGATCACGCCGACGCCGAAATTGTCGAAGGTGGTGTAGTAATCGACATTGGCGGTCTTCTTGATCAGGCGGTCATAGGCGACGACGACGACGCCGGCGTCAGCGGCCTTCTGCAGCGCGTCCGACAGGGTCGTGCCGTCGATCGAAGCGATGATCAGCGCCTTCGGGCCCTTGGTGATTTCGTTTTCCAGCTGGCTGAGCTGGTTGG
The DNA here is from genome assembly GCF_040318435.1 of Mesorhizobium sp. M1143. NCBI lineage: Bacteria > Pseudomonadati > Pseudomonadota > Alphaproteobacteria > Hyphomicrobiales > Phyllobacteriaceae > Mesorhizobium > Mesorhizobium sp. M1143. Next base: position 156,286 of record NZ_JAMYMJ010000009.1, on the reverse strand, counting down.
GGATGTCGTCCTGCGCGTACTGCAGGTCGACCGTGTAGCCGAGAGCTTCGAGCTGGGACTTGACGGCATCGCCGTCATTGATCCAGCGCTGCGAGGTCTTGGTCGGCATCAGCACGCCGACAAGACCCTTGTCGGCTGCATGCGCCGAGTAGGTCATGGCAGCGATGCCAAGGGCCGCGACGGCGGCCAGTGTCTTGATGATTTTCACGTAAAACTCTCCCTGGTTGATGGACGCGACACCTCGGGGCTTCGCGGGCCGCGCAGTCGGGCGGATGCGCCAAAGCGCCGCCGCCGTCATAATCGATCTCCGGTATCCTCCCAATCGGCCCTCAGATTTAAATCGATACGATTTTGCTCGTCATCGACCGTCAAGTCTTGAGGACGCGCGAAAGTGTGACCCTTTGCCATAACTGTCAAATGCGATCTTCGGTGGTTGCTATACCAAAACCGGTATATGACTAAACCGGGCTGGAACAGCGGCGGAAGCGGGAAAAGGCATGGCGGCTTTACGAGGTCCTCAGGGAATTTCAAGCGGTTACGATGAATTGCCCGGCGATGGCGAGACACTTCTGCGCAGCGGCTTGAGCCTGCGTCACATGCGCATGATCGCAGCACTCGACGATCACGGTCGGGTGAGCGCTGCCGCCCAGGTGATGAACATCTCGCAGCCGGCGGCCTCGCGCATGATTTCCGAGATGGAAGCGGTGCTTGAGGTCAAGCTGTGCGAAAGGCTGCCGCGCGGCATCACGCTCACCCCTTACGGCAAGGCGCTGGCCCGGCGCGCGCGCTCGATCCTGCTTGAAATGCGCGAGGCCGACCGCGAAATATCGGAGCTCAAGGCCGGCAAGGGCGGCTCGGTGTTCCTTGGCGCGGTGACGGCGCCGGCGATCGAACTGGCGGTCCCGGCGATCCGCGAGATACGCCGCCTCTATCCGCGCATCGAGATTACCATGCAGGTCGAGACGTCGAATGTGCTGGCGCGCGAACTGATCGCCACGCGCCATGATTTCATCATCGCCCGTGTCCCCGAAGACCTCAATCCGCGCCTGTTCGAATCGCGCGTCATCGGCGTCGAGAAGGCCTGCCTGATCGTGCGCCGAGGCCACCCGCTGAGCAACGGCCATCCTCTAAACAATGGGAAGGCGGTGAGGCTGGAGGACACCGCCGCCTTTGACTGGGTGTTCCAGTCGGGCGGGTCGCCGCTGCGCCAGGCGATGGAGAGCAATTTCCTGAACCGCAACATCGCCCTGCCGGACCGCATCCTCAACACCTCGTCGCTGCTGCTCACACTGGTCATGGTGGCGCAGTCCGACGCCATCGCCCCGGTGTCGATCCAGGTGGCAAAATTCATCCAGAACCCCGACGGTCTCGCCGGCGCCATCGATGTCGTCCAGACCGAGTTCGACATCGAGGTCCGCCCCTACAGCCTGATCACGGTGAAGAACCGCGTGCTGTCGCCGGCAGCCAAGATGCTGCACGATTTTATCTTGCGGGAAGTGGGATAGGAACTGGAGCGGGTAGAGGGAATCGAACCCTCGCGTTCAGCTTGGGAAGCTGACAAGCTACCATTACATCATACCCGCGTCGGCCTCTCGATATCATGATGGGCATGCTTCGGGCAATCGCCCTTGGACAGCTCTTCGGAAACGGCTGTTGGAAACCCGACCGATTGCGCCGGTCCGCCTGCCTTGATGCGGGCGCAGCAAGTGCGTATTCGTGGGTTTGTACCCCGAATCCGGGCACACCAATCTGGAGGCAGCCCCTTGTCCACAGTGACGCGCTTTCTCGGTGACTCGCCCGTCAGGGTGATCGTCAAGCTGCTGGTCGTGTCGTTCCTCGTCGGCCTGGTCATGAATGCGTTCGGCTGGACGCCGATGGACGTCTTCTACCGCATCCAGGGTTTCTTCATCGATCTGTGGAACCTCGGCTTCAACGCGGTCTATCGCTTCTTGGGCTATATCCTGCTCGGCGCCGCGATCGTCGTGCCGGTGTTCATCCTGCTCAGGCTCGCGAACTACCGGAAGTGAAGCGGAGGCATGATCCCGAAAAGTGGCAACCGGTTTTCGGAAAAGATTGTGCTCAAACCGAAGGCCACTCAGGCAAAGTCCGACGCCACCTCGAACAGGATGGCGTGGCGCGCGGCCAGCGCTGCGACATCGGTCGAATAGCCGCCGCCGATGACACCGCAGACCGGGATGCCCAGCGCGCGGAAATGACCGATCACCATGGCGTCGCGGGCACGCACGCCGTCATCGCTGAGCGATAGCCGGCCGAGCCGGTCCTCGGCATGCACGTCGACGCCGGCATTGTAGAAGACGATGTCCCAGTGCGCCTTGGCCGAGAGCTCCGGCAGGAGGGCGCCCAGCCGCTCGAGATAGGCGCCATCGCCGGTGCCGTCCGGCAGCGCAACGTCGAGATCGGAGGCAATCTTGCGCACCGGATAATTGCGCTCGCCATGCATGGAGAAGGTGAAGGCGCGTGGTTCGTCACTCAGTATATCCGCCGTGCCGTCGCCCTGATGCACATCGAGATCGACGATCAGGATTTTTTGGGCGGAACCTTCGGCTAGCAGCACCAGCGAAGCGACGGCGACATCGTTGAAAGTGCAGAAGCCCGCGCCTTGCGCATGCCGCGCATGGTGGCTGCCGCCGGCAGTGTTACAGGCAATGCCGTTGATAAGCGCCAGCCGTGCGGCCAGCACCGTACCACCGGCGGCGAGTTGCGCCCTGAGCGAAACGCGCGGACCCACGGGAAAGCCGATCTCGCGCTCGATCTTTTCAGGCACCGAACACGTGATGACTTGGTCGACATAATCAGCCGCATGGGCGAGCTTCAGCCAGGAGGCCGGCGCCGGCTCCGGCATCGACAGCGCATCGGCGTGGATCAGACCACTGATATGCAAGGCCTGCATCAGCAGCGGATATTTGCTCATCGGAAAGCGATGATTGACGGCGAAGCCGGCATCGTAGTCGGGGTGATGGACGATCTGCAGGGGCATGGCTAAAGCAATTCCAGCAAAGTGTGCAGCGGTTTTCGCAGGAGAGCGCGTAGCGCTTCCCCTTGGGAATTGCTTAAAACCAATACTCGGGTCCGGCGGGCTCGCGCCAGAAGAACATTTCGGTTGGCCGTCACGGCAAGAGTGATTGCGCGGTGGCCGGAAAATGGGGCACATCGGCTGTTCGATCAAGCCGCAATCAGCAAGGCAGCAATCCCCTGGACACGGGTGCAACCCCAGCCGACGCGAGACCCTTCGCCGTCACCAACCGTTCGGTGCTCGCCATCGCCGTGCCGATGACGCTCGCCTATCTGACGACGCCGCTGCTTGGCATCGTCGACACGGCTGTGGTCGGGCAGTTCGGCGATGCCGCCCTGCTCGGCGGCCTGGCGGCCGGGGCGCTGGTCTTCGACGTCGTCTTCAGCACCTTCAATTTCCTGCGCTCCGGCACCACCGGCCTCGTCGCCCAGGCGTTCGGGCGCGGCGACGAACTGGAGGAGCAGGCGGTGTTCTGGCGCGCCGTGCTGATCGCGGTCGCCGCCGGCATCGTGCTTGTCGTCCTTGCGCCGCTGATCGCCATCGCCGGCCAGAAATTCATCGGCGGCGAGGCGCGCGTCGGCGAAGCGATGGGCGTCTATATCCACATCAGAATGCTCGCCGCCCCCTTCACGCTGATCAACTACGCCATCCTCGGCTATGTCCTTGGGCGCGGCGAGGGCGGGATTGGGCTGATGCTGCAGGCGGTGCTCAACGGCATCAACATCGTGCTTTGCATCCTGCTCGGCCTGAAGCTTGGCTGGGGCGTCGCCGGCGTGGCCTGGGCGACCGTCACCGGCGAATGTCTGGCCATGCTGTTGGGTCTCGCCATCGTTGTCTGGCGGTTCCGGGCCGCACCCCGCCTGCCGCGGCATCGCCTGCTCGACATGCCCGCTTTCCTGCGCATGCTGTCGCTCAACCGCGATATCATGATCCGCTCGTTCTCGCTGCTCGCCGCCTTCGCGCTGTTCACCCGCCAAGGCGCGCAGTTCGGCACGCTGACGCTGGCCGCCAATGCCGTGCTGATGAACTTCTTTCTCGTCGCCGGCTATTTCCTCGACGGTTTTGCCACAGCCGCCGAGCAGTTGGCGGGACGCGCGATCGGCGCACGCGCCGAGACGGCGTTCCGCCGGGCGGTGCGTCTGACCTTGTTCTGGGGGTTCGGCCTCGCCGGAACCGCCACGCTGATCTTCTGGCTCGGCGGCGCCGGCCTGATTTCGTTGATCACCACGTCGCCGGATGTTCGTGCTGTTGCCGACATCTATCTGCCGTGGGCGGCACTGACACCGCTGAGCGGCGTGCTGGCCTTCCAGATGGACGGCGTCTTCATCGGCGCTACCTGGTCGCGCGAGATGCGCAACATGATGCTGGTGTCGTTCCTGGCCTTCAGCGCCGCATTGTTCAGCTTGGCGCCGTCTCTCGGCAATCACGGCCTGTGGGCGGCGCTGCACGTTTTCCTGCTGGTGCGCGGCTTCAGCCTGCTGGCCGTCCTGCGGCTCCGGTTGCGCACGGCGTTTTAGAGCGGCCTGGCAGCCCACTCATCGAGCCGGCTGTCGCGCAGTTCGCGCAATGATTTCAGCCGCTCCTTGTCGGCAAATCGCACCATCCCGGCAAGGATGCGCCCCGGCAGCGCCGGCCCGGCATAGATCATGCCGGTGTAGAGCTGGACGAGATCGGCGCCGGCGCGGATTTTTTCCAGCGCGGTCTCGGCCGAATCGACGCCGCCGACGCCGATAATGGCGCGCTCCGGCCCGAGCAATTTGCGCATCTTGGCCAGCACGATGGTCGAGCGTTCGAACAGCGGCTTGCCGGAGAGCCCTCCGGTCTCGCTGGTGGTGCTACGCAATCCGGTCCGCGCCAGCGTCGTGTTGGAGACGATGACCCCGTCGATCTGCTTTTCGCTGACCTCGGCGGCGATGTCCTCCAGCTCGGCCTCGACCAGATCAGGTGCGATCTTGAGGAAGATTGGTGGCTGGGCCGATGCCGAGGCACGCGCCGATACGACGCGAGCCAGAAGTTCGCCGAGCTGTTCGCGTGCCTGCATGGTGCGCAGGCCGGGCGTGTTGGGCGACGAGATGTTGACGGTGAGATAGCTGGCGTATTTCGCAAAACGGGAAACGCCCAACTCATAGTCACGGACACGATCGGCGCTGTCCTTGTTGGCGCCGATGTTGACGCCGACAATGCCGACGCGTCCTTTGCGGGCGGCAAGGCGCATCTCGGCCGCTTCGTGGCCCCCATTGTTAAAACCCAGCCGGTTGATCACCGCGTCATCCTCCGTCAGCCGGAAAATGCGCGGCTTCGGATTGCCGGCCTGCGGCAGCGGCGTCACGGTGCCGACTTCGGCAAAGCCGAAGCCGAGGCCAAGCAGCGCGTCAGGCACCTCGGCATTCTTGTCATAGCCTGCGGCCATGCCGAGCGGATTGGGGAAGGCGATGCCACAGAGGCTGAGCTTCAACCTGTCGTCGCGCACCGTCCGCGCGCCGACCGGCAGACCGCATCGCAGCGCCGCGATCGACATGCCATGCGCCGTTTCCGGATCGAAGGTGAACAGCAGTTTCTGGCCGATGCGATCGAACACGATCATTCGGCCTCCAGCGCCGGGAATTGATGGGCGCCGTCGGCCCCGAGCGGCAGTGGCCGCACCCACAGCACGGCGCTCATATCGAGCACGCCATAGAGATGCGGGAACAGCGCGCCGCCCCGCGAGACCTCGTATTTCAGCGCGTCACCGAGCAGCGCCCCGTCGATGGCGATCAGCAGCAAATCCATCTGGCCGGCGAAATGCTTCGCCGCCGTCTCCCTGACCTGATCAGCGGTGGAGAAATGGATGAAGCCGTCGGCGATATCGATCGGAGCGCCGGTGAAACGGCCGTTTTTCTCGGCCTCGCGCCAAAGCGCTTCGGGCGCGATCTTGTAGATAATCTGAGACATGGTTGCGCTATAATCCGAACCGATCATGCGGGGAAGGGCAACTCGTCCGCATTTACGGCGCAAAGCTGTGATAGGTTGCGCATACTGGCTCGTGGAGGATGGAACATGCGTCTGCAGCACATACTGATCCCCGCCGCACTGGTCTCGCTGGTCGCGGCGTCGGCCTGGTCCGAAGAGACCGACCACTACCGGCTGGAGAAAACGGCCAACGGCTATGTCCGCATGGATACCCGGACCGGCGCCATGTCGATCTGCGAGGAGCGCTCCGGCCAGCTCGTCTGCAAGATGGCCGCCGACGAACGCGCCGCCTTCCAGGACGAAGTCGACCGTTTGCAGGCCTCGATGAAGGCAATGGACGAACGCGTCGCCAGGTTGGAGAATTCGCTGTCGGCCCGTCTCGAGTCGAAATTGCCGAGCGAAGAGGATTTCGACAAGACGATGAGCTATATGGAGCGCATGCTGCGTGGCTTCATGGGCATCGTCAAGGAGATGGACAAGGACAATGGCGACGGCGCCAAGCTCAACTCGCAAAAGACCTGAGCTGCCCGGCGCAAAGTGCCGTCCGGCCATTGCCGCTTGAAAACAAAGCGCTTCGCCGCATAATCGTCCGATCCCGTAAAAGCCGTCAATCGATAACGAAGTTTGGGCAACAACGGGATTTGGGGAGGAACATTTGCCGTCGGGCTACACCTTCGTCATTGCCGACGACCATCCGCTGTTCCGCGGCGCCTTGAAAGAGGCGCTTGCCGGCGTCGGCGATGTCGCCGCCATTCACGAGGCCGGCGATTTCGAAAGCGCCAAGGCCCTGGTCGTGGCCAATGAGGATGTCGACCTGGTGCTGCTCGACCTGTCGATGCCGGGCGCCAGCGGCCTGTCCGGTCTGATCGCGTTGCGCGGCATCCACCCGGCGGTGCCGCTGGTGGTGGTGTCGGCGCACGACGACCCGGTGACCATCCGGCGCGCGCTCGATCTCGGCGCGTCCGGTTTCATCTCCAAATCGGCCAGCATGGAGGAAATCCGCAGCGCCGTGCAGACGGTGCTGGCCGGCGACATCGCAGCACCCGTCGGCATCGACCTCGGCGTCGAGCGCGACCCCGAAATATCCGACCTGATCAAGCGGCTGCAGGCGCTGACGCCGCAGCAGACGCGTGTCCTCGGCATGCTGGCCGAAGGCCTGCTCAACAAGCAGATCGCGTACGAACTCAGCGTCTCCGAAGCGACGGTCAAGGCGCATGTCTCGGCCATCCTGCAAAAGCTCGGCGTCGACAGCCGCACCCAGGCGGTGATCCAGCTGTCCAAGATCGGCAGCGATCCGTTGCAGCCAGCAGGCTAAAGCGCATCGCGCTGAACGGATTCATGCGACCCGCTTTAGCTCTTGTTCGATGCATGTCGTGGTCCCAGAACCGGGGCACACTTCTGGGCGACATGCATTGAACCCTACTCGGCCGCCGATGCCAGCGGCCTGACCCTTGCCATCATGGAACGCAGCACGGCCGGCTTCAGCGGCTTGTTGATCACCGGCACGTCCAGGGCGGCGGCAGCGGCACGGACCTCGGTGGAGCGGTCGGCGGTGACCAGCACGGCCGGCAGGTCCGAACCATGGATGTCACGCAGGCGGGCGATGATGTCGAGGCCGCTTCTGCCATCGAGATGATAGTCGGCAAGCACGATGTCGGGACGATCGGCCCTGCCAAAATCCTCCGAACCCGAAAACGTGCCGATGCTGCAGCCCCAGCCCTCGAGCAGAAGCCGCATGCCGTCGAGGATGCGGGCGTCGTTGTCGATGCACATGACGCGCAGGCCGGCCAGCGAATTCGCGGTGCGGGCAGGCGCCTTCGGCTCGACCTCGCGCCGCGGCGCCTCAACCGCCGCAACCGGCAGGATAACGGAAAAGCGCGTACCCTTGCCCGGGTTGGAAAAGATCTGGATCTCGAGCCGCAGCACCCGCGCGATGCGGTCGACGATGGACAGGCCAAGGCCGAGACCTTCGGCCTCGCGCGCGCCTTCGTCCAGCCGGGTGAACTCGTTGAAGACCGTGTTCAGCTTGTCGCCGGCAATGCCGATGCCAGTGTCGATCACCTGGATTTCGGCGAGTTCGCCGCGCCGTCGCACGCCGACCAGGATGCGGCCATGGGGGGTGTACTTGATGGCGTTGGAGACCAGGTTCTGGATCAGCCGGCGCAGCAGGTTGCGGTCCGTCAACACGCTGAGCGACGAGGCTATGATCGTCAGATCGAGTTTCTTTTCGGCGGCGAGCGGCTGAAAATCATTGCCGATCTGGCGCAGCAGCCCGTCCAGGCGGAAGGCGCTGTCATCGGGTTTCATCGCGCCGGCGTCGAGGCGGGAAATGTCGAGCACGGCGCCCAGGATCGTTTCGACCGATTCCAGCGAGGATTCGATGTTGATAGCAGCCTTCCCGGCCGGGCCCTTGCCGGCCTTTTCGATCAGCGACGAGCAGTAGAGACGGGCGGCGTTCAGCGGCTGCAGGATGTCGTGGCCGGCGGCGGCGAGGAAGCGCGTCTTGCCCAGATTGGCCTCCTCGGCCAGCATCTGCGCCTGCGCCAGCTCCTCATTGACCCGGGTCAACTCCTCGTTGACCCTAGTCAGTTCGATGGTCCGCGTCTTGACCCGCTGCTCCAGCGATTCATTGGCCCGCTTCAGCGCCAAATCCTGTTCGACGCGTCCTGATATGTCGGCATAGGTGGCGACGATTCCGCCGTCCGGCATCGGGTTGGAGCGCAGTTCGAGGATACGGCCACTGGTCTTCAACTCCATCTGCCATGGGCTGACGAAGCTGGTCAGCCGGTTGAGCATCGCCACGCGCTGGTCGGCCGGAATATCGCCGCGCTCGGCGAGGTGGCGCAGGATGCGGTCGAGCGACACGCCGACCTGGCCCATCTCGTCGGGCAGGTCGAACAGCGCGCGATATTGTCTGTTCCAGCAGATCAGACGAAAATCGCGGTCGAATACGGTGATGCCCTGCTCCATCTGGTCGAGCGCGATCTGCAGCAGGTCGCGATTGTGCTGCAGCGCTTCGGTGGCGTCGTCGAGCAGGCGAAAGGCGTCCTTGGACTCGCGGTCGTTGCGGCGAAACAGCAGCGACAGGATCAGCCGCGCCGAAGACGAGCCGACCGCGCTCGCCAGCAGCTGCTCGGAAAAGCGGATGACATCCATGCTGGCCTGCTCATTGCCGTGCAGCGAGACGCCATTGCTTTTCTCGAAGGATTGGAAGGAGCGCTCGGTGCGCTCGACGCCGAGGTAGCGCGAGATGGTGTCCTTCAGCACGTTGACGGTGATGGCGGTGCGGAAGCGGCGCAGGCTGGGCATCGGGCCGGATTCGCGCGGCACGAAGATCGACGCCTGGATCCGCTCCAGCGGCACTGACGCGCGCGACAGCGAGCCGAGCACGAAGAACAGCGTGTTGACCGACAGGCTCCAGAGCACGCCGTGGTTCAACGGTTCGGCGACGGTGCCGAACAGAGCCTGCGGCCGCAGCGCCTCGAAACCGAACAACCCCTGCACGACGATGTCCGCGTCGGCTGCCGAGAGCGACGGCAAAAGCAGCGTATAGCCCCAGACGAGGATGCCGGCGACCATGCCAAGGGCCGCGCCGCGGCCATTGGCGCCGCGCCAGATCAGCCCGCCGATCAGCGCCGGCGCGAATTGGGCGATTGCCGCGAACGACATCAGGCCGATCGACGACAGCCGCGCCGAGTTGGTGCTTTCGCGGTAGTAGAGGAAGGCGATGAACAACAGGATGAAGATGGCGCCGCGCCGCACGTTGAGGATCAGCGTCGACCAATCCTCATTCTCAGAGGTCGTGGTCTTGAGCAGGCGGCGCACGAACAGCGGGATGACGAGGTCGTTGGAGATCATGATCGACAGCGCCACGCTTTCGACGATCACCATGGCGGTCGCCGCCGACAGCCCACCGATGAAGGCGGCCATGGCGAGGAAGTCATGGCCGCCGAACAAGGGCAGCGCCAGCACATAGAGGTCACTGGTGGTTTTGGCGCCGACCAGCGCCAGGCCGGCGAAGGCGATCGGCAGCACGAACAGGTTTATCGCCACGAGATAGAGCGGAAACACCCAGGTCGCGGTGCGCAGTTCGGCCTCGCCGCGGTTCTCGACGATGGTGACGTAGAACTGGCGCGGCAGCATGATGATGGCAAAGCCGCTCAGGCAAGTCAGCACCAGCCAGGTGGCGAGCGAGGTGTTGTAGCCCATGGCTTGCCGCACCTGGCTGTTTTCGGCCAGCTTGTCGATCATGTCGCCCGGGCCACCGAAGATCAGGAAGGTGACCATCAGGCCGATCGCCAGGAAGGCGGCGAGCTTGACCACGGTTTCGACCGCCACCGCCAGCACCAGCCCGTCCTGGTGCTCGGTGGCGTCGGCATGGCGGGTGCCGAACAGCACCGCAAACAGCGCCAAGAGCATGGCCACCACCAGCGAGATGTCGCTGACGAAGGGATCGAAGGAGGGCGGCGATCCCGTATAATGCTCGACCATCAGGCCTACCGAACCGGAGATCGCCTTCAATTGCAGTGCGATATAGGGCACCGCGCCGATGGTGGCGATCAGCGTGGCGATCGCCGAGACGGCAAAGCTCTTGCCGTAGCGCGCGCCGAGGAAGTCGGCGATCGAGGTGATCTTCTCGCTCTTGGCCAGCCGCACGATGCGATTGAGCAGCGGAAAGCCGAACACGAACACCAGCACCGGCCCGGTGTAGATGCCCAAAAATTCGAGGCCGCGCTCGGACGACAGGCCGACCGAGCCGAAGAAGGTCCAGGAGGTGCAGTAGATGGCGAGGCTGAGCGCATAGATGAAGGGCCGGGCGCGGCCGGGTCCCAGCGCCGTTGAACGCCGGTCGCCGAGGCTGGCGATGACGAACAGCAGCGTTACATAGGCGACCGCAATGATGACGATGAACCAGCCCTGCACGGCCCGAAAATCCTCCTAGGCCAGCTTTCACCCCGGCCTGCCCAGAGGCAATCACAGCTCTAAGGTCAAGTCCATCGCGGCTTTCCGGCGCATGGCCGCGACGCCGCCCTGTCGAACCGTGACCTAAGGTAAGGAGAAAGCGGTGTTTTCCAGCTTTTGCTTCTGTTGCAACCGCAGGTTTTTGTTATGGTGCGCACGGGCCGACGCCGGAGGGACGGCGGCAGCGCGGTCCGTCATGACAAGGAGGGTCGAATGCTGAAAGAATTCCAGGAATTCATTTCCAAAGGAAATGTGATGGACCTTGCGGTCGGCGTCATCATCGGCGCGGCCTTCAGCAAGATCGTCGATTCTCTTGTGAATGACATCATCATGCCTTTCATCGGCGCACTTGGTGGCGTCGACTTTTCCAACTACTTCATAGGCCTCTCATCAACAGTGCATTCGACCAATCTTGCCGAAGCGCGTAAGGAAGGCGCGGTGTTCGCCTACGGCAATTTTATCACCGTGGCGCTGAATTTCGTCATCCTGGCTTTCATCATCTTCCTTATGGTCAAGGCCGTGAACAACATGCGCAAGCGGCTCGAGCGCGAGAAGCCGGCCGCACCTGCGGCTCCGCCGCCGGCTGACGTCGCACTGCTCACCGAAATTCGCGATCTCCTCGCCAGGAAATAGACAAGGCCAGATTTCTGGACCAAAACCCCGGTCGTTCGCGGCCGGGGTTTTCTGTTGCCGTATCTGCTAAGAGCATCCGCCAATGCATGTCGCCCATAAGTGCGCAGCGGTTCTGGATAATGACATGCATCAAAGCAGACATCAAAACGGACCTGTTCATGACCCTGATCGATAGCTTGCGCGCCGAAGCGGTGGCCGCCCCCGAAAGCGGCATTGTCGCCGTCGTCAATTACGGCCGTACGCGCGAGGGCATGATCCCGCTCTGGGCCGGTGAAGGCGATTTGCCGACGCCTGCCTTCATTTCGGAAGCCGCCGCCAAGGGGCTCGCCAATGGCGAGACCTTCTATACCTGGCAGAAAGGCATTCCGGAGCTGAGGCAAGCGCTTTCTCGCTACTATGCCAGGCATTTCGGCAAGAGCTTCGCCGAAGAGGAATTCATCGCCACCGGTTCCGGCATGCATGCCATTCAGTTGGCATTAGCCGCGGTCGCCGGCAGCGGCGACGAGGTGGTCTATCTCTCCCCGGCCTGGCCGAATTTCGCCGCCGCCGCCGGTATTTCCGGCGCTACCCCGGTTGCGGTCACGCTCGACCAGTCGGGCAATGGCTGGTCCTGCGATGTCGACAAGATTGCAGCCGCGGTCACGCCGCGCACCAAGGCGCTGTTCGTCAACACGCCATCGAACCCCACCGGCTGGACGGCCGATAAGGAAACGCTGCAGGCGATCCTGAATCTCGCCCGCCAAAAGGGCCTGTGGATCATCGCCGACGAGATCTATTCGCTGTTCCACTACGGCCACGGCCGTGCGCCGTCCTTCCTCGACATTTCGACCGCGGAAGACCGCATCCTGTTCGTCAACTCCTTTTCCAAGAACTGGGCGATGACCGGCTGGCGCGTCGGCTGGATCAAGACCCATCCCGAGCTGCAGCAGGTGTTCGAGAACCTGATCCAGTATTCGACCTCAGGCGTCGCCCAGTTCATGCAGCGCGGCGCCGTCGCGGCGCTGGACCACGGTGATGCCTTCATCGTCGAGCAGGTGGAGCGCGCCAGGAAAGCGCGCGACCTGGTCTGCGATATTCTCGGCGCAACCGGCAAAGCGCGCTTCACCGTGCCGCAAGGCGCGTTCTATTTGTTCTTCACGGTAGACGGCATCACCGATCCGCGCCGGGCCGCTTTCGACATTGTCGACAAGGCCAATGTCGGCCTCGCGCCGGGCACCGCCTTCGGCCCTGGCGGAGAGGCGTTTTTGCGCCTGTGCTTCCACCGCCGCCTCGACCAGCTCGAGGAAGCGGCACACCGGCTGGCGGGATGGATGAGGACGGTTTGAGGTTAAATGGGCGGCGGCTTCAGCCGCCCGACTTCGGCACCAGCAGCGGCACAATCCGGTCGCTCTTGGTGACAGTGGGCCGCCCTGCGGAGCCATAGGGAATGCCCAGCGCATCCCATGTCTCGACCAGCGCGTCCTGCAGTCCCGCAATCAGCGCATCGGTATGGAACGGCGTCGGCGTGATGCGCAGCCGCTCGGTGCCGCGCGGCACGGTCGGATAGTTGATCGGCTGGATGTAGATGCCGTGCACGCCGAGCAGACGGTCGCTGGCCATCTTGCAGAGTTCGGGGTCACCGACCAGCACCGGCACGATGTGTGTCGGCGATTCCATCACCGGCAGGCCAGCTGCAGACAGAACCTCCTTGGTCCGCGACGCCTGGTGCTGTTGCGCATCGCGCTCGGCCTGCGAGCGCTTGAGGTGGCGGATGGACGTGGTGGCGGCGGCGGCGACGGCCGGCGGCAGCGCCGTGGTGAAGATGAAGCCCGGCGCATAGGAGCGCACCGCGTCGATGACGGCGCTGTTGCCGGCGATATAGCCGCCCAGCGTGCCGAACGCCTTGGCCAGCGTGCCTTCGATGATGTCGATGCGGTCGGCCAGCCCCTCGCGCTCGGTGATGCCGCCGCCGCGCGGTCCGTACATGCCGACGGCATGGACCTCGTCAATATAGGTCATGGCGTTGTAGCGTTCGGCGAGCTCGACGATCTGCTTGATCGGCGCGATGTCGCCATCCATCGAATAGACGCTCTCGAACACGATCAGCTTGGCGCGTTCGCGGCCCGCGACCTGCAGCAGGCTTTCGAGATGCGCGACGTCGTTGTGGCGGAAAATCTTCTTTTCGGCGCCCGAGCGCCGTACGCCTTCGATCATCGAGGCATGGTTGAGCTCGTCCGAAATGATCAGGCAATTGGGCAAAAGCCGCGCAATGGTTGAGATCGAGGCCTCGTTGGAGACGAAGCCGGAGGTGAAGACGAGCGCGGCTTCCTTGTCGTGCAGGTCGGCCAGTTCCAGCTCGAGTTCGACCAACGGGTTCGAGGTGCCGGAAATGTTGCGGGTGCCGCCGGCGCCCGAACCCATCTTGCCGGCCGCGTTCTGGAAAGCGGCAATGACATCGGGGTTCTGGCCCATGCCGAGATAGTCGTTGGAGCACCAGACGGTGATTTCCTCGGCGCGGCCGTTTGAACGCCAGATGGCGCGCGGAAACTTGCCGACAATGCGCTCGAGATCGGCGAAAACCCGGTAGCGCCGCTCGGCGTGGAGCTGGTCGATCGCTTCCTCGAAGAACCGCTGATAGTTCATGTCGCCTTCCCAGTTTTGCGCGGGATCATAATCGTTGGCCCATTCGTCGTCCACCGGGCCGTTTTGGTCAAAATGCCACGCCCCAAGCCTGTTCCTAACGATGCCAGATCGTGGCCTATTCCCTTGATGTGGATCAATTTTGTGTCCGTACGATGCCACAGGCCGGTGAGACTGTTACGGATTTAACATTCAGGCGTTTCTAATGGCCTTGCCGCAGGCTTTCCAGTAAGGCGGTGATTGAGACAGTTTCCGACAAATTACGAGTAAAAGAGGACGCGGATGACGGTTTTGGTAACGGGCGGCGCCGGCTATATCGGCAGCCACATGGTCTGGGAACTGCTGGATGCCGGCGAGAGCGTCGTCGTTCTCGACCGCCTTTCCACGGGCTTCGAATGGGCGGTGGCGCCGGAGGCCAAGCTGGTCGTCGGCGATGTCGCCGATAGGGAATTGGTCGGCCAGATCATCCGGGATAACAAGGTCGACGCGATCATCCACTTCGCCGGTTCCATCGTGGTGCCGGAATCGGTTGCCGATCCGCTCGCCTATTACGAGAACAACACCTCGAAGACGCGCACGCTGATCGAAACCGCGGTACGAGAGGGCGTGCCGCATTTCATCTTCTCCTCGACCGCCGCCGTCTATGGCGGCGCCGGCCTGGAGCCGGTGCGCGAGGATGCCCGCCTGGCGCCGGAATCGCCCTACGGCCTGTCCAAGCTGATGAGCGAATGGATGCTGCGCGACGCAGCGCTTGCGCATCCCTTGCGCTACACGGCCCTGCGCTACTTCAACGTCGCCGGCGCCGACCCCAGGGGCCGGACGGGTCAGTCGACGCCTGGCGCCACGCATCTGATCAAGGTCGCCTGCGAGACCGCGCTCGGCAAACGCCCCTTCATGCAGGTGTTCGGCACCGATTATCCGACGCCGGACGGCACCTGCATGCGCGATTATATCCATGTCAGCGACCTGGCCGCGGCGCATCGGCTGGCGCTGCAGCGGCTGCGCGCCGGCGGCGGCAGCCTCGTCGCCAATTGCGGCTACAGCCACGGCTATTCGGTGCTCGAGGTCATCGACAGCGTGCGGCGCGCCTTCGGCCGGGATTTCGAGGTCAAGATGGGCGACCGGCGCCCCGGCGACGCCGCCGCCGTGGTTGCCAATTCGGACCTTGCACGCGCCGAACTCGGCTGGACCCCGCAACGCGACGACCTCGACCAGATCGTCGCCGATGCGCTCGCCTGGGAGCGCATCCTCACCGGCAAGAACTCCGCGCGGGGCTGAGCCGGGCACTTCCGAGGGCTCGCAAGGCGCGCGGCGAAGCGCTATTGAAGGCATTGGCGATGCGGCGTGGAGGCGCTGCGCCGCGAAGAGCTTTGGGGGGTGGCATGAAGATAACGGTGCTTGGAGCCGGTGTTGTCGGCACCGCGGCCGCGTATTATCTGGCCGCCGACGGCCATGAGGTCACCGTTATCGAGCGCCATCCGGCGCCGGCGCGCGGCACCAGCCAGTCCAATGCCGGTCTGGTGTCGCCGGGCGACGCCACCGCCTGGGCCTCGCCAGCGGCGCTGAAGACCTTCCTGCGCGCGCTCTGGAACCATGATCTCGGCATCAAGGTCAGGCTGCGCTTCGATCCTTATTTCCTCGCCTGGAGCCTGCGCTTCCTGCGCCAGTGCACGGTGGCGCGCCTGCGCGCCAACAGCCAGGTCAAACTGCGCCTGGCGCTCTATTCGCGCGACTGCATCAACGCGCTCTCCGACGCCACCGGCATCCACTATGACGAGCGCAAGAAGGGCATTCTTTATTTCTTCCGCTCGCAGCACAGCCTCGACACCGGCACCGACAACTACCAGTTTCTGGCGAAGCATGGCCTGCCGATCGAGATCGTGGGCCGCGACCGGCTGGTCGAACTTGAGCCCGGGCTCGCGGGCGTGAAGGAAAAGATCGCCGGCGGCGTTTATTCGCCGATCGACCAGACCGGGGATTCCAGGATATTCGTCGACGGGCTCGCCGCCTATGCTGCCGAAAAGCTTGGCGTCAGATTCCTGTTCGACACCACGGTCGAGGGGCTCGACATAGAGGGCGACTGGGTACGTGCGGTCATGACATCGGCCGGCCCGGTGACGGGCGACGCCGTCGTCATCGCCATGGGCCCCGAGAGCGGCCTGATCGGTCGCCGCTACGGTATCGACCTGCCCGTCTATCCGGTTAAAGGCTATAGCGCGACCATCCCGCTGGAGGACGAGAGCAAGGGACCGACCATGGGCGGCGCCGACGAGGACCGGCTGGTTGGCTACTCCAGGCTCGGAAACCGCCTGCGCATGTCCTCGACAGCCGAGTTCACCGGCTTCGACCGCAGCTTCAAGCCCAGCGACTTCAAGTCCATGCTGAGCACCGGCAAAGACCTTTTCCCTGGCGCTTTCGACGAGAAGAAGGCGCTGTTGTGGGCAGGTCTGCGGCCGATGATGCCCAACTCGGTGCCGGTCATCGGCAAGGCGAAATACAAGAACCTTTACCTCGACACCGGCCACGGCCATGTCGGCTGGACCATGGCCTGCGGCTCGGGCAAGTTCCTGGCCGACCTCGTCGCCGGCCGCAAGCCGGAGATCGACCCGCAAGGGCTGGTCTACGGGAACTGAGGGAGCTCTAGTCGTCGTGTTGGCATCGAGTCCATTCGCCGTGCACCCATTCGGCAAGCCATCCGCGCTCAAGCTGGCCAATCTGTGCCAAGTTTTCCTGCCTGGAGGTCAAATGGCCGAGACCGATAACTTCGAAATCTCCACAGTCCGCGGGATGATCATGTTCGCCGCAGGTCAGTTGCCACTCACCATCGAAATGATGAACGACCAGCGTCACCGGCCTCTCCGATCGAAAGACGTGCCCACATACAATTGCTCTGGTTTCCAACATTGAGGCCGTCACTGCGCAAAGTTTGACAAATATCGTACGACGATCTGGAAGATGCATCTGGCTGACAGATTCTACAAACCCTGAGTGACGAAATGTCGGGACCGCAAGTCGCTATCGACCTTGGCCGCATCGAGCGCAACGCCCGCACCATCGTCGAGCGCTGCGCGCTGTCCGGCATCAAGGTGTTCGGAGTTACGAAGGGCACATGCGGCATGCCGCAAGTGGCGCGGGCCATGCTGCGCGGCGGTGTTGCCGGCATCGCGGAATCGCGCTTCGAAAACATCCGCCGGCTGCGCGACAGCGGCATCAATGCGCCGGTCATGCTGCTGCGCAGCCCGCCCATGGCGCGCGTCGAGGAGGTCGTGCGCACCGTCGACATCAGCCTGCAGTCGGAACTGACCACCATCCGCGAGATATCGCGCATTGCCGAGCGCATGGGCCGCGTCCACGACATCATGCTGATGATCGATCTCGGCGATCTCCGCGAAGGCATCTGGCCAAGCGACCTGATCCCCACCGTCGAGCAGATCCTGGAATTCAAGGGCGTGCGCATCGCCGGCATCGGCACCAATCTCGGCTGCTTCGGCGCCATAATGCCGACCCCGGAGAACCTTGGCCAACTCGTCGCCCATGCCTACAAGACCGAGCGCCTGTCCGGCAAAAGCCTCGACTTCATTTCCGGCGGCGCCTCGTCATCGCTGACGCTGCTGCTCGAAGGCAAGCTGCCGCCCGGCATCAACAATCTGCGCGTGGGCGAGGCGATCCTGCAAGGCGGTGTCGAAACCTTTCGCGACGTGCCGTGGCCCGAACTCGAACCCGATGCCTGCCGGCTGACCAGCGACATCATCGAGGTCAAACTCAAGCCTTCGCGGCCGATCGGCACATCCGGCTACGACGCCTTCGGCAACCAGCCGGTCTTTGCCGACGAGGGCGACCGGCTGCGCGCCATCGCCAATATAGGCCGCGAGGACGTGCTGGTGGAAGGGCTGACGCCGATCGCCAAAGGGGTGAGGGTGCTCGGCGCTTCCAGCGACCATCTGCTGCTCGATGTGCAGGATGCCGATCCGCGACCCACCGTCGGCGACCGCGTCGCCTTCCGCATGAATTATGGCGCCATGCTTCTGGCGATGACCTCGGAATATGTCGAGAAGGCGCCGATGCACGACGTCGCGGATTTCTCCGGCCGCAAGATGGTGTCGATCTCGGCCGAACCGGGAGCCGGCGGGATTATCGCCCGCGAGGGAACCGGCGCGCGGCTGGAGGCAATGAATTTCGACGTGGTCGAACTCGCCGACGTCGAGCGGCCGCCCTCGGGCCTCGTCCGTCTCGCCGCCGGCGCAGATCGCCGTATCGCCCACAAGGCGCTGACCGCAACGGCGCGCGCCACGCATTCCTTCGGCCTGATCTGGATCGATTCCCTCGCCGCCCTGATGCCCGAGGACGAGGAGGCCGAAGACATGCCTGAAGTCTCGGTGCTGGCCCGCGCGCTCGGTCTCGATCACAAGCCCGGCGCGCTGCAGCCGCAGCTGTCGCCGGAAAATGTCGTCATCGTGGGCCTGCGCCATGCCGATCCGGCGGAGGCAAGGGTGCTCAAGGATTCGCGTGTCTCGGCCTTCACCATGACCGACATCGACGCCATGGGCATGCGCGACCTCATGCACGAGGCGATCCGCATCGCCACCTCGGGCACGCAAGGCTTCCATCTCAGCTATTCGCCGACGGCGACCGAATTCGCCGGCTGGGCTGCGGGCTCGGGCGGGCTGACGGTGCGCGAGACGCATCAGGCAATGGAGGCGATCTCGCTGTCCGGCGGTCTGCTGTCGATGGATGTTTCCGGGCTGACCGCCGGTCTGGAGCCGCGGATCGGCGCCGACGCCATCAACTTCGTCATGTCGGCCTTTGGCAAGCGGATTTTGTGATCAGCCTTGCGCGTCGACTGCCGCGCGCCACGCGGTGACATAGGCCGCCCAGACCGGGTCGGTCTGCGGCTCAATTCTTTCGCCCTTGCCGTGCGTCACTGGCTGATCGGATGCGAGCAGTGCCGCGCCGATGCTGGTGCCGGTGGCCGCCTCGGAGGCGATGACGATGCGCGCGGTCGCTGCCGCCAGCATGCCGACAAAGAGCCGGTTGCGAGCAAACGGTCCTTCCACGGTGGTCGGGCCGTCGGCGCCGATCAGCTCGAGGCAGGTCGCCGTCATCAGTGCTAGATAGAAGGAAATGGCGGCGAACCGCTCGCCTTTGCTGATGCCCTCGGCACCAAGCCATGCCGCGGCATGGTGCGGGAACGGTCCTGATCCCTGCTGGGTAGAAGGCAAAAGCAGCATCTTTTTTGTCAGAACGGCCAGCACCTCGCTGCCGCTGCAGTCCTGCGGCTTGTCCTTGGTCAGCTGGGAAAACTCACGGCCACCCATGAAACGCGCCGAGGGCACGGGGTCGCCCAGCGCGCTGACATTGACCAGCGTGTCGCGCGCAGCATCGAGCGCAATCTCTCTGCCGCCGACCGCCATCGATACCACCCAGGTGCCGGTCGAGACGACCGAGAAGGGCGGCTCGTCGGACAGAAGATGCGGCAATAGGGAGGCGTTGGAATCGTGCAGTCCGCAGAAAACCGGGGTCTGCGGATCGAGCCCGGTGCGCGCGGCAAGCGCCGGCAGGATCGGGCCGAGCTGGTCCCTGGCCGGCCGCACCGGCGCCATCAGCCTGCGCCAATCCAGCCTGTCGACCATCGAGGAAAAGTCCGCCTCCCAAGGGCTCCACAGATCGGTGTGGCAGCCGAGCGAGGTCACCTCGTTGGCGGCAACGCCGGTCAGGCGCAGCGCCCAGTATTGCGGATACATCAGCATCGCGGCGGCCCTGGCGAATTCGGTGGGAAAACGCTTCTCAAGCCAGAAGAATTGCGCACCGAGATTGAGGCCGAGCGGCAGGCGCGGCGTCCCAGTCTCAATGAAGGGCGGACGGATCGCACTATACTCTGTAGCCAGCCTGTCGGGGCCGTCGAACTCATAGTCGAGGACAGGCAGCACCAGTTCGCCCGCTGCGTCGACCAGCACGCCGGTCGCACCATGCGTGGTGATCGAAATCGCTTCGATACGCTGTTCGCGGTTGAGGCTGGCAAGGCTGTTGAGGATGAACCTCCACAGCGACTCGACATCGTGATGCGGGTAGGGCGCTTGCCGCAGCGGCGCGTTCGCCATGCGGCGCAACCCCACTTCGCTCAGCGTGACGAGATCGACCAGCGCCACCTTGGCGTTGGTCTTGCCGATGTCGATGACGGCGATGTGGCGCAGCGCACTCATGCCATATGGAACATTGTTTCCAGGGGGATGGCCATTGGTTGGTTGTCCGGCCTGGTCTCCATGATGTCGGCCATGTGCGCCCACCAGCGCTGCATCACCGGGTGCTTCGGCAGGTCGGCCATGCCATGGTCGTCGCGCCGCCACAGCACGCCGAACAGGATGTTGGTGTCTTCATCGAGATGGATCGAATAATCGGCGACGCCGGCCTCTCTCAGCAGCGCCACCAGCGACGGCCAGATCTCATCGTGGCGCTTTTTGTACTCGGCTTTCATGCCGGGTTTGAGCTGCATCTTGAAGGCGTATTTCTCAGGCATCAGCCGTTACCACGCAGCCGCCGCCAGACGATCGGCAGCGCGATGACGACGATCAAGAGCAGGCCGATGAAGATCGACATGACGATGCCGGGCACGTTGAGCAGGCCGAGGCCGAAGGTCACCAGCCCCATGATGAAGGCGGCGAGCACGACGCCTAAAATGCTGCCGGAGCCGCCCAGAATGCTGACGCCGCCCAGCACCACCATGGTGATGACCTCAAGCTCGTAGCCCTGCGCGATGGACGGTCGCGTCGAGCCGAGCCGCGAGGTGATCAGCACCGAGGCGATGCCGGCCATCAGCCCTGTCAGGCAAAACAGGATGAATTTGATGCGGCCGACACGAACGCCGGAAAACTGTGCCGCGACCGGATTGTTGCCGATGGCAAAGACACGGCGGCCGAAGCTGGTGCGATGCAGCAGGAACCAGTAGGCGACGGCCGCGATGAGGAAGAGCACCAGTTCGAACGACACCACCCACCAGACATAGCCCTGGCCGAAGAAAGCAAAACTCTCGGGATAGCCCTTGTAGGCCTGGTCACCGAGGATGATGAAGGCAATGCCGCGAAACAGGCTCATCGTGCCGATGGTAACGACGATGGACGGCAGGCCGAGCCTCGTCACCAACAGGCCGTTGAAGGCGCCGCAACCGAGCCCGACGACGATGCCGATAGCCACCAGCACCGGCGTGTCGGCGCCGGCCTGTACCGCCATGCCCATCATGGTCGAGGCGAGCGCGATGATGGCGGCGACCGACAGGTCGATCTCGCCCGAAATGATCAGCAGCGCCATGGCGAAGGCGATCAGGCCTTTCTCGGTGAAATTGAAGGTCAGGTCCGACAGCGAATAGGCATCGAGGAAATAGGGCGATGCGAAACTGTTGATGGCGAAGATGGCGACCGCCACGACGACCAGCAGCGCTTCCCAGGAAAAGATCGCTGAAGAGAGCGGCTTGTCGAGCCGGTCTGGAATGTGGCGCGGGGCGGGGGTGTCGGTCATGCCGCCTCCGCCTTCCTCAGAATGATCCGCCCCTGCTGGCGTTCGCCGCGCGCGTTGAGCA
This sequence comes from Mesorhizobium sp. M1143, assembly GCF_040318435.1. NCBI lineage: Bacteria > Pseudomonadati > Pseudomonadota > Alphaproteobacteria > Hyphomicrobiales > Phyllobacteriaceae > Mesorhizobium > Mesorhizobium sp. M1143. Next base: position 134,519 of record NZ_JAMYMJ010000009.1, on the reverse strand, counting down.
CGACGGCCAGGATGATGGCGCTGCCTGAAATCGCCATCTGCCAGAATGGCGAGATGTTGATCACCGGCAGTGCGTTGGAGATGATGCCGAGGAACAGCGCCCCTAACACCGCGCCCCCGACCGAGCCGATGCCGCCGGCAATCGAAATGCCGCCGATGACGCAGGCGGCGATGATATTGAGTTCATAGCCATTGGCGACCTCGACCGAGGCGATGACATAACGAGAAATCCAGAGATAACCGGCGAGCCCGCCGATCATGCCGGAAATGCAGAAGACGATGAATTTGGTTCGGCCGACATCGATGCCGGCATAGACCGACGCCGTCGGGTTGACGCCGATGGCATAGATCGAACGGCCAAGCGCGGTTCGCGTCATCACCACGAAGAACAGCGCGATGACCAGTATGGCGATCCAGGACAGAACCGGAATGCCCAGGAAAGCTGCGCGCTGGAAGCCGATGAAGTCCGGGCTCATCTTGTCGGCATTGACCCAGGCGCCGCCGGAGAGGACGAAGGTGGCGCCGCGATAGATGGTGAGCGTGCCCAGCGTCACCACGATCGACGGAATGTTCAGCCGCCACACCAGCAGCCCGTTGATGGCGCCGAGCACCAGTCCGACGGCCAGCGCAATGACGATCAGCAGCGGGATAGGGATCGCCGGATTCGCGGCGTTCAGCATCGCCACCACCATGCCGGTGAAGCACAGGTTGGAGGCCATCGACAGGTCGATCGAGCGGGTCAGGATGACGACCATCTGTCCCAGCGCCAGGATCATCAGGATCGAGGTGTCGTTGAACACCTGGGCGAGATTGCCGGGGTCGGCAAAGGCCGGGAAACGCGTCGAGATCAGAGCAATCAAAACGACGATCGCCGCTGCCAGCCAGATCTCGCGGTATTTAAGGAGAGCCTTCATGCCGCGATCCCCGCTGCCGTCCGGACCAGCGTTTCGGCGTCCAGCCCCTTATTATCGTAGACCGCCGCAACCAGCCCTTCGCGCATGACGACGACGCGGTCGGACATGCCCAGAATCTCCGGCAGTTCCGACGACACCATGATCACCGACAGGCCCTGCGCGACGAGCTCGGCCATGAAGCCGTGCACGGCGGCCTTGGAGCCGATGTCGATGCCCTTGGTCGGCTCATCCAGGATGATCACCTTGGGCGCCGTCGCCAGCCATTTCGCGATGACGATCTTCTGTTGGTTGCCGCCCGACAGCGTGCCGACATCCTGGCTGAGCGAGGAGGCCCTGAGGTCAAGCCGCTCGGTGTAGGAGCGGGCGAGCGCGAATTCTTCCGACAATCGCAGCAGGCCGGATTTGGAGGTGCGCTTCAGCGAAGGCAGCGAGACATTCTGGAAGATCGGCAGGCCGATCACCACGCCCTGCTTGCCGCGCTCTTCCGGCACATAGACGATGCCGGCTTCGATGGAATCCGCCGCCGATTTCGGCGTGATCGTCTTGCCTTCCAGCGTGATCGTTCCACCCGATATGCGGGTGATGCCCGATATCGCCTGCATCACCTCTGACCGCCCGGCGCCGACAAGGCCGTAGAAACCGAGGATCTCGCCCTTGTGCAGTTCGAAGCCGATGTCGTTGAATTCGGTCGGGTGCGAAAGGCCAGCGACCGACAGCACCGGCGCGCCGATCTCGGCGTTGCGTTGCGGAAAGATGTGATCGACCGAGCGGCCGACCATCATGCGCACGATCTGGCTCTGGCCGGCATCCTTGATAAGGCCCTCGCCAACCATCTCGCCGTCGCGGAACACGGTGTAGCGATCGGCGATCCGATAGATCTCGTCGAACTTGTGGCTGATGAACAGGATCGCCTTGCCTTCCTCCTTGAGGAATTCGATCAGCAGGAAAAGCTCCTCGATCTCCTTCATCGAAAGGGCTGCGGTCGGCTCATCCATGATGACGATCTGCGCATCGATCGACATCGCGCGAGCAACCGCTACCAGATGCTTGTTGGCGATGCCGAGGTCTTTCAGCCGCGCATCGGCGTCGATATGGCCGGCATGCATGGTGTCGAGCACTTCGCGCGCGTGTTTTCGCATGGTGCGCCAGTCGATGGTGCCTAGCCGCGTGCGCGGCGCATGGCCGAGAAAAATGTTTTCGGCGACGCTCAGATCGTCGAACAGCACGGTTTCCTGATGAATGGCAGTGACGCCGTGGCCGAAGGCGGCATGCGCGCTGGGCAGGGTGACGGCCTGGCCGTCAATGCTGATCGTGCCGGCGTCCGGCTGGTAGATGCCGGTCATGATCTTGACCAGCGTCGACTTGCCGGCGCCGTTTTCACCGATCAGCGCCGTAACCTGGCCGGGGTAAAGCGACAGGCTGACATTGTGCAGCGCGCGCACGCCGGGAAAGCTTTTGGAGACGCCGGACAGCGTCAGGCGCGGGGCAGGACCCGTGGGCTCCTCCTTCGCAATGCCGTGCTGGGCTGTCGTGTCCATATCCGTATCAAGCCCTGAAACAAGGTCCGTTTAAAGTCGCGGCGGGATTTTGGTCCCGCCGCGCTTGGTCCGAGACGTCCGAGATCAATAGATCTTGGAGAACTTTTCGATGTTGGACTTGTCGAACTGGAAGGGCGGAGCCATCGCAGCCGAGTTGCTGTCATCGAGCGTGACCTTGCCGACGCGGCCGATCGACAGCGTTGCGCCCGGCTTTGCCTCTTCCTTCTTCACCGCCAGATCATGAGCGAGGTAGACGGCGGAGTAGCCGAGGTCGATCGGATTCCAGAGGGCAACCGCCTGGCTGGAACCGTTGTCGATGAACTTCTTGAACTCCGACGGCAGCGCGAGACCGGTGACATTGACCTTGCCGATCAGGTTCGCGTCGGTGACGACCTGGGCAGCGGCAACGACGCCGACGGTGGTCGGCGCGATGATCGCCTTGAGGTTCGGATAGGATTTCAGCAGGCCCTTGGCTTCGTCGGTGCTCTTGGCCGAATCGTCATCGCCATAGACGGTGGCGACGAGTTTGATCTTGGGGAATTTCTCCGGCAGGATCTTCTTGGCCGCGTCGATCCAGGCGTTCTGGTTGGTCGCGGTCGACGAAGCCGACAGAATGGCGACTTCGCCGCCTTCCGGCAGATAGTCGGCGGCCAGCTTGATGATGGTCTCGCCGATCAGGCCGGTGTCGGACGGGTTGAGATGCAGCTGGCGGCCTTCCTTGGCGACGCCCGAATCCCACGAGATGACGGTGATGCCGCGCTCCATCGCCTTCTTCAGCACCGGCACCAGCGCGTCAGCGTCATTGGCCGAAATCGCAATGGCGTTGACCTTCTGCGCGATCAGCGAATTGACCACTTCGATCTGCGCTTCGGCGGTCGCCTTGGTCGGGCCGGTGTAGATGATATCGACATCGCCGAGTTCCTTGGCCGCCTCTTCGGCGCCCTTGTTGGCGGCGTCGAAGAAGCCGTTGCCGAGCGACTTTACCACCAGCGCGATCTTGACGTTCTCGGCATAGGCGGCATTCACGAACATGGCGGCCGAGAACGCGGCCGTCACCATCAATTTCTTCAGAAAGCTCATCGTATTTCCTCCCTTGAGCGTTGCATTCCATCGTCGCTGCGGTTGGCCTCAGGCCTGCAGCGAGGATTCTTCCTTCGCCGATCTGCGGGCGACGATCAGCGTCACACCCGCGGCCTCCAGCATGTTGGCTTCGCGATCCTCGATGCCGTCATCGGTGATGACGGTGGCGATGCGCTTCAGCCCGCACAGGATCAGGCTCGAGCGCTGGCGGAATTTCGATGAGTCGACCAGCACCACCAGTTCGTCGGCCTGGTCGATCAGTTTCTGCTCCGCCTGGATCAAAAGCGGATCGCCTTCCATCAGGCCAAGCGGCCCCAGCCCTTGAGCGCCCATGAACATGCGGCGCGCGTAGAAATTACGCGTCACGTCATTGTCGAAGGGCGAGAGGATGATGTTCTGCTCGCGGTAGATGGTGCCGCCCGACAGCATGACGGTGTTCTTCGAATGCTTGAGCAGGTGCTCGGCGATGGGGAACGAATTGGTGAAGATCGGCATGCGGCGCCCGGTCAGGAAATGCACCATCTGGAAGGTGGTGGTGCCGCCATTGATGATGATCGGTTCGCCGTCCTTGCACAGCTCCACCGCTTCGCGCGCAATCGCGCGCTTCTGCGAAGCATTGAGCGTTTCGTTGACGGAAAAGGGCCGGCCGGCGAGGCCGATGAACTGCGGTGGCGAGATCGCCTCGGCGCCGCCACGCACGCGACGCAGGCGCTTTTGCACATGAAGAGCCGCGATATCGCGCCGGATCGTCGCCTCGGAGGAGTCCGTCAGGTCGACCATCTCCTGCACCGTCACCACAGGCTTTTCCTGGACGGCGGACAGAATGATCCTGTGGCGCTCTTTTTCGTGCATGGTTCCTCCCTGCATGGTCATGAGGCACTAGAAAACCACCAGTGTCAATCATTTCCGCTCATATAATTTCATTGTGCAGTGCAATATGATCGATCTTGATCGTTTATGATTGACAACCGAGATGCTTGCGTAGACATTTCCGGCAAAATGGACCGCGCCTTTTGCGTCCCAGGGAGGATAATCATGCTCGACAAGCGCTCCGGCTCGCGCCTTGCCAACCTTTGGGACGATGCTAAAGCCAAGGGGCTGAGCGAGCCTGAGCTTCTGGTCTATCGCTCCAACACGCTCGGCTCCGACAAGCGTGTCACCAATTATGGCGGCGGCAACACCTCGTCCAAGATCCGGCAGAAGGACCCGCTCTCTGGCGCCGAAGTCGAAGTGCTATGGGTCAAGGGCTCGGGCGGCGACAGCGCCTCGATCAAGCTGGACGGTTTCGCCACGCTTTACATGGACAAACTGCAGGCGCTGAAAGGCCTTTATCGCGGCGTCGCGCATGAGGACGACATGGTGGGCTATCTTCCCCACTGCACCTTCAATCTCAACCCGCGCGCGGCCTCGATCGACACGCCGCTGCACGCCTATGTGCCGAAGCCGTTCGTCGATCACATGCATCCCGATGCCATTATCGCGATTGCCGCGGCCAAGGATTCCAAGGCGTTGACCAAGGAGATATTCGGTGACGCCATCGGCTGGCTGCCGTGGAAGCGGCCGGGCTTCGAACTTGGCCTCTGGCTGGAGAAATTCTGCGTCGAACACCCCGAGGCCAAGGGCGTCATCCTCGAAAGCCACGGCTTGTTCACCTGGGGCGACACACCCAAGGAGTGCTATGAGACGACGATCTCGGTCATCAACCAGGCGATCGAATGGTTCGAGCGCCGCTCCGAGGGTCTCGCCATCTTCGGCGGCGAAGTCGTCAAATCGCTCGACGCCGCTGAGCGCCGCGCCATCGCGGCGAGACTGATGCCGAGGATCCGCGGCCTGATTTCGGAGAAGAGCCACAAGCTCGGCCATTTCGACGATTCCGCCGCTGTGCTCGAATTCGTCAACTCCAGGGATTTGCGCCCGCTGGCGGCACTCGGTACCTCATGCCCGGATCATTTCCTGCGCACAAAAATCCGCCCGCTGGTTATCGAGTTCGACCCAGCGAAGCCCGACGTCGAAGCCGTGATTGCGCGCCTCGCCGACGATATTGCTGAGTACCGTGTCGGCTACCAGGCCTATTACGACAGCTGCAAGCATCCGGACTCGCCCCCGATCCGTGACCCCAACGCCGTGGTCTACCTGATGCCCGGCGTCGGCATGTTCACCTTCGCCGGCGACAAGGCCACCGCCCGCATCTCTGGCGAATTCTACGTCAACGCCATCAATGTCATGCGCGGGGCCTCGACCGTTTCGTCCTATGTCGGCCTGCTGGCGCAGGAGGCCTTCGACATCGAATACTGGCTGCTCGAGGATTTGAAGCTGCAGCGCATGCCGAAGCCGAAGTCGCTCGCCGGCCAAATCGCGCTGGTCACCGGCGGCGCCGGCGGCATCGGCCGCGCCACCGCCAATCGCCTGCTGCGCGAAGGCGCCTGCGTCGTGCTGGCCGATATCGACGAGACCGCACTTGCCAACGCCAACGACGAACTGGCGAAAGCCTATGGCAAGGACTTCGTCCGGCCGGTGCTGATCAACGTCACCGCGGAGGAGCAGGTGATTTCCGGCTTCGCCCAGACAGCCGTCGAGTTCGGCGGCATTGATATTCTCGTCTCCAACGCAGGCCTCGCCTCCTCGGCGCCGATCGAGGAGACGACGCTGGCGCTGTGGAACAAGAACATGGACATATTGTCGACCGGCTATTTCCTGGTCTCGCGCGAAGCCTTCCGGCTGTTCCGGGCCCAGAAGATCGGCGGCAATGTCGTCTTCGTCGCCTCCAAGAACGGTCTTGCCGCGTCACCCAATGCCGCCGCCTATTGCACCGCCAAGGCGGCCGAAATCCATCTCGCCCGCTGCCTGGCGCTGGAAGGCGCGGAAGCCCAGATCCGGGTCAACGTCGTCAATCCGGACGCCGTGCTGCGCGGTTCGAAGATCTGGACCGGCGAGTGGAAGGAACAGCGCGCCGCCGCCTACAAGATGTCGACCGACGATCTGGAAGAACACTACCGCTCGCGCTCGATGCTGAAGCGCTCGGTGTTTCCCGAAGACATCGCCGAAGCGATCTATTTCCTGGCGTCCGACATGTCGGCCAAATCCACCGGCAACATCATCAACGTCGACGCCGGCAACGCGCAGAGCTTTACGCGCTGAGTTAAGGGCGGAGCGCTTCTCTTCTCCCCGTCACTATACGGGGAGAAGGTGGCCCGAAGGGCCGGATGAAGGGCAGCGCTGACTGAACGCATTGGGAGGAATAGCACTTGTCCGAAACCATCATCGCCGCCGATCTCGTCTCCAGCCACAACGCCCAGCGCAAACCCGACCTCGAGCGCGACTACGCGTCGCTCGGCGAACGCCTCGACCGCCGCGGCATCGCCATCGATGCCATCCGCGACAAGGTCGAGAAATTCGCCGTCGCCATTCCGTCCTGGGGCGTCGGCACAGGCGGCACGCGGTTTGCCCGCTTTCCCGGCGCCGGCGAGCCGCGCGACATTTTCGACAAGATCGAGGACTGCGCCGTCATCAGCCAACTGACACAGGCGACGCCGACCGTCTCGCTGCATATACCGTGGGACAAGGCCGATCCGAACCGGCTGAAGCAGGCGGCCTCGCGCTTCGGCCTCGGCTTCGACGCCATGAATTCCAACACCTTCTCGGATGCCAGGGACCAAAAACTGTCCTACAAGTTCGGGTCGCTGTCGCATGCCGATGCCGGCACGCGCCGCCAGGCGGTCGAGCACAATCTGGAATGCATCGAGATCGGCAAGACGCTGGGGTCCAGGGCGCTAACAGTGTGGATCGGCGACGGCTCGAATTTCCCCGGCCAGGTCAATTTCGCCAAAGCCTTCGAGCGCTATCTCGACGCGATGAAGGAGATCTATGCCGGACTGCCCGCCGACTGGAAACTGTTCACCGAACACAAAATGTACGAGCCGGCTTTCTACTCCACGGTCGTGCAGGACTGGGGCACCAACTACCTCATATCCAAGGAGCTGGGCGACAAGGCCTACTGCCTAGTCGACCTCGGCCACCATGCGCCCAACGTCAACATCGAGATGATCGTGTCGCGGCTGATCCAGTTCAAGAAACTCGGCGGCTTCCACTTCAACGATTCCAAATATGGCGACGACGATCTCGATGCCGGCTCGATCGATCCCTATCGGCTGTTCCTGGTCTTCAACGAACTGGTCGATGCCGAGCTGTCCGGCGCCGAGGGTTTCGATCCCGCCCACATGCTCGACCAGAGCCACAACGTCACCGATCCGATCGAAAGCCTGATGCTGTCGGCGGTCGAGGTGCAGCGCGCCTATGCGCAGGCGCTGCTGGTCGACCGCAAGGCGCTCGAGGGTTTCCAAGACGGCAATGATGCGCTGATGGCGACGCAGACGCTGAAAGCTGCCTACCGCACCGATGTCGAGCCGATCCTTGCCATGGCGCGGCTGAACACAGGCGGCGCCATCGATCCAGTCGCCGCATATCGCGCGGCGGGCTACCGGGCGAAGGTCGCGGCGGAACGGCCGGCGGTTGTGGGCGGTTCAGGCGGGATTGTTTGAGATTGGCTAATCTCCACCACAGGGGGGAGATCAGCTTGCCTCTGCCGGCAGGCGAACATCAATATGTGTTCGCTCATATTGATGATGGACTCGGCCGCTCCATGTAGCTCTTCTAGGCACCGCACTTGGAGCACCGCCATGCCCTTGACCCGCCGGACGCTGATTGGCGTCACCCTTTCGCTCGCAATTGCGCTCGCGCCATCCGGCGCGCTCCATGCCGCCTCGCCACAACCGGCGAAGGGCGAGCACGGCATGGTCGTCACCGCCCAGCATCTGGCGTCGGAAGCCGGCGTCGAGGTGCTGAAGAAGGGCGGCAATGCCGTCGATGCGGCGGTCGCCGTCGGCTATGCGCTCGCCGTCGTCTACCCTAATGCCGGCAATATCGGCGGTGGCGGGTTCATGACCATCCGCTTCAAGGACGGCAAATCGACCTTCCTCGATTTCCGCGAGCGCGCGCCGCTGGCGGCAACCAAGACCATGTATCTCGACAAGGACGGCAATCCGGTGAAGGGCGCCAGCCTTGATGGCTACCTTGCGGTCGGCGTACCGGGTTCCGTGGCAGGGTTCGAGATGGCTCGTGAAAAATATGGCACGCTGCCACGCCAGGATTTGATGGCGCCGGCAATTGCCTATGCCAAGGATGGCTTCATCCTCGACCAGGGCGACGCTGCTTCATTCGCGAGCAATGCCGCACGGCTGGCGAAGGACCCTGCCGCCGCCGCCATCTTCCTGAAGCCGGACGGCAAACCCTATGGCGCCGGCGAGCGTCTCCTCCAGCCCGATCTTGCAGCCTCGCTCGCCGCCATCTCCGAAAAAGGCGCCGACGCCTTCTACAAAGGCGCCATCGCCGACGCCATCGTCAAGGCGAGCGGCGCCAAGGGCGGCATTCTGGCCAACTCAGACTTCGAGCAATATAAGGTACGCGAGCTGCAACCGGTGAGCTGCACCTATCGGGGCTATGAGATCACGTCCTCGCCGCCGCCAAGCTCCGGCGGCGTCATCATCTGCGAAATCCTCAACGTGCTGGAGGGCTACCCGCTGTCTTATCTCGGCGCCCGCTCGGCCGAGACCGTGCATGTCATGGTCGAGGCGATGCGCTACGCCTATGTGGACCGCAACTCGGCGCTCGGCGATCCCGATTTCGTCGACAATCCGGTCTCGAAACTGCTCGACAAGGGTTACGCCAAGGAGATCCGCGACAAGATCGACCCGTTCCGCGCCGGCGTCTCGCAGGATTTGATGCCGAAGGGCTTCGGCGAGTCGAAGGAAACGACGCACTATTCAATCATCGACGATGACGGCAATGCGGTCGCGGTCACCTATACGCTGAACGGTTCGTTCGGCGCCGGCGTGGTCGCCGACGGCACCGGCATCCTGCTCAACAACGAGATGGATGATTTCACCCAGAAGCCTGGCGTGCCCAACCTCTACGGTCTCGTGCAGGGAGAGGCCAATGCCATCCAGCCGAAGAAGACGCCGCTGTCATCGATGAGCCCGACCATCGTCGCCAAGGACGGCAAGCCGTTCATGGTTATCGGCAGCCCCGGCGGCTCGCGCATCATCACCATCACGCTGGAAGCCATCGTTAACGTCATCGACCACGGCATGAACATCCAGGAGGCGATCGACGCATCGCGCATCCACCATCAATGGCTGCCCGACACGATCTATGTCGAACCGTTCGGCCTGTCGCCCGACACTGAAAAACTGCTGGCCGGCATGGGCTACCACCTCGATCTCGCGGATTCTACCTGGGGTCAGGCGGCCGGCATTCTTGTCGGCGGCAAGAGCCTGGCGGAAATCGAGAAGGGCGGCGGCGCCCGCTACAACGGCGCCATCGACAGCCGCGCCGCATCCGGCGAGGCGATTGGCTACTGATCAAAACAAGAGATTGATCAGAGGACGAGCGTAAGCGTCGACCCGACGAGCATCAGCGCCGCGATCACGACGAACGCCGCGTAGATGCGGGGACGGTCGAGGAGCAGCGCATTGCCCGATATCCAGGCCGCGGTTGCGCCGCCAAGCGCAAACAGGAAGCCGTTCCGGTGACCAAAGGTCATGGAAGCGGCCATCAGCCCGCCAATGATCAGCGCGCCGAAGACGATGATCACGGCAACGGCGTATTTCTCGAAGTCGTTGCCGCCGCCCATGGCCGGGCCGATCGCGTTCAAATTCGTCAGATCGTCCGGATCGAACGGGTTGGTCGATCCATATTCATCTTGACCGACAGGTTCTCGCATCATTCATTCTCCGCTGACCGGCAACAAATCATCAACATCTGCCGAGCGCAACCGGATCGCGCCGTGCCGAAGGCCGCCGATGCGGTCTTCAACACTTTCTGATGCCGACTTGCCACGGTTTTTTTGCGCCGGTTCACAAAATCTACCCTGCTTTCGGGTCCACACGCCTGAATACCTGGAAAATGAATTACCTGGAAAAATCGCTGCGCACGATGCGGTGCCGCTGCAGCTTGTCGTAGAAGGTCTTGCGCGGAATGCCGAGCGCTTCAATCGTGCGCCGGACATCGCCGTCATTGCGGCCAAGCGCCTCGCGGATGACATTGGCTTCATAGCGTTCCAGCCGTTCCGGCAGTGAGCTGGCGTCATCCGGCTCCGCCGGGGCGGAAGGTGGCGCTTGCGCCGCTTCCTCGAGTCCCAGCACGAAACGCTCGGCGAAATGCGCGAGTTCACGCACATTGCCCGGCCAGTCGTGCTGGCTCAGATGGCGGTGCACTGAGGCAGGCACGGCTGGCATTTGCCGGCGGAAGCGGCCGGCTGCACGCTCGGCGAAGTAGAAGAACAGCAGGGCGACGTCGTCGCGGCGTTCGCGCAGCGGCGGGATCGAGATCGTCACCACATTGAGCCGGTAGTAGAGATCCTCGCGGAAGGCGCCGCGCCGGCTGGCGTCGCCGAGATCGACCTTGGCGGCGGCGACGACGCGCAGGTCGACCGGCCGGATTTCATTGGTGCCGAGCGGCGTCACCTCGCGCATTTCCAGCACCCGCAGCATCTGCACCTGGGTCGAGGCCGGCATGCTTTCGATCTCGTCGAGGAACAGCGTGCCGCCGCTCGAATGCTCGATCCGGCCGATGCGCTTCTTCTGTGCGCCGGTGAAGGCGCCGGCCTCATGGCCGAACAGCTCGCTTTCGATGACCGTGTCCGGCAGCGCGCCGCAATTCAGCGCCACGAAATTGCCCCTGGCGCGGCGGCTCCAGCGATGCAGCAGGCTCGCCACCACCTCCTTGCCGGAGCCGGTCTCGCCGGTCACCAGAACGTCGACATCGGTATCGGCGATTTGCCGCAGCGTCCGGCGCAATCGCTCCATCGCCAGCGTCTGCCCGATCAGCGGCAGGCCGTCCTGCGCCTGTTCGGCGCTTTCGCGCAAGGCGCGGTTCTCCATCACCAGCCGGCGCTTTTCCGCCGCCCGTGCCACACTTTGCGCCAGCCGGTCGGCGGCGAAAGGCTTGGTGATGAAGTCGTAGGCGCCATCCTTGATCGCCTTGACCGCAACCGCGATGTCGCCATGCCCGGTGACCAGGATTACCGGAATGTCGGCATCAAGCTGCAAGACGCGGTCGAAGAGCTGCAGGCCGTCAATGCCGGGCATGCGGATGTCGGACACCACCACGCCGGGAAAATTGGCGTCGAGCCCGGCCAGCGCCTCGTTCGCCACCGCAAAGGCCGAGACGGAAAAACCAGCGAGTTCCAGCGTCTGCCGCGTGGCCCTCCGCAATTCGCTATCGTCGTCGATCAATACGACCGGTGCGGTGTCCATCATGCTGCCCTGGCGAGGTGAATGGTAAAGCGCGTGCCGGCCTGGTCGCTCGCCACCTCGATGCGTCCGCCATAGTCGGCGACGATGTCCTGCGAGATGACGAGGCCGAGCCCGAGGCCTTTTTCCTTCGAGGTGTTGAACGGCGTGAACAATGACTTGAGGATGGCAGGCGAAATGCCCGGCCCATTGTCGGCGACGGCAAGCGCCACGCCGTCGGCCGTCTCCTGGGCCGACACCTGCACCCTGGCGCCGTCGCGCCCGTCCAGCGCTTCCAGCGCATTCTGGAACAGGTTGATCAGCACCTGTTCGAGCCGCAGCCGGTTGCCCATCACCTTGAGCGTTACCGGCGGAAGCGTGATATCGAGTGCGTCCAGCCGACCGGCAAAGCGGCTTCTGAGCAGCACCACGGCGCCCTCGATGACGCCGCGCAATTCGACCGGTTCGGCTGCCGTGCGCCCCTTGCGGGCAAAGACCTTCAACTCTTCGGTGATGCCTCCGATGCGCTCGGTCAGCGCGGCAATCGCGCCAAGGTTCTCCTCGGCCGAGGCGGTCTGCTTGCGCTCCAGGAACACACGCGCATTGTCGGCATAGGCGCGGATCGTCGCCACCGGCTGGTTGATCTCATGCGCGACCCCGGCGGCAACCTGGCCGAGGGTAGCAAGACGGTTGGCCTGCACCAATTCCTGCTGCATGACCTGCAGCTTGGCTTCGGTGCTGCGGTGATCGGTGATCTCGGCCTGCAGCCGGTCGCGCGCCAGGCTGAGGTCATGCGTACGCTCGACGACGCGGCGCTCAAGCTCGATGCGCGCTGCCTGTTCGGCAGCGATGCGCATCTGCGCCGACTGACGGCGCCACAGGAGATAGCCGGCCAGCGCCAGCAACGGCACCACGACGCCCAGCGCCAGCAGCCGCATCTCACGCACCGCAGCCGCGATCGGCGCTTCGACCGGCACGAGATAATCGAGCCGCCATGGCGTCGATTGGACCAGTGTCGAAAGCCTGAGATATTCGGCATCGCTGCCGCCCGGTGTTATCGCATGCACCATCGACACGTCAGGGCTCAATGCCTCGGGGCGTGTGATCGGCAAGGGGATCAGCGGCGCGTTGCCGAATTGCTGGCTGCTCCGGATGGCGGCAGCCACCGGGCCGGTCAGCGGCGCGGTGGTCATGAAGCGCCAGGACGGCACGCTGGTGATCAGCACGACGCCGTGGTCGTCGCTGACATAGGCCGGCCGGTTGGCCTCATGCCAGTCGGCTTCAAGCTGGTCGAATTCCATCTTAACGACGACGACGCCGAGCGGTGCCGCCGCATTGCCGACGCGACGCGAAATATAGAGGCCCGGGCGCTTGCTGATGTTGCCCAGCGCAAAATATTCGGCCGTTCTCGATTGCATGGCGCCGGAGAAATAGGCGCGGAAACCATAGTCGTTGCCGACGAAGCTGGTTGTTTCGCGCCAGTTGCTGGAGGCGATCGCAAACCCGTCGACGCCGGTGACGTAAAGCACCGAAGCCTTGGTGCCGGAGACCAGCCCTTCGAGCTTGCGGTTGAGCACGTCGATCGTGACAGCGCCCTTGTTCTGCAGGGCGTCATGCACCTGCTGGTCCTCGGACAAGAGCAGCGGCAGCGCCCGCGGGCTTTCCAGCACGGCGCGCAGCAACGCAACCTTCAGATTGGCATCGGTGCGGCCTTGCGCCGCCAGTGCCGCGACCTCGGCGCGGCGCGCGTAGAGGCCGGCGCCGGTGAGCGCCGTGGCAACGATCACCAGCGCGATCGCCGCAAACAGCAGCCAGGCGCGACGCGCGCGTTTGCCGAGTTGCTCGGGCGTCGGCGACAGGACCGCGGCAGGGCGTTGCAGCATTCCCTATTTGTGCATGATTTCGCACAAAGCACAATTCAGTCATGCGGATGTCCGCACTTGCGTTGAGCGGCAGCAGCCTCGATCGGACGAATACCCAACAAAATCAACGGCTGCGGTATGCCGCACAGTCTGGCACGGCAGTTGCAGTGACCAATACAGCAGTCGCAAGGCTGCGGAAAACAACTGCCCCGGGAGGTCGAGCTTTCGATCGGGGCGCCATGGAGGACGTCATGCAGCCAGCATTCGCTGCCGCCGAACCGCGCGGCAAGCTACCCTTTTACCGTCATCTCTACGTGCAGGTCCTGACGGCGATCGCCGCCGGCGTGCTGCTCGGTCATTTCTATCCCGAACTCGGTGCTTCGCTGAAGCCGCTCGGAGACGCCTTCATCAAGCTGGTCAAGATGGTGATCGCGCCGGTCATCTTCCTGACGGTGACGACGGGCATTGCCGGCGTTTCCGACCTGAAAAAGGTCGGCCGCGTTGCCGGTAAGGCGATGATCTATTTCCTGGTCTTTTCGACCCTGGCGCTGATCGTCGGCCTGGTCGTCTCCAACGTCGTCCAGCCCGGCGCCGGCATGCACATCAATGCGGCGACGCTCGATCCCTCGAAGGTCGCGACCTTCACCGAGAAGGCGCATGACACGTCCATCGTCGGCTTCCTGCTCAACATCATCCCCGACACCATCACCGGCGCCTTCGCACAAGGCGATATCCTGCAGGTGCTGTTCTTCTCGGTGCTGTTCGGCATCTCTCTCGCTCTGGTCGGTGAGCGCGGCCGCCCGGTCGTCGATTTCCTGCAGGCGTTGACCTCGCCGATCTTCCGCCTGGTCGCCATTCTGATGAAGGCCGCCCCCATCGGCGCGTTCGGCGCCATGGCCTTCACCGTCGGCAAATACGGCATCGGCGCGATCGCCAACCTCGCCTTTCTGATCGGCACCTTCTACCTGACGTCGCTGCTGTTCGTGCTGGTCGTGCTCGGCACCGTCGCCTGGTACAACGGCTTCTCGATCCTCGCTTTGATCCGCTACATCAAGGAAGAGCTGCTTTTGGTGCTCGGCACCTCGTCGTCCGAAGCGGCACTTCCCGGCCTGATGGCCAAGATGGAGCGCGCCGGCTGCAACCGTTCGGTGGTCGGCCTGGTCATCCCGACCGGTTATTCCTTCAACCTCGACGGCACCAACATCTACATGACGCTGGCCGCTTTGTTCATCGCCCAGGCGACCGACACGCCGCTCACCTATGGCGACCAGATCCTGCTGCTGCTCGTCGCCATGCTGAGCTCCAAGGGGGCGGCCGGCATCACCGGCGCCGGCTTCATCACGCTGGCCGCGACGCTCTCGGTCGTGCCTACGGTGCCGGTCGCCGGCATGGCGCTGATCCTCGGCGTCGACCGCTTCATGTCGGAATGCCGGGCGCTGACCAACTTCGTCGGCAATGCAGTGGCGACCATCGTGGTGGCGCGCTGGGAAGGCGAACTCGACCAGACCAAGTTCGCCGCCGCCATGGCCGGCACATTGTCCGAGGAAGCCGACCTGGCGCTGTCGGGCGATCTGCAGCCCGCCTGACCGCTCCGGGCACTGACGTTTGAGCACAAGGCCGCAGCCGATTCGGTTGCGGCCTTTCCTTTTCCGCCTGCACGTGGCTGGCGCTGGCCGGGCCCTCCCGGGTAGGGTGCGGACGTAAAACCGAAAGGCCGGCGCATGAGCAATCCGTACCCCGAAATCTACCTCGTCCGTCACGGCGAGACGGAGTGGAGCGCTTCGGGAAAACACACCGGCCGCACCGACATACCGTTGACGGCAAAGGGCGAGGCGGCAGCTCGCGGCGTGGCGGACCGGCTCAAGGATCTGTCCTTCCAGGCGGTGTGGTCGAGCCCGTCGCAGCGAGCCTTCAGCACCTGCACGCTTGCCGGCTTCGGCGCTGCTGCCGTCAAGAAGGACGACCTGCAGGAATGGGACTATGGCGCCTATGAGGGCGTTAAGACCAAGGAGATTCTTGTGCAGCGCCCCGGCTGGCAATTGTTCCGTGACGGCTGTCCCGACGGCGAGTCGGTAGCGGATGTTGGTGCCAGGGCCGACAGGATCATCGCCGGGCTGCGGGCAATCGAGGGCAATGTGCTGGTGTTTTCAAGCTCGCATTTCCTGCGCGTGCTGGCCGCGCGCTGGCTCGGTCTGCCACCCGAAGGCGGTGCGCACTTCGTGCTTGATACCGCGAGCCTCAGCATCCTCGGCTATGAGCACGATCTGAGCGAGCCGGTGATACGCAGGTGGAACCAGAAGTAGGGTTTCGCGGCAAGCCTGCCTCCTAACGCGCGAGCACCGCCAATTCCTCCGATGTCAGATGCCGCGCCTTGCCCTTGGCGAGCTCGCCGAGCTGCAAACCGCCGATCGCCACCCGAACCAGCCTCAGCACCTCGATGTCGAATGCCCCGAGCAGGCGGCGGATCTGGCGATTGCGGCCCTCGTCGAGCACGATTTCCAGCCAGGCAGTGCGGCCGCCGCTGCGCAGCAGTTCGATCGAACTTGCGGTCAGCAGTTCGCCGTCGACGATCGCTCCGTCGCGAAAGCGCGCCAGCATCGCTTCGTCGGGCGCGGTGCCGATCTGGACATGATAGGTCTTGGCGACATGCGAGGCCGGATCGAGCAGGCGGTTGGCCCAGCGCGTGTCGTTGGTCATCAGCAACAGGCCTTCGCTGGCCTTGTCGAGGCGGCCGACCGGCGACACGAAAGGCAACTCCAGTTCCACCAGGCAGTCATAGACGGTGCCACGATCCTGCGGGTCATCGCGCGTGGTGACCTGTCCGCGCGGCTTATTGATCATCAGGTAGACTTTTGCCTTGCCGACGATCTGCTCGCCGTCGACAGCGATGCGGTCGCGGCCGAGATCGACACGCAGCGACGGATCGCGCACCACCTTGCCGCCAACCTGCACGCGCCCTTCGGCGATCAGCAGCTCGGCCTGCTTGCGCGAACACAGGCCGAGTTTGGAAAGCGCCCGGTTCAGGCTGACGCCTGCGCTCGGGGCCTGGTGTTGGGCGATGTCTGGTGGCCGTGCCATGTCCTGCTTGCCATCCCAATGATCGGCATCGACAAATGCCACGCCCCGCATTGGCTTCGCAACCTGCCGCGGCACCAACATCACGGGTCGCGGGAGCGGGGCTGTTCTCAAATACGATGTGTCAGGGGGTCGGGCTCAACAGCCGGCCAGGGAACGCTGCCCCGCGACGGACGTTGTTGCCGACGAGCGATTTGTCGCGAAAGGCACCGCCATGAAGAAAATCTACCAAAAACCGACGCTCGTGAAGCGAGGCAGGCTCACCAGCCTGACGGCTCAGATCGTCGCTTCTGGGGTCATTCTGGGTGAATAATCCCCAGATAACGGAAGGGATAAATCGATGAGCGAGCGCGGCGTTGATTTCCTGCAGGGCTGGATCCACGAGCACCTGCCGGGCGAACTGCCTGCCGACAAGGCAACGGCTCGAACCCTAACCACGCGAGCTGCCCTGGATGCTCGGCATTTAGGCCTTGAGGTCAGCGAGATCGAAGAGGATCTCGGTCCGCTGGAACGGGTGATTTTCGAGGCGCTGGATCAGCCCGATATCTGAGCCCCGACATCTGAGCCCCCGATATGAGGCCATTGCAGGCGATATTGGCCCATCGCCATCTTGGCGGGGGCTTTTCCGTGATGGCATCCGTGGGTGCGCAGCCCTAGGCAGCCCGCGCAGCTGACGCTCCCCGTGCCGGCGGCAATTCGAACACAGTGGCGCCGTTCTCTCGGCCGCGTTCGACATAACCGATGACACGGAACCATTTGCCGACGTCGGCCCGCTGCAGCCAGCTGCGCGAGTGGATGGGAAGGTTGCCGGCCAGCGCCTGAATGTGGCGGATGTGGCGCCTGCAGAAGCGGACCGTCGCGGCGCTGAAGAAACCCTCCTGCGCAGCAAACAGCGTGTCGGCGGCGTCGCTGTTCTCGTGCCAGGCGACGATCGCCACCGTCTTGTC
The DNA here is from genome assembly GCF_040318435.1 of Mesorhizobium sp. M1143. NCBI lineage: Bacteria > Pseudomonadati > Pseudomonadota > Alphaproteobacteria > Hyphomicrobiales > Phyllobacteriaceae > Mesorhizobium > Mesorhizobium sp. M1143. Next base: position 116,816 of record NZ_JAMYMJ010000009.1, on the reverse strand, counting down.
GCCCTCGACCAGCGCGTGCGCTCGGCCTTCCTTCAAATTCATCATCAGATTGTCGTAGGCGACCTTGCTGTCCTTGCCGGCGGCCACATACTCGTCCGACATCCGCGTGGACAGATCACGGAAGACACTTTCGAGATCGCCGATCGTAGCTGCGCGTGCTCGCATTTCTCCTCCTGCAGCCCCGGCAGGCAGTTTGCCCCAGGGAGAGGCGATCACCAAGCAAATCAAATCCGCCATTTGGCCGATGCGCGCAAAGTGATTTCAGAAGGCGGTTTATTGCGTTGGCAAATCGCTCCCGTGGAACCGAACTTGCCTCCCCCGAATTGACTCGCGATCGCGTTCGGGAGGGGAAGCATGCAAGATCAGCATTTCGATGAGCCGGTTCGCGTGGCGCTCGGCAGGTCCAGAAACACGATCTACAAGGTGGAGCGTGTCGCGCAGGCCGCTGACATCCTCATGGACCGATGGCCCGTGAAGACAGGCGGCTATCACGTCGCCGCCCGCAAAGCCTGCCTTGGCGTTCTGGAAGGCCTTCAAGAGGCGCGCTATGCCCGCGCCGCCTTCGTCAACGCGGCGATCGAGGCCGATATACTGGTCGAGCGCGACCGCGAGGGTTGAGCGGTCCATCGCCTCTTTGTTTGGCGTGGGGTAAACTGGCAGACCGGTCGGGAGCCTTCCATGTGCAACGACTATGAGCAGCATATTCTCTGGGCTGAATATTGCCGGATGCTGGAGTCGCTGGCACTCGAGATCCCGACCCATCAGACCGAACTTGACCTGCCGCGGGTTGATGACATCCATATCAACGATCCAGCCCCGATCATGCGCGCCGCCGGCGACACTGGCGTTGTTGAACTGACGTCGATGACGTTTGGATTTCCGCCGGCCGGCCCGAAAGGCGGACCAGTGTTCAACTTCCGCTCCGAAGGCCGGCAATTCGCCGGCAGCAAACGCTGCCTCGTGCCGGCATCCGCCTTCTTCGAGTTCACGGGCACGAAGTATCCGAAGGCAAAGCATCGCTTCACGCTCAACAGCTCGCCGTTCATGGCCATCGCAGGGCTTTGGCGTGAAGCTGCCGGCAACAAGCCGCCAACCTTCACCATGCTGACAACCGAGCCTGGACCGGATATTGCGCCCTATCACAGTCGGCAGGTCGTGGTGCTTCGGCCCGGCGATTGGGCGGCTTGGCTCAGTCTGACGAAGCCGGAAGCCGAACTGCTGCAGCCGCTTCCAGCCGGCTCGCTGCGCGTGGAGACCGTGCGCCCCGAAAGTTCATAACTCGGTTGCGCAGGCTTGCCGGCACAGCCGGCAGGCCGAAATCAGGAAGCCGTCGGTGCGGCGCCAGGAAGTCAAGCCCTTGATGTTCAGAGAAAACTGGTGCCCAGAGGCGGATTCGAACCACCGACACGCGGATTTTCAGTCCGCTGCTCTACCAACTGAGCTATCTGGGCCTCGCCGGCAAAACGAGACATCGCCTGACCGGATTTCAGGAAAGCGCCGTGGGGCACCCCTTGAAAGCGCGTGGGTTATAGCACGGGAATCCGGCCTGTCCAGCGCCTAAGCGCTGATTTTCCGGGGCAATTGTCGCAGACAATACCGACGCCGGCAAAGCAGCAATTGCGTAAGGTCGGCGAAGTGGAATTGCGCGGCCGGCACCGCCCAAACCCTAGTTCGGCTCGTCGCTCTCGTCCTCGTCATCCCGCGCGGTGATGACATAGGCGCCCTTCAGCCAGCGGTTGAGGTCGATGTCCTTGCAGCGCTTCGAGCAGAACGGATAGGTCTCGCGCGCCGACGGCTTGCCGCATTCGGGGCAGGGGCGCTTCGGGCGCAGTGGTGTGACCTTATCGTCCAGGCTCATGGCCGCGCGGTATGCCAGCTGGTGTGGACCTTGAAGCCTTCGCCCGAAAGCAGCGCCACCGTCTCGTAGAGCGGCAGGCCGACAATGTTGGTGTAGGAGCCGACCAGCTTGACGACGAACGAACCGGCGAGACCCTGGACGGCATAGCCGCCGGCCTTGCCGCGCCATTCGCCGGAGGCGACATAGGCGTCGATCTCCTCGCGTGGAAGCCGCTTGAGGCGTACCCTGGATTCAACCAGCCTTTGGCGCAGCTTGCCGCCCGGCGTAATCAGGCAGATGCCGGAATAGACCCGGTGCGAACGGCCCGAAAGCAGTCCAAGGCAATTGGCGGCGTCGTCCAGCGTCTCGGCCTTGGGCAGGATGCGGCGTCCGACCGCGACCACCGTATCCGCGGCCAGCACGAAACTTGGCGCATAGTCTTCCTCGCTTTTCAGCGAGGCCAGCGCCTTCTCGGCCTTTTCCTTCGACAGCCGCTTGGCCAGCGAGCGCGGATGTTCGGCGCGCAGCGGCGTTTCGTCGACATCGGCTGGCAGCACGCGGTCCGGCTCGATGCCGGCCTGTTGCAACAGTTCGATCCGGCGCGGCGAACCAGAGGCAAGCACGAGCTTCTGCAGGATGCTCATCGCGGTTCGCGCCGGACTGTTACTTGAAACGGTAGGTGATGCGGCCCTTGGTCAGGTCATAGGGCGTCATCTCGACCAGGACCTTGTCGCCGGTCAGCACACGGATGCGGTTCTTGCGCATGCGGCCAGCCGTATGGGCGATGATCTCGTGTTCGTTTTCGAGCTTCACCCGGAACATCGCGTTGGGCAACAATTCCGTCACGACACCCGGAAACTCGAGGACTTCTTCCTTCGGCATTCGATACCTTTGCTTGGATTGCAGTTCCTGCGCCCTGGAGCGCCCAGGCCGGAATTTCGGCGGAACCTATATGATAATCGTGCGCTTGTGAACACGCTTAGATCGCGTCATATGCGACGCGCTCCAAGCTTTCGTTTTATGCATGTCGTTGTCTCAAAACCGGGACCGCTTTTGAGCGACATGCATCAATCCGCCGCGTTTTTTACCTCCGGAAGCAGAAAACGTCGGCTGATGCGCGCTTTCAGCCGTTCTCTCACGTCGCGATAGCTGGCCATGATCTGCTCGCGCCTGCCGCCGACATCGGTCGGATCCGGCATCGGCCAGTATTCGACGTCGACGGCAAGCGAGCGGGTGAGTTCGAGCGCGGCGTGGTGGGCTTCCGGCGCCAGGGTGACGATCAGGTCGAAATAATCGTCCTCGAGATCGTCCATCGAGCGCGGCTGGCGCTCGCCCAGCGTCAGGCCCTCTTCGGCCAGCACCGCGTCGACGAACGGATCGCGCTCGCCCCTGTGCACGCCGGCAGAGGCGACGAAAGTGGCCGGCGGCAGCATGCGCCGCGCCAGCTGCTCGGCCATCGGTGAGCGCACGGCGTTCATGCCGCACAAGAACAGGATCGAGCGGGGCGCCCCAGTCAGGTCTAACCCCGCCAGTGCAGCACGCAGACCAGCGTGAACAGCCGCCGCGCCGTGTCGAAGTCGATGTCGATCTTGCCGGCCAGCCGGTCCATCAACGTCTGCGAGCCTTCATTGTGCAGGCCGCGCCGGCCCATGTCGATCGCCTCGATATGGCTCGGTGTCGAAGAGCGGATGGCGTCGTAATAGCTTTCGCAGATCAGGTAGTAGTCCTTGACGATGCGCCTGAGCGGCGTCAGCGACAGGATATGGGTGACGACATCAGCACCATCCTCGCGGGCGACCGCAAACACCAGCCGGGATTCGGCCAGCGAGAGCTTCAGCCGATAAGGCCCGGCGCCGTCATCATTGACCGGCTGAAAGCTGTTTTCTTCGATCAGGTCGAAGATCGCCACCGCGCGCTCATGTTCGACATCGGGCGTCGAACGGCCGATCGACTCGTCGAGCTCGACATCGATCAGCCTTGCGCGGGTTTGATCGCCGTCCGCCATCGCCGCCTACATGTTCAGCCGGATGGCGACGGAGCGGCCATGCGCGTCGAGGCCTTCCGCCTTGGCCAGCGCAATCGCCGCCGGCGCAAGTGCTCTCAGCTGCTCCGGCCCGAGCTTCAGGATCGAGGTGCGCTTGACGAAATCGAGCACCGACAGGCCCGAAGAGAAGCGCGCCGAACGCGCCGTCGGCAGCACGTGGTTGGAGCCGCCGACATAGTCGCCGATGACTTCGGGCGTATGGCGTCCCAGAAACACAGCACCCGCATTGCGCATCCTGGCCAGGAAGCCTTCGGCATCGTCGATAGCAAGCTCGACATGTTCCGCGGCGATGCGGTCGACCAGCGGCAGCGCGGCCTCGATGGTCTCCACCAGGATCACCGCACCGAAATCGCGCCAGCTGGCAGCCGCCGTCTCGGCGCGCGACAGGTTCTGCAGCTGCCGCTCGACCGCCTGTTCGACGGCCTTGCCGAAGGCCGGATCGTCGGTGATGAGGATCGACTGCGCCGACACGTCGTGCTCGGCCTGCGCCAGAAGATCGGCGGCGATCCAGTCGGGATCGTTGCTGCCGTCGGCCACCACCAGCACTTCAGACGGTCCGGCAATCATGTCGATGCCGACCGTGCCGAACACCTGGCGCTTGGCGGCGGCGACATAGGCATTGCCCGGTCCGACGATCTTGGCGACCGGCCGGATCGTCTGCGTGCCATAGGCAAGGGCGGCAATCGCCTGCGCGCCGCCGACGCGGTAAATCTCCGAAACGCCTGATATATCGGCTGCCACCAGCACCAGCGGATTGATGATGCCGCCCGGCGCCGGCACGACGATGACGATGCGCTCGACGCCCGCCACCCTGGCCGGCACGGCGTTCATCAGCACCGAGCTTGGATAGCTTGCCGTGCCGCCCGGCACATAGAGCCCGACCGCCTCGATCGCCGTCCAGCGCGAACCCAACTCGACCCCGGCGGCATCGGTATAGCGATCGTCCTTGGGCATTTGTCGCTCGTGATGGGATCGGATGCGGTCGCGCGCGAACTTGAGCGCATCGACCGTCTGCGGATCGGCGTCTTTGTAGGCCTGCGCGATGTCGTCCTTCGACACGGCAATGCCGAGGCTATTGAGGTCGGCCTTGTCGAATTTCAGCGTGTAGTCGACCAGGGCAGCGTCGCCCTCGGCACGAACCCGCGCAATGATGGCGCGCACGGCAGTGTCAACGTCTTCCGATACCTCCCGCTTGGTGGTCAGGAAGGCGGCGAAACGCTGCTCGAAACCGGCATCGGACTGGATAAGCGTAATGGCCATCGGCTGCGTCTAGATCGTGATGAGACTTGGTTGAAATCTCATCACGATCTAACCCTTTGTTGGAGCAAGATCTCTGGACAAACGATTCCCGTTTTGTCCAACAAAAACCGGCACCCACTTTTTGGGATCATGCTCTAGACCCTGTGCACCGGACGCGAGGTGGCTTCCCAGGCGCCGCCTATGTCGGCAAGCCGCGCCTCGATGCATTCGACGTCGAGCATGATCGCGCCGCCGCCGGAAAAGACCAATTCGACGATGCCGGCCGGCTTGCTGATTTCGATAAAGCTGATTGCCAGAAGCGACAGCACCTCGGTCGGCCGATCGCGGGCAATGCCGCTGGTCTTGGCGCCGAGCACGCGGTCGAAATGCAACACCGCCTGGCGCCGCTCATTGTGCTGGCTGAACAGCCCGGACTTCGCCTCCCAGACGAAGCGGTTCATGGTCAATATGAAACGCTTGGCCGAAGGCAGGTATTCGAGATCCGAGACCTTCATCACGGCGTCCTGGACGTGAGCCGAGACGATGCTCAGATCCTGATCGTCGAGCGCAATGAGTTTGAGGGCTGCCATGCCGAATGCACACCTGAAAGTTGGTTTCAGCCTTCTGTTAGGCGGTCTTTCCGGTCCGTGCAACCGCGACACAAACTCAACCCGAGGCTAGGGCCTCGGGTTTGAAGTGTTGGTAGCGAATGAAGGCAGCACCAGACGCCTGTCTGTCTGAAGCAACTGCCGTGCGGTCAAGCCGAAATCCGCTCGATCACCGCGCCGCAATTGGAGAGCTTTTCTTCCAGCCGCTCAAAACCGCGGTCGAGGTGGTAGACGCGGTTGACCGTCGTTTCGCCTTCGGCCGCCAGACCGGCGATGACCAGCGACACCGAGGCGCGCAGATCGGTCGCCATCACGGGCGCGCCCTTCAGCTTGGAGACGCCGTCGACGATCGCCGTTTGGCCGGACAGCGTGATGTGGGCGCCGAGCCGGGCCAGTTCCTGCACATGCATGAAGCGGTTTTCAAAGATGGTCTCGGTGATGCGCGACTTGCCTTTGGCCATGGTCATCAGGCCCATGAACTGCGCCTGCAGATCGGTCGGGAAGGCCGGGAACGGCGCCGTCGTTACGTCGACCGGCGAAATGCCGGCGCCGTTGCGCCGGACGCGAATGCCGGAATTGGTCGGCGTGATCTCGGTACCGGTCTGGGCAATCACATCCAACGCGGTCTGTAGCAGCTCGGGGCGGGCGCCTTCGAGCACGACATCGCCGCCGGTCATGGCCACAGCCATGGCATAGGTCCCGGTCTCGATGCGGTCGGGGATGACGCGCACTCGCGCGCCCGACAGCGATTCGACGCCATCGATGGTGATGGTTGGAGTGCCGGCGCCGGAAATTTTTGCGCCCATGGCGTTGAGGCATTCGGCGAGGTTGACGATTTCGGGCTCGCAGGCGGCGTTTTCCAGCACCGTCTCGCCCTTGGCGAGCGCCGCCGCCATCATCAGCACATGGGTGGCGCCGACGGAGACTTTCGGGAACACATAGCGATTGCCGACGAGGCGGCCGTTCCTGGTCTTGGCCAGCACATAGCCAGTGTCGACATCGATGTCGGCGCCCAGCGCCTGCAGGCCTTCAAGGAACAGGTCGACCGGCCGCGTGCCGATGGCGCAACCGCCGGGAAGCGACACTTTCGCCTCGCCCATGCGGGCCAGCAGCGGGCCGATCACCCAGAACGATGCCCGCATCTTCGACACCAGCTCGTAAGGCGCGGTCGTGTCGACGATGTTGCGGGCCGAGAAGTTGATGGTGCGCGAATAGCCCTCATTCTGCTTCTCGCGGCGGCCGTTGACCGAATAGTCGACGCCGTGATTGCCGAGAATGCGGATCAGCTGCTCGACATCGGCCAGATGCGGCACGTTTTCCAGCGTCAGCGTGTCGTCGGTGAGCAGCGAGGCGATCATCAGCGGCAAAGCAGCGTTTTTCGCGCCCGAAATCGGAATGCTTCCGGCGAGCTTGTTGCCGCCGACAATTCTGATGCGATCCATGAGAGAAATGTCCCCTCGGCCCGAAAGGCCGGTTTTCGTCAGTTTGAGTATCGGCCCGTCTAGACCATTGGCCGGCTTGGTTCAAGAAATAGGATTTCTGAGCCCCTTTGGCCAAGGTGACCGGCCAGTGTGGCTGATATCGGTCAGTCCTTGTGCATTTTTTCAGCAGCCGCCAGGCCTTCCGGGCGCTGGTCAGCGTCACCCGTGCGCCGCGAACGCGCTTGCGTCTTGCGCTTCATGAGATTGGCGCGCAACTGCTCGGCCAGACGGTCCTTGCGGTTAGTCCCGTCCTTTTTTGCCGGATCAGCCTTTTTCGGTGGATTTGTCTTGTCGTCCATCGTTCCGTCCCGCCCGCGACTGGCAGGGCCTGCCGTTCAAGGGATAGCTAGCATTGTGGCGCCGCCGTGTCAGCGAAACTTGTCTGGCAAAGCCGTTCACAGACGCCTTGCGCTTGCCGGTTCTATATGGCAGAAGCCCCGCCATCAGCGGCTGCGGTAGCTCAGTGGTAGAGCACTCCCTTGGTAAGGGAGAGGTCGAGAGTTCAATCCTCTCTCGCAGCACCAGTTCATCCCGTTGATTTTAAAAAGATGCAGTCGCGAAGTCGGGGTCTCGTTGCGGACCAAAAAAGCCGGCTGACGTAAAAGTGCCAATCCCGCGCATCCAACCGTGGCCCCCTCGCCCGGAAACATTGAGAGAAAGAGGCTCTACGGGGCCGGACGACTGCTCAACAAGTCCGGACCTGTCAACTCATGAACAGGCCGGACTGGCCGTATCCGGCATGCTGAACACTACCGCTCGCACGCTGAAAGCCAGCCGCCTCGTACGCATATCCACGACAAGAACACAGCTCGCCCAAGGACTTGCCATCGGCCGGCCATCATGATGCCATCTCGCCTGCGGAAGATAGCGTTGGGTTTTGGGGTAGAGAATGCTCTTTGGGCGAACGGCAGGTGCGACAGGGCGCATGTGCGCGGCAATTGCTGCGGCACTGGCGCTGTGCCTATGCGCGTTTGGCCCCGCTTTGGCTGAAGAGCCGAAGGCGCTGAAAGGCGTCGCGCTCATCATCGGTCAGTCCGACTACCAGCATGTCGGCAAACTGCCCAATCCGGAAAACGACGCCCGCGCCATCGAGGAGATGTTCGACAGGCTCGGCTTCGAGACCAATGTCGCCACCAACCGCGACGCGCGCAAATTGCGGCGCGATCTCGAAGGCTTCGTCGACGATGCCGAGGGCGCCGATGTCGCCATCATCTACTATTCCGGCCACGGCATCGAAGCCGGCGGCGAGAATTATCTGGTCCCTGTCGATGCCGATATCTCGGCGCTCGACAATGCCGGCGAAAAGCTGGTGCCGCTGTCGTCCATCGTCGCCGAACTGAAGGCCAAGGTGCCGGTCACCATCGTTCTGCTGGACGCCTGCCGCAACGATCCGTTCCCGCCGGGCACGCTCCTGAAGCTGGCGCCGGGCGACGAAGGCAAGCCGTTCGGCGCCGACGGTCTCGGGGAAACGCGCGGCGTGGTTTCCCTGAAGGGCGGCGCCGACGCCAAGGGCTCGGTCGACGGCAGCCTCGGCCAGGTCATCGCCTTTGCCGCCGAGCCCGGCAAGGTTGCGCTGGACGGTCCGGCCGATGGCAACAGCCCCTATGCGGCAGCGATCCTGCGCCACATCGACACGATGGGCGGCGAGGAATTCGGCACCGTTTTGCGCATGATCGGCGAGGAGGTCTATCTCAAGACCAATGGCCAGCAGCGGCCCTGGGTCAATGAGAGCCTGCGCCGGCTGCTCTATTTCGGTATCCCCGCCGAGGCGCCGAAAGGTGATGAGGGCGAAATCCTCAGGGAGCGGCGCCAGCTCCTGCTGACCATCTCGACGCTACCCGATCCGGAGCGCCGCCAGATCGAAACCATAGCGCGTGACGGCAAGGTGCCGATGGATGGGCTCTACGCCATGCTGAAGGCGCTCGGGGTCGACATACCCAAGGATCCGGCTGAGCTCGACAAGCTGCTGCGTGGCCAGACCGAACGGCTGAAACACGTGTTGGCTGAACGCGAGACTTTGAAAAACCCGGACCCCGAAATTGCCAGGCTATCGAAACTCGCCGAACAGGCGGTTCAGGAAGGCGCGCTCGAAGCGGCGCAGAAATTCAACGAGCAGGCCAAGGCCCGCATCGGCGAACTTTCGTCTACGGTCGACCAGGCCGAGGCCGAGCTGAAGGCAAAGCGGCTGGAATTCGCAAAGGTCTTCGCCAGCAGTGCCAGGACTTATGAAATCTCCTTCAACTTCAAGGAGGCGGCGCAGGATTACGCCAAGGCCTTCGAGCAGGCTGCCAAATGGAGCGACGAAGACGCGTTCTACTACAAGGCGGCAGAGGCCAACGCTCTGTCGGAACAAGGGGACTTCTCCGGCGACAATGCGTATCTCGCCCAGGCCCTGACAGCCTATGAACAGGCATTGACCTATGTCACCCGCGAAAAGTTGCCGCTACTTTGGGCGGCCACCCAGAACAATATGGGCGCCACGCTTGCTACGTTGGGCGAACGGGAAGCCGGCCGCGAAAACCTCGACAAGGCAGCTGCCGCCTATGAGCAGGCGCTGACCGTCTATACGCATGACGCCTACCCCGACGACTGGGCATCGACCTATGGCAATCTGGGCACGGTCTACTGGCGGCTCGGCCAGCGCGAGAACGGGACGGCGCTTCTGGAGCGGGCTGTCGCGGCATTCCGCTCGGCGCTCGAGGTGCAGTCGTTGAAGAAACTACCGCTGGAATGGGCGGCGACGCAGAACAATCTCGGCATCGTGCTGTCCGAAATCGGCGACCGCCAGACCACATCGGACAGTTTCCGCGCGGCGATCGAGGCGCATCGTGCGGCATTGACGGAATACAACAGAGAGCGCGTACCGCTCGACTGGGCATTGAGCCAGATCAATCTGGGTGTCGTTCTGGCGAGCCTCGGCGCGCGCGAAAAGGATGTACCGACGCTTGAGCAATCGGTCGCGGCCTTCCAGGCGGCGGCTGAGGAGATGACCAGGGAACGCGCGCCGGCGCAATGGGCGACCATCCAGAACAATTTGAGCACCGCATTCGAGTCGATCGGCGAGATCAACGGCGATATCGCCGCGTTGCAGCGCGCGCGGGAGGCGGCGGAGGCATCGCTTACGGTTTGGACGCGCGAGCACGCCGCGGCGAGCTGGGCCAACGGCCAGCTGACGCTCGGCAACGCCTTGCAGCGCCTCGGCGCCAAGCAGAAGAACAAGGAACTGCTGCTGCAGGCAGCCACCGCGTACCAGGCCGCTCTGTCCGAATATCCGCGTGAGAAACTGCCGCTCGACTGGGCTTCGCTGCAGCAGAATCTGGGATCGGTCAACGACACGCTCGGCGGTCTCGATACGGGAACCGATTACTACATTCAGGCGGTGACCGCGTATCGTCAGGCATGGGAGGTCTATACCGCAACCGCCGCGCCGGGCGAGTTCGCTTCGATTGGTTACAGCCTTGCAGGCACGCTATCGAACTGGGGCGAACGCGCGGGGGACATCTCGACCCTGCGGCAGGCGATCGATGTCTACGGTCAGGTGCTCAGGGTTCGCACCCGCGACAAGGACCCAGCCAATTGGGCCAAGACGGAATTCCGCCTCGGCTGCGCGTTGATGATGTCAGGCAAGCTGGCCTCTGACGATCAACTGCTGCAGCAATCGGTCGACGCGCTGCGGGCGGCGCTCGACGGGCAGACGAAAGGCGGTGATGTCACGGAGATCGGCCAGACGCGGCGCGTGCTCGGCCAGACCCTGTCGATCCTGGGCGACAATACATCCAACCTGGACTTGCTGGCCCAAGCAGCCGACATGCTGGAAGCCGCGCTCCCCGCCTACTCCAAGGACGCCGACCCGGAGGAGTGGGCCAATATCAATTACGACCTCGGCTTTGCCCTCTACAGCCAGGGCAGGATTGGTGGCGACGCCACGTTCTACGCCAAGGCCGTGCAGAGCTTCGAGACGGCAGCGCGGATCTACGACGGTTTTCCCAACCGCATGCAATGGGCGCGCACCAAGGGCGATATCGGCAATGCCTTGCTGATGGCCGCGGACGGCAAGGACGTCGAGTTGCTCACCCGCGCGATTGCCGCCTATGACGCAGCGCTCAGCGTGGTAACGCGCGAGAATGCGCTGGCTGTCTGGGAGAACAATCAGAACAATCTCGCCGGCGGGCTGTCGAGTCTTGGTTACTGGGCGAACGATGTCGGCAAGCTGAAACGAGCCGCTCAGATCTACCGCGACCTCGCCACGGTGCGAACGATCGCCCGCGATCCCGATCTCTGGATCACCAACCAGACCAGTCTCGCGCAGACGCTGAGCATGATCGCGGCCCGCGAGCCTTCGGCTGAATTGTACGAGGAGGCGATTGTCGTCAACCGGGCGCTTGCCGAGCAGCTCGGTCGCGACCGCGATCCCGAACGTTGGGCCAATGCGCGCAACGAGATGGGCTATGCCTTGACCATGGCCGGCCGCGCCGAAAACAATGTCGCGCATTTCGAGGAGGCGGTGTTGGTCCTGCGCGAGGCGATCGTGGTGCAAAAGAAGATCAATTCGGTGCCGGCTGTCGCCTTCACGCAGGACAGCCTGTGCGACGTGCTGGTCGATCTGGGCGCCGCCCACAAGGACAAGGCGATGGCACAGGAAGCGATCGCCGCATGCCAGGACGCGCTCGTCATCTTCGGTGACAAGAAGATGGACGATCTCGCCGCCGGTTCCGAAAAGAACCTCGCCGAGGCACAGGCGTTGCTGGCCGAGTTGCATTAATCCGAGCCCGCGCTCCCGGATGCGGGCGAATGGTGGGCACGCCAGCGTTCACGCTGTTGCGCAAGCAGATGTCACCGGCTCGCCATGGCATGACAGAGATGCGATGTGGCAGTATCGGCTTGTGCGCCGGTCGCCACCCGTCATTCAGGACGACAGGTAATCATATTCCGTTGGAGCGCCAGATGACCCTATTCACCCGCCGCAGGCTTTTGAAAACGGCCGCGGTTGCCGGCGCTGGTGGGATCGGCCTTGCAGCGATGGCCAGGCTTGGTGGCTGGGCCGCGGCCGCACCGGAGCCGGTGGTTCTCAAGACGGCAAAGATCCAGGCCTGGTTCATGGATATCGGCCAGACCCGCGATGTGCTGACTTATGGAGAGGCCGGAATGCCGCCGGTGCTCAGGATGAAAAAGGGCGAGCCTTTCGCCGCCCGCCTCGTCAACGGCATCGACGATCCGACGACGATCCACTGGCACGGCATTCGCGTTCCAAACAAGATGGACGGCGTCCCCTTCCTGGTTCAGCCCTACGTCTACACCGGCGATCATTTCGACTACGCCTTCACCCCGCCCGACGCCGGCACCTTCTGGTATCACCCGCATTGCAACACGCTGGAGCAGATGGGCCATGGCCTCACCGGCGTGATCGTGGTCGAGAACCCCAACGATCCAAAATTCGACGCCGAAGCCGTCGTCAACCTGCGCGACTGGCGCCTCGGCGACGACGCGCAGTTCATCCAGCAATTCCGGCCGCGCGATGCCGCAAAAACCGGAACCTATGGCACGGTGCGCACCGCCAACTGGCTCGACCAGCCGCAATTCGACGCGCCGGCCGGCGGGTTGGTGCGGATGCGGGTCGCCATCACCGATGTCACCCGCATCTACGCCTTTCGCGTCGAGGGTGCGGAGGCCGCGGTCATCGCGCTCGACGGCAATCCGGTGCCGCAGCGTTTTGCGCCCGATGCCTTGCTGCTCGGACCGGGGCAGCGCATGGAGCTCGCCATCCGCATGCCTGACCAGGAGGGCGCGATCGTCAGCCTGGGCGACATCAGAGGCACCAAACCCAAGGTCCTCGCCACCTTGCGCGCCACCGGCAGCTCGCTCAAGCGCGATTTGCGAGACCTCGCACCGCTGGAGGCCAACCCAGTGCCGGAGGTGGATCTCGCCAGCGCGAAACACATCGCGCTCTCGCTCAGCGCCACGGCGGAAAACGTGCCGAGCGACAGCATATGCGGCACGCTAGGCTACTCCTTCTGGGCCATCAACAAGGTACCGTGGCCGGGCGACACGCCGGACCCGACCGCGCCTTTGGCCGAGCTGAAGCTCGGCAAAAACTATGTCATCGACATGGAGAATTTGACGCCGCAAGCGCATCCGATGCATCTGCACGGCATGAGCTTCAAGGTGCTGTCGTCGTCGACACGCCAGGTTCAGCCGGTCATCTCCGACACCTATCTCATGCAGCCCAACGAGAAGGTTCAGCTCGGTTTCGTCGCCGACAATCCCGGCGACTGGCTGCTGCACTGCCACATCATCGAACATCAGAAAACCGGCATGACGAGCTATATCAGGGTGGTTTGACGCCGAGGCGGGTCAATCAGCCTCTACCGGGGTTGGCCTCACCGGCCGGGCCTGTTGCCGGAGAAATTGCCGGTGTTCGCCGGTTTCGTTGGCAAAGCGGGGCCGTTCCCTGCTATTCCCGCCTGCAATCAAGAAGCCGTGGACACGCTTGCATGACCAATGTCGCCCTGACCGGACTGGCCCGCGATCTCGCCAGGCGCGCCGCCGAGGGCCGCCCGGTGCGCATCGGCGTCATCGGCTCCGGCGAAATGGGCACCGACCTGGTCACGCAAGGCATGCTGATGCCCGGCATCTCGGTCGCGGCCATCTCGACACGCCGCCCGCACACCGCCCGTGACGCCATCCGCATCGCCTATGGCGATGAGGCGATGGCGGTCGAGGCGGACAGGGGCTCGAAAGTCACCGCGGCGATCGAGGCGGGCAAAATCGCCATTACCACGAACGAGATGCTGGTCACCAATCCGCTGATCGACGTCGTCATAGACGCCACCGGCAAGCCTGGTGTCGCCGCCGATTTCGACTTGAAGGCGATGGAGCACGGCAAGCACCTGGTGATGATGAATGTCGAGGCCGACGTCACGATCGGCTGCTACCTCAAGCAGCAGGCAGACCGGCTCGGCGTCGTCTATTCGGTCGGCGCCGGCGACGAGCCGTCGAGCTGCATGGAGCTGATCGAGTTTGCCTCCGCGCTCGGCTACACCATCGTCTCGGCTGGCAAGGGCAAGAACAACCCGCTCAACCACGATGCCGTTCCGGATGACTATCGCGAGGAAGCCCTTCGCCGCAACATGAACCCGCGCATGCTGGTCGAGTTCGTAGACGGCTCGAAAACCATGGTCGAGATGTGCGCCATCGCCAACGCCACCGGGCTGGTGCCCGATGTGCCGGGCATGCACGGGCCCAAGGCCGACCGCGACCAGCTGGCCAAGGTGCTGATACCGCGCGCCGATGGCGGCATCCTGTCGAAGAAGGGTGTTGTCGACTACACGATCGGCAAGGGTGTGGCGCCGGGCGTGTTCGTCATCGTCGAGGCGACGCATCCGCGCATCGTCGAGCGCATGGACGATCTGCATATCGGCCACGGCCCCTATTACAGCTTCTTCCGGCCCTACCATCTGACCTCGCTGGAAGTGCCGCTGACGGCAGCGCGTATCATGCTCTACGGCCGCCCCGACATGGTGCCGCTGCCGAAGCCGGTGGCCGAGGTCTGCGCGGTCGCCAAGCGCGATCTCGCCATGGGCGAGACCTTCGATGCCATCGGTGAGACCTGCTACCGCTCCTGGACAATGACCGTCGAAGAGGCCCGCGCCGTCAGCGCCGTCGCGGTCGGCCTGCTCGAAGGCGGCAAGGTGCTGAAGCCGGTCAGGAAGGGCGAGCTCATCACCACCGACAACGCCACACCCGACCGCACGACCAGGCTGTTCGCTTTGCGCAAGCTGCAGGATGAGATGCTGTACGGGAGCTGAGATTGGATGACAGGCCAGTCGGGCTGGCCTTGTCATGACAACTCCCTATGTTGTAGTCGCACCGAACGGAGGCTTCCAGAATGAATCTCCAGATCAGAGACCCGCGCGCCCGTGACCTCGCCCGGCAGCTTGCCGAAAAGCGAAAGATTTCCTTGACCGAAGCGGTGATCGAAGCGCTCGAATCCGAGCTTCAGCGCGAACGTGAACGAGTTCCGCTGGCTGAGCGGCTGGCCGCCATATCGAACGATCTGAAGGCCAAGGCGGGAAGCGGCGGCAGGGATTTGACTAAGGATGAGATCGACGAGATGTGGGGACATTCCTGATGTTCATCGACACCTCGGTGGTGATCGCTGTCCTCGCCGGAGAGGAAGACGCCGCCGATTGGAGCCGCCGGATCGGGCAGGCCTCGATACGGATAACATCTCCGCTGGTCGTGCTCGAAGCGGCGATGCGGTTTTCGTCGAAGTTGGTGGTGGAGCCGCTCTCGCCGAAAGGGCAATAGGAGACTTCCTGCTCGAAGCCGCGATCGAGGTGGTTCCGATCGAAAGAGGTGATGCCAAGCTCGCGATCCAGGCTTTTTCGAACTATGGCAAAGGTCGCGGCCACCCGGCTCAGCTCAATCTCGCTGACTGCCTGTCATATGCCTCGGCAAAAAGCCGTGGGATGCCCTCGCTCTACAGAGGGAAAGGCTTTTCCCACACCGATCTGGCCTGATCCTACTCCCCCAGTTCCACGATTCGGTCAGCAGCTTCGTCAGCCGCTCCCGCCCAGCAGACCAAATGCTGCCGCGGTCGCGCCATGGGGCTGTTGACCTGCTCGCGCAACACGCCTGATCATTGCGCTCGTGCTGACGACGCAGACCATCGGCTGCCATTGTATGATCCATTCATATAGTCTGTCTTTTTGATCCGGGTTTTTCAAACGATGCCGAGATGCCAATCTCCGAACGATCAGTTGAACCCCATTGAGGTTGAAATCTTGCAAACCATTTGGACAAGACGCGAAACAATGAAAACCCTTCTGGCAACGGGCATGGTTGCCATGCTTCAGCCTCTGGCTTTTGCAGCCAAGGCCGCCGCCAAGCTGGAATGGACCTATTTTCAGGCTGACGAGAAGGGTTTCCGCCGCACGCCGGTGCTGCTGACCGGTGAGAAGGAAGCCATCCTCCTCGATGGCGGATTTACCCTGTCGGATGGCCGTGCGGTCGCGGATGCGATCAAGGCGACGGGCAAGACTCTGACCACGATCTACGTCAGCTGCAGCGACCCTGACTATTATTTCGGCCTGCGTCCCGTCGCGGATGAATTCCCCGGCGCCATGATCATCGCGGCCGCTGCGACGGTGGCTGCCATCAAAGCCAATGTGCAAGCCAAGCTGGATGTCTGGGGCCCGCAGCTCAAGGACAATGGACCGAAGGTCCTGGCGGATGTCGTCATTCCCGAGGCATCCGATATCACCTCACTTGAAATCGAAGGAAACAAGATCGAGATCGTCACCGTCGCCGATCTGAAAGACCGGCGGTATCTCTGGGTGCCCAGCCTTGAAGCGGTGTTCGGCGGCGTGCTGATCTCGTCCGGCGTACATGTCTGGGTTGCCGACGAGCCAACCGTAGACGACCGCAAGAAATGGATTGCCGCGCTCAACGAAATCGCGTCCCGCAAACCCAACATCGTGGTGCCGTCCCATCAGGTAGCCGGTGCACCGGACGGTCTGGCGGCCGTGGAATTCACCCGCGCCTACCTCGAAGCTTTCAATAAGGAAGCCGAAAAAGCGAAATCCAGCGTCGAGCTGATTACAGCGATGAAGCGGCGCTATCCCGATCTTCTTGACGTCTCGTCCCTGGAACTGGGCGCAAAGGTCGCCAAGGGTGAGATGAAGTGGGGCTGATACGGCCCCGCGAGCGTCTCGGCTACTTCCCCAATTCCACCGACCGCAGCCGCGCGGCTTCCACCGCCTCGGTCAGCAGCTTCGTCAGCCGGTCTTCGCCCATCAGCACGGCAAGGGCGGCTGCCGTGGTTCCGTTGGGGCTGGTCACCTGCTGGCGCAGGACGCCGGGCTCCTCGCCGCTTTCGGCAGCGAGTGCAGCAGCGCCATAGACGGTCTGCATGGCAAGCAGCCTGGCGGTCTCGACCGGCAGCCCCGCCTTCTCGGCTGCAACCGTCAGCGCCTCGATGAAATGGAAGATGTAGGCCGGACCGGACCCCGAAACCGCCGTCACCGCGTCCATCAGGCCTTCGTCGTCGATCGTCGTCACCACACCGCTCGCCGACAGCAGCTCGGCAACGAAACGCCTGATGTCGTCGGTCACCAGCGGGTTGGAATAGACCACCATCATGCCCTTGCCGATCGCGGCCGGCGTGTTGGGCATGCAGCGGATAACAGGCGCGAGATGGCCGAGGATGTGCTCGAAGGTGGCGACCGGCGTGCCCGCGGCGATGCTGACGAAGGTGGTCCTGCCGTCGCCGAAGCGCTTGTAGGCGGCGGTGACGTCGCGGATCACCTGCGGCTTGACGGCGATGACGACGAGGTCGGGCTCTGCGTCGGCGGGGATCCCGTTCGCGCCCGCGGCGACACTGCAACCGAGGTGCTCGGCGCGCTTGCGCAATTCGGCATTGGGCTCGACCACGAACACGGCTTGCGGGGCAAGCTTGCCGGATTTCAGCCAGCCCGCAAGCATGGCGTAACCCATATTGCCGCAACCGGCGAGAACAAGCCTGATCGTCATTGAGAGCCCTCCGAGACAAGGGTTCTCCTTAGACGCTAGCGGGCAGACGGGAAAGCCCCTCAAGGGGTGCTGGATCAGGCCAGCCGGTCAAGGTCGCCGGCGTACCGCGATCGGCCGCAGCGACACTTGCCGCAAGCCAAGCACGCCGAGCACGAAGAACAGCCACACCGGGTCGCCGCGATGGAAGAAGAAGGTTTCCAGGAACGCGTTCAGCGCCGTGAACAGCACCACCATCATGAAGAAGTCACCGAGATAGATGTTCTCCTTGCGCGGCGGGATGCGCATGTAGTCGCGCAGCGGCGCGATCACGAAAGTGTAGACGGCAACGCACAGCGCCGGGATGCCCATCAGCACCGCAATGTCGAGATAGCCGTCATGACCATGCACGATGGTCCGGATGTCCCAGGCCCGGTCGAAAGGCTGGTCCTGGCTCAGCAGCAGCGGCGTGCCCCAGAAGCTTTCATAGCCGTAGCCGGTCCAAGGCTTCTTCGCCAGCATCTCGCCGGAGAACTCCCACAGCGTCGTGCGCCCGGTATAGGTGAGGTCGGGGAAATAGGTGGCCGCCAGCTCTTCCACCGGCGGGATGAAGACGATGCCTAAGGTACCGATGGCCGTCGCAATGATCGCCAGTGCAAACAGGATCGGCGTGCCGAACCGCATGCCGATCAGGCCCGGCAGCACGACGATCAGGATCGAGAACGGCACCAGGCCGGCCGTCGTCTTGGATCCGGTGTGCAGCATGAAGATCATCGCCGCGCCGAAGATCGCCACGCCCCAGAATTTCTGGCCGCGCCGGAAGAGATAGAGGCCGGCGAAGCTGAAGCAGGCCATGATTGGTCCGGCAATGTTCTTGTGGGCGAACACACCACGCCACAGGCCGGCATGTTCGGGCTCCTGCGAATCGGCCGTATGCAGGGCCTCATGCGGAAAGACGATGAGGCCGATATAGGACAGGCCGATAACGACGATCGCGCAGAATATGATGACTTTCGAAAAACTGTCGGCATCGCGCGGCAGCACCAGGACCGTCGCTATCGTCAGAACGCCAAGCAGCGTGAAGAAGGCCGCGCGCATGGCCGAGGACGGGTCGGTCGCGTTGATGACCGAAAGCATGAAAAAGCCGAGCATCAGAATCCAGGACGGGCTGAGCAGCGAGCGCACCACCTTGGGGTCGGCGAACGTCAGCAGTGAGAAGATCGAAATGGCGCCGAGCGAACTGAAGCCGAGCTGGTTGACGATGTCGCCGCCGTCGCCGGTCAGTTCCGCGCCTGCCGGCTGAAACGGCCGGAACGACACGATGACGACGGCAAACAACAGCGCGGCAATCGCCGTCGCCACGCCGTCGCGGGTGACGATGCCGCCCAGCAGCAGCTCGTCAGTTCTTCTCAGGCTGCCTGTATTGCTCATTGGCGTATCCGAATTCGGCAAGCACGCGGCCGAGCGAGACATAGACGGGGTAAAGCGCCGTCGACAGCGATCCTGTCCGCGCCAATTTGATTGCGCCGCGCACGGGCGAGGCTATCAGCAGCGCCAGGCTTTTTGCAAACACCTTGGCGCCGGCGAATGGCGTGCCGGCGCGCTTCTTCTTTTCGACCAGCGTCGAGATTACACCGTTGCGTAAGGATCGGGCGCGGATCCAGTCAGCCTCGACGCGCCGGGCCGGAACGCCTTCGCGCACCTTTGCCTCGGCGCACCAGCCAAGCACGAAACCTTTCTGCGCCGAGCGGCTGAGGAAGTCGGAATCGCCGCCGCCCATGAAGTTGAACCGCAGGTCGAGGAAGGGTGGCCCCATGATGGTGAGCACATTGCGCCCGACCAGAAGGTTGCCCGAGGAATAGAGTGCGGCCACGCGCCCGGTCTGGCGATAGGGCGGCGCAAACACCGGGTGCTCGGCCCATTTGGCGTGAGCAGGATCGGTAAACACCGGCACTTGCGGGCCACCGACAATGTCGGCGCCAAGCGTCTCCGCCGTCCTGCACATGCGCTCCAGCCAGTCCGCGTCGGCGATCTCGTCATCGTCGATGACCAGCAGGTGGCGGAAATCCGGAAAATGCAGGATCGCCGTCTGCCAGCCAGCATTGTAGGCACTGCAATTGCCCCGCTCATGCGCGATGATGACCATGCCCTTCATATCGTCGCGTTCGAACAGCGGCACGGCCGCCTGGGCGCCCTCACGCGCCTCGGCCTCGTTTTCGATGACGATGACGGCGAAGCGCCGGCTGGTTTGCTGTGCCTTCAGCGACGCCAGCGTTTCGAGCAGCAGTTGCGGCCGCTTGAAGGTCGGCAGCGTGACGACGGCTTCCATCGTCTCTGCGGCGAGCCCCGGAGAGCGTCCCGCAATCGATACCGAACCGTCCGATGGCAAAGGGATCATCCGCTCCAGCCGCATGTTTTGAATCTGGCTTTCGATAACACCGCGACGATAACGTTTCGTTAATCACCTTTCGCAGCGGCGCCTGCCGGTCCGCGCCTTTCAGCCGTTGCGTTGCGTGATTTAATCAAGGGTTCACCCAGCTTTGCTAGTCGCTGACGCCTGGATAGGTGAGATGCATCTGCTGTTCGCCACATCGATCGTGCCCGACGGCGCTCTCGCTTCGGGCTATGAGATCGCCAATGCTGCGATCATCGCCGCCTTGCGGCGCGCCGGCGTGCGCGTCACCGTCATCGGCTTCATCTGGCCGGGCAAGGCGCCCAGCGACCCCGAAAACACCATCGTGCTCGGCGCCGTCGACGTGCGCACGGAAAGCGCCTCGGCGCGGCAGAAGCTCGCCTGGCTTGGCAAGGCGGTGCTGTCAGGGCTCACCTTCGCTTCCGTGAAGCTGCGCGCGGTTTCCGACAGCGAAGTCCGTGCCGCGATCGAGCGCGCCGGTCCCTTCGACGGCTATGTCCTGAATTCGGTGCAGTTCGCCGGCGCCTTTGACAAACTGTTCGCCGACCGTCCCTCGATTTTCGTCGCCCACAATGTCGAACATGGTTCGGCCAAAGAGAATGCGGCAGCAGCAAACAGTCGCTTCCAGCGCCTGCTGTTTGCCCGCGAGGCCAGGCTGCTCAAGACCATGGAGGAGCGGCTCTGCCGCCGGGCTCGCTTCGTCTTCACGCTGGCCGAGGAAGACCGCGCCGCACTCGGCGTTGCCAGCGACGACCGCTCGGCGGTGCTGCCGCTGGTGACCACTGCCACGGCGCCAAAGCCGGTCAAGCCGCGCCGCATCGATTGCGACGCGGCGCTGATCGGCACTTGGACCTGGCAGCCGAACCGCATCGGCCTCGACTGGTTCCTGGAAAAAGTCGTGCCGCATCTTCGCCGGAGCTTTCGCATCAGGGTCGCCGGCAACATGCCGTCGGATATCACCTCTGCCCATCCCGGTGTCGAATTTGTCGGCCGCGTGTCCGACGCCCAGAATTTCGTGCGCGGCGCCGCCGTCATTCCACTGATCAGCACCGCGGGCAGCGGCGTTCAGCTCAAGACCATCGAAACCTTCGAGCTCGGCCTGCCGTCGGTCGCCACCAGCCGTTCGCTGCGCGGCATCGATCATCGCCCGGCAAATTGCTTCGTCACCGACGATCCGGCCGCCTTCGCCGGCGCGCTGGAGGCAGCGGCGGCCGATGTCAAGGATGTCGATGGCAGCGCCTTTCACCGCCGGCAGATCAAGGCACTGGATGCCGCCATCAGGCTCGGCCTGGAAAAGCTCGGGTCGGTGGGGGAGGAGGTGTTTGCATGAACATGCACACCGCCCGCGCCGCCTTCGGGCTCGATACGCTGAAGACGATCCTTGGCATTTCGGTCCTTGCCATCGGCTGGGATGACGCGATCGCGCTGCTCGCTCGTCTGATTGCCGAGCGGCGCTTCACCAAGGTCAGTTTTCTCAACGCTCACAACGCCAACATCGCCTCTACCGATCCGGTCTTTGCCGAGGCGCTCGACGATTTCCTCATCCTGCCTGACGGCGTTGGCGTCGATCTGGCGGCAAAGCTGCTCTACGGCGCGCCGTTCCCGGACAATCTCAACGGCACTGATCTCATTCCGGCCTTTCTGCAGGCATCGGCGAGGCCGCTGACCGTCGGGTTGCTTGGCGCCACCCGCGCCAACGCCGAGGCGGCGTCGGTCAGGCTAGCCGCGCTGGCGGTGCAGCACGAATTCGTCGTCATCCATGACGGCTATTTCTCCCCCGCCGAAGAGCAGGCGATCGTCGATCGCATCGAGGCATTGCGGCCCGACGTGCTGCTTGTGGCCATGGGCGTGCCGCGCCAGGAATTGTGGATCGCCCGTCATATCGATGCCCGCCACTGCACGCTGCCGATCGCCGTCGGCGCGCTGCTCGATTTTCTCTCCGGCACGGTGCCGCGGGCGCCTCTGTGGATGCGCCAGCTGAGGCTCGAATGGTTGTTCCGTCTGTGCATCGAGCCCGGCCGGCTGTGGCGCCGCTACGTCGTCGGCAATCCGGTGTTCCTGCTGCGTGTCGTCAGGCAGAAATTCTCACATCGGCCCGAGCCCGCCGGAGAGTTGCGGTGAACAGCCGCGTCGTGCCGAGCCCTGCAGCCGAGACCGGTGCCCTGCCGCAAACGCCGACGGCGGCGGTGGTGACCGCCAGCTATGCGCCGGATTTCGAACGCTGCCGCCTGTTGTGCGAGACCCTCGACCGCCATGTCTCCGGCGTGGCGCATCATTACATTCTGGTCGAGCACCGCGACGTGGCGCTGTTTCGCCAGTTGGAAAACGACCGCCGCAGCGTTGTCGACGAGCGCGACCTGCTGCCGCGCTGGCTGCGTGTGTTCGACGATCCGATGAGCCTCTTTCGCCGTCGCATCTGGCTCAGTTTCAAGGCCCAGCCGCTGCGCGGCTGGCATGTGCAGCAGCTGCGCCGCATCGCCATCGCTGCGCATGCTGGAGAAGACGTGCTGGTCTTCTGTGATTCCGACGTCGCCTTCCTCAAGCCATTCGATCTGAGCGCCTTCTGGCGCGACGGCAAGGTGCGGCTGTTCCGGCGCGACGGCGTGCTGTCGAGCGACGGTCACGACGAGCATCGCATCTGGTCGCGCAATGCGGCCTCGGCGATTGGTATCGATGCATCCGAGGTTTCGAACCACGACTATATTTCGACGCTGATCGCCTGGCGCCGTCAGACCGTGACGGCGATGTGCGCCGAGATCGAGAAGGTGCACGCGCGCGGCTGGGTCGAGGTCATCGCTTCAGTGCGCCGGTTCTCCGAATGCATGATCTATGGCCGCTATGTCGACGATGTGCTGAAGCGCGCTGGCCATTTCCACGGCTCGGAGGAATTCTGCCGCGTGCACTGGACCGGCGAGGCGCTGTCGGATGACGAATTCCGCAGCTTCGTCGCCGCCATGGCACCGGGGCAGGTGGCGATCGGCATGCAATCCTTCATCGGCACCGATATCGGCCGCATCCGCCGCCTGATCGGATTGGCTTAGATTGCCTTGGCGGGCTTGCGCAGCGCCGAATAGGTCAGCAGCGCCGAGGCGAGATAGAGCAGCAGGAAGACGACATTGAGCGATACGACAAGCCTGGGCGTGTCGGCAATCGTGGTCAGCACATAGGTCAACAGCACCGCCTTCAGCCCCGCCAGCAGGCCGAGGTTGAGCGCCCTGAGCGCGGTCTGGCCGCGCGCGAACAGCAGCTCGGCCTGGTATTCGACCAGGTTGCGCAGTCCCGGCACGCCGATTGCCAATGCCACCAAGGGCGCCGCCTCGGCGACATTCCGGCCAAGTGCATTGGGGAAGAAATGCAGCACGATGCCGAGTGCGGCCAGCGCCAATGTCGATACCAGGAACACGCCGGCTTCGATACCGCTCTTGACCCGCAGTCGCGACAACAGCTCCGGCGACCGCATCATCTTCTGCACCAGCATCATCGAGAAGGTGCGGATCGGTATTGCCGTCAGGTCGACCAGCCGCATGATGATGGCATAGATGCCGGCCAGATGCGGCCCGCCGATCGCCAGGACGAGCAGCTTGTCGAATTCCGACTGCAGGTAGAACAGCACTTCGGCGCCGGCAACATAGATCGAATCGGCAAGCCGCCTGAGATAGAGCTCGGTGCGCAGCCTCAGCCGCTGGCGTGGATAATAGAAGCCGAAGGCCAGCAGCAGCGAGGCGGCGTTGGCGCCGATGTAGAACAATGACCAGATCCAGACGCTGTGCTGCCCCGACAGCATGAACAGCACGGCGCCCAGCGCACGGAACGCCGTGGTCACGATCGACAGCACCGCGGCGCGGCCGAATTTGCCGAGCCCGTTGTTGACGATCAGCACCACCTCGACCGGCCGCCACAAAAGCGCTTCGGCAAAGACGATTGCGGCAAAGACGGCCAGAGGCACGGTGCTGGCGAAGAAGATCAGGTAGACGCCCCAGGAGGCCGCCGCCAGCAGTGGTAAGGACACGGCGCCAAGCAAAAGGAAGCCGGCGGTGAAGGTGCCGATCAGATTGGGGCGGATGGTGGCTGTGCGGTAAAGCGCCGAGATGAAGCCGAAAGCGAGGATGCGCGACAGCATGACGCCGGCCGCCGAGGCGGTGGCGAACATGCCGAACTCGGCAATCGACAGCGTGTTGGCAAGTGCGATGAAATAGGCAAGCGAGAACACCAGCCGCCCGCCGGCGCCGCTGATGGCTGAAAGATAGTCGCGAACCAGCCCCCGTCTTTCGGCAAGGAAGGTGCCGATGCGGGCGAGTGTCCGCCTTTGCGGTATGTCGCTGGCCTGCGTCATATCGAGGAAAGCCGTAAGCCGGAAAGCTTAACGTGCGGTTCTGACGCCATTTTACAGATCCCGGCAATGCGTGGCGAAGCGAGAAACTTTCACTTGCAGACTTCGGAAATTAACCTTTTGTTTCCCATGCCTGTTTAGCGTGACTTAACGATTGGCCGACCGCCGCTCCCGCGCCGTCGAAGGTAAAGTTTCGAGACAATGGTCGACAGGGAAAACCGTGAAGACTGGAGGCGCGAGCGCTCCCTCCTGGCGCTCGGCAAAGCTGTGCGCGGCGATGAGGCGGCGGATGCGTCGGCGGTCTCGATCGGTGACCTGGTGGATCCGTCATGGCGCGAGGATGCCGCCACGCGTCACCGCATAGCCCGATCGCAACGCGAGGCGCGGTCGAATCCGGCGCCAACGTCACCGCCCGAGCCGCCGCAGTTCCAGGCCGACGGCGAACCCGTTTCGGCCGCCAGCGCGCGTGAGGAGCCTGTTTCCGGCCGGCGTCAGGAGCCTCGCTCCCGCGCGGCCTATGAGCCCCGCTCTTTCCACGAGCAGCAACCGGACCGCGACGACGATGACGGGCAGGAATGGAAACCGCTGATCGATCCGCTCCAGGTCGTCCGCGGCATTAGTCGTTCCAAGTTGCTGATCGTCTCGACGACGATATTGGGGACGGTGCTCGGCGTCGCCGTCGCCGTTTCGACACCGAAGAAATACGAAGCCACCACACAGATGGTCATCGAGCCAGGCGACCTGAAGCTTTCCGACAACGATCTCACCCAACCGGTCGGGCAGCCCGATGCGGCGCTGGCTGTTGTCGAAACCCGCATCAAGATGGTGACATCCGGCAAGGTCCTCGACAAGGTCGTGGCCGATCTCAATCTCGTCGACGATCCGGAATTCAACGGACAGGGCTCTGGCGGCCTTGGCGTCCTGTCGCTCATTCGCTCGATACTGTCGCGCCAGGATGGCCCTGGCGGCGGCGGTGAAGTGCGCCGCCAGGCGCTGGCGGTCGGCAATCTGGCCAAGAGCCTGTCGGTTGAGCGCAGCGGCAAGAGCTTTGTCGTTTCCATCAGCGCCACCACTCAAAGCGCCGACAAATCGGCGGAGATAGCCAATAGGACCAGGGACGTTTTCCAGCAGGAGGCGGCCCAATACCAGTTCGGGATGGCCGGGCGCGCGACGGACCAGCTGACGGCCAAGCTCGATGACCTGCGCAAGAATGTCGAGACAGCGGAGCGCAAGGTCGAGGATTTCAGGGCCACGCATGATCTCGTCGACGCGCAGGGCCATCTGATCAGCGACGACCAGATGCTGAAGCTCAACGAGCAGCTCTCAGTCACCCGGGCCCGTACGCTGGAACTCAATGCCCGGGCCGCGTCGGCGCGTTTGCTGGACGTCAATTCGGTCATCAACGGCACCTTGCCGGAAGAAATCAATTCCAACACGATGAGCGAACTGCGCGCGCAATATGCAGCTTTGAAGCAGGAGGCCGACCGCGCCGCCGTGCGTCTGGGACCGCGTCATCCCGAATACCAGGCGCTCAACGCCCAGCTCGGCGGCTCGCGCGAGCGCATCGCAGGCGAACTGCGCCGCATCGCCTCGTCGCTGCAGGTCGACTTGAAGCGCTCGGTCCAGCTTGAGCAGGATCTCGCTTCCCGCCTGGCTCAGGCAAAGGTCCAGAGCGGCGACGTCAACAGCGATCTGGTCAGCCTGCGCGAACTGGAGCGTGATGCCACGGCCAAACGCTCCGTCTACGAACAGTACCTTCTGCGCGCCAAGGAGACCGGCGAACAGCAAAACATCAACACCACCAACATCAATCTGATGACCCCCGCGCAACCGCCGGTCGAACCCAACGGACCGTCGCGGGCTGTAATAGCGATGGCCGGCCTGCTGCTCGGGCTTGCTTCGGGCATCGGTGTCGGCGCCATGCGCGGCGCCTTTGCCAGCCTGCACGGCGGTGCCAATTCGCGTTCGCGCGGCACAATGGACGAGCGCCGCCCTCCGGTCGAGGACAAGGTCTATCGCGCGCCGCTGCCTGTGGCGCCGCCACCGGCAGCACCTCCGGTGTTGCCGACCGCGGCCGCTCCCGCCCGGAGCCCAGGTCTGTTCGACGGACTGTTCTCGGCGATGCGCAAAGCCGCGCCGGGTAGCGGGACGTCAGGCGAACCCGTCGAGACCTACCGCGCCCAACCAGCCGCCGAATATACAAGGCCGGTGCAGGAGCCTGTGGGCTATCGCCAGCCGGACTTCCGGAACGAGGTTCCGCACGCCAATTCCCCTGCGCAGCAGCCTGGCTACGCGCAGCCTCGTCAGCCGGCTGACTATGCCTATTCGCAGGCTCAGCCGATGCCCGCGGCGTCCGGGCCGTGGTCTTCTCTGCAGCCCGCTGGGGCGGCGCCGGAAGACCAGCAGGCGCAAATCGACGATATCCGCGCCAGCCTGCGCGAATTTCGCGAAGCGGTGCGCGAACTCACCGAAAGCCGTTCGCACCGCCGCTATTTCTGAGCAATTCCAGGAAAAGTGTGAAACGGTTTTCCCGGGAAAAGCGCGTAGCGCGCTTTCCCTTGGGAATTGCGTCAAAACAAGAAATAGAGCGGTTCAGCCTTTCCGTGAAAGGATGAGTCGCTCAGAGCCCGTCAGCACAGAATAAAAGCTGCCGGTTTCGAGTTTACGGCATGTGACGGCGCTTTGACGGGATTGCTTAGGCCAAATTTCGTGACAATGCCGCGCAGCATGGCGCCCAAAAAGCGCTGCCGTCGGGCTTTACCCGAATGGGCGGAACGTTTGGAACAACGACATGCACGAAGCAACGTTCAAGGCGCGCGCCGCGCCTTGGCTGGAATGATGTCGAGGATGGTTCATGGCCGAAGTGATTGACGGAAAGATCGTCGCCGCAGACGTGGTTCAGAAGGTCAAGGCCTTGACCGAGGACCTGGTCGCCAAGGGAAAGGCCCAGCCCGGCTTAGCGGTGGTCATCGTCGGCGAGGATCCGGCAAGCCAGGTCTATGTCGCGTCGAAGTCGCGCACCGCCAAGGAATGCGGCTTTCATTCGCTGCAGCACACGCTGCCGGCCGACACGTCCGAAGCGGCACTGCTGAAGATCATCGGCGAACTCAACGCCGATCCGGCCATCAACGGCATTCTGGTGCAGCTGCCGCTTCCCGCCCATATCGATGCCGGCAAGATCATCCAGGCCATCGCACCGCAAAAGGATGTCGACGGCTTTCATTTCATCAATGTCGGCAAGCTCGGCACCGGCGAACTCGAAACAGCCTTCGTGCCCTGCACGCCGGCCGGCTCCATGCTTTTGATCGAACGCGTGCGCGGCAAGGATCTTTCCGGCCTCAACGCGGTCGTCGTCGGCCGCTCCAACATCGTCGGCAAGCCGATGGCAAATCTGTTGCTTGCCGCCAACTGCACCGTCACCATCGCCCACAGCCGCACCAAGGATCTGCCGGCACTGGCCCGCACAGCCGACATTCTGGTTGCCGCCGTCGGCCGGCCCGAAATGATCAAGGGCGACTGGGTCAAGCCCGGCGCCACCGTGATCGATGTCGGGATTAACCGCATTGCCGCACCCGAGAAGGGCGAAGGCAAAACCCGCCTCGTCGGCGATGTAGCCTATGCCGAAGCGGCCAAGGCCGCCGGCGCCATCACCCCCGTGCCCGGCGGTGTCGGACCGATGACCATTGCCATGCTGATGGCCAATACGTTAGCCTCAGCCTACCTTGCGGCCGGCTTGAAGCGGCCTTCCTTCTGACCCAGAAAGCAGCTTCTTTGCCGAACCTTACTATACCCTCTGAACGGCCGGTCGTGGATGATCCCGTTCAAGGGGGCCGGCAATTCGCGTTCCTGCTGGTCGACAAGTTTTCGATGTTTTCGCTGGCAGCGGCGATCGATACCTTCCGCTCGGCCAACCGCCTGCTCGGCCGCGATTTCTATGGCTGGACGACGGTCTCGGCCGACGGCGATCCCGTCATGGCCTCCAACGGCCTGCCGCTCAAGATCGACTATGCCGTCGCCGATTTGCCGCCCGTCGATATCCTGTTCGTGTCGGTGGGCCTGTCGGTCGAGTTCCCCGGCAAGAGCAAGGTGCTGGCGGCGCTGCGCAGCTGGGGCCGGCGCGGCAATGCGCTCGGCGCGCTGTCGGTGGGCTCTTACCTCCTGGCCGAAGCCGGTCAGCTCGAAGGTTATCGCTGCACCATTCATTGGGAAAACCGCGCCGGCTTCGTCGAGCGCTTTCCCGACATCAACTGCACCGGCAACGTCTTCGAGATCGACCGCAAGCGCTACACCTGCGCCGGTGGCACGACCTCGATCGACCTGATGCTGGAGATCGTGCGTGGCGACTTCGGCTCGAACCTCGCCAACGGCGTTGCCAACCAGTTCCAGCATGAGCGCATCCGCTCCGCCGGCGACCGCCAGCGCGTCGGGCCGGAGCGCGACCTGACCGGCAAGTCGGAGAAGCTAAGGCGCATCGTCGAACTGATGGCCGACCATCTCGACGAGCCGCTATCAGCCGTGCAGCTTGCCAAATCGGCGGGCCTGTCGGTGCGCCAGGTCGAGCGCTTGTTCCTGCGCCATTTGAGCGTCACGCCCGGTCGTTACTACATGCGGCTCAGGCTTGAGCGGGCGCGCGAACTGCTGCGCCAGACCAACATGCCGATCCTCGACGTGGCCATTGCCACCGGCTTTACCTCGCACTCCTATTTCGCGCAGAGCTATCGGCTGCAATTCGGCCGGCCCCCTTCCGAAGAGCGCCGCACCACGTACTGACGCGGTGCTTAGCCGGCCTCGGAACAGGCCTCGGCCGGCGCCGATCCTGTTACACGGCAACCGTTCGTGACCCGCTCCGGGGCTTGTGCCCGGACGCGGCGTCAAATAGCTTGCCGCCGCATATAAGAGGGCGGCCTCAAGGAGATTTCCATGGCGGGACTTTTGCGGAGCGTCGCTGCGGCGCTGCTCCTTTTGTCGATGACTTCGCTCGGCTTTGCCGCCAACAAGGTTATCATCATTCTTGACGCTTCAGGCTCGATGTGGGCCCAGATCGACGGCAAGCCGAAGCTCGAGATCGCGCGCGAATCGCTGAGGACCGTACTGCAGTCGGTCCCGGGCGACGACGAGATCGGCTTCATGGCCTATGGCCACCGCGAAAAGGGCAGCTGCGACGACATCGAGCTGATCGTGCCGCCGCAAGCCGGCTCGGCTAGCGCCATTTCGGCCGCTGCCGACAGCCTGAAATTCCTCGGCAAGACGCCGCTGACCGCAGCCGTCAAGCAGGCGGCCGAAGCTCTGAAATACACCGAGGACAAGGCGACCGTGGTTCTCATCACCGATGGGCTTGAAACCTGCGAAGGTGACCCGTGCGCGCTGGGCGGGGAACTGGAGGCCTCAGGCGTCGATTTCACCGTCGACGTCGTCGGCTTCGGCCTGACCGCTGACGAGGGCAAGCAGATTGCCTGTCTCGCCGACAACACCGGCGGCAAATATATCCAGGCCTCGGACGAGAAGGCGCTGCAGCAAGCACTGATCGAAACCGTCGCCGCGCCGGCACCTGAACCCGCACCGGCGCCAGCGCCAGCTCCAGCCCCCGAACCGGCAAAGCCCGAATTCAATTTCGTCCCAAGCGTGGTCATGGCGGATGGCGGCGATCCGATCACCGACGGCAATGCCTGGGAGGTCTACAAGGCCAAGGCCGATGGCACGCGCGGCGAGGCCGTCACCACCCAGTACAACAACTACGAGGCCAATCTCGAGCCGGGCGACTATGTCGTCGTCGCGCGCGCCGACGAAGCTCGGGCGGAACAGAAGGTCAAGATCGAGGCGGGCCAGGTCTACAAGCCGCTCTTCACCTTGAACGCCGGCACCATGCTCATCCATCCGAAGCCAAGCCAGGGCGCCGAGATCAGTGACGAAGCCCATGTCGATTTCGCCTTCCCGGGCGGCAGCACCACCCACTATGGCGACACCAGGATCATCGTGCCGGCTGGTGAGCAGAAGGTGACGGTTGCGATCGGCAGCGGCTCGGTGACCGAGAACATCCAGCTCGCCGCCGGGCAGACTGTGGAAAAAGACATAGTCGTCGGCGTCGGCCATGCCGCCGTCAACGCCTACTACACTGCAGGCGGCGACAAGGCCGACTCCTCGGGCATCAGCGTCCAGATCGTCAAGGCCAAGAAAAAGATCGACGGCTCGCGTGACGATGTCGCCCACTCCTATGGGCCCGACAGCAAATTCTGGCTGCCGCCGGACGACTATGTCGCGGTCACCTCGCTTGAGCTCGCAACCGTCGAGCAGCCTTTCAGCGTCAAGGTTGGCGACGTCAAGGACGTCAAGGTGACACTCGATGCCGGCGTGCTGGTGATGTCGGCGCCGGGCGCCTATTCGATCGAGGTGCTGTCGTCAAAGAAGGATATCCAGGGCAACCGCAAGGCGCTCGGCCTGAACTATGGCGACACCTGGCAGCAGACTATCCCGGCCGGCGACTATGTCGTCCTCCGCCACATGTCCGATCAAGGCCATGACAAGGAAATGCCGGTGACGGTCAAGGCCGGCGAACGGAGCGAGATTACGGTTCAGCCGTAATCTCCATCCATCCCTCACCAAAGGGCGGCCTCAAACCGAGCTCGAGCCGCCCTTTTTACAAAATAGGCAATGATGCCTCAGGCAGTGCCGAAAGCACTGGCGCCATGGTCGGCGCGGCCGACCAACTGGCGGAAACCGGCGAACAGCTCGCGGCCGAAACCGAACTCGTTGCCGATGAGATCGATGTCGGCCGTGCGGCGCAGCGCGAGCTCGGGCCCCGGCACCAGCACTTCCAGCGTGCCGGCATCGGCGTCGAGCCGGATGATGTCGCCGTCATGGATCCTGGCGATCGGTCCTTCCTCGACCGCTTCCGGCGTTACATGGATCGCCGCCGGCACCTTGCCGGAAGCGCCAGACATGCGCCCGTCCGTGACCAGCGCGACGCGCTGGCCGCGATCCTGCAGGATGCCGAGCACGGTTGTCAGCTTGTGCAGTTCCGGCATGCCGTTGGCCTTCGGGCCCTGGAAGCGGATGACGGCAATGAAGTCGCCGGTCAGCGTGCCGGCCTTGAAGGCTTCGTTGAGGCCTTGCTGGCTGTCGAACACCTTGGCCGGCGCCTCGATGACGCGGCGTTCCGGCTTCACGGCGGAGGTCTTGATGACGGCATGGCCGAGGTTGCCCGCAAGCACCTTCAGGCCGCCGGTCGGCTGGAAGGCTTTCTTGAACGGTGCCAGCACCTTCTCGTCGCCGCTCTGCAGCGGCGAGGCTTCACGCACGACGCCGCCATCTTCGCCGAGCCGGGCCTCGACCGCATAGGGCCTCAGGCCTTCGCCCCATACCGTCTGCACATCCTCATGCAGGATGCCTTCGTCGAGCAATTCGCGGATCAGGAAGCCGAGCCCGCCGGCGGCATGGAAATGGTTCACGTCGGCAAGCCCGTTCGGATAGACGCGCGCGAGAAGCGGCACCGCTTCCGACAGGTCGGAAATGTCCTGCCAGGTAAGCGTGATGCCGGCCGCCGCGGCCATGGCGATGAGATGGATGGTGTGGTTGGTAGAGCCGCCGGTGGCGTGCAGGCCGACGACGCCATTGACCAAAGAGCGCTCGTCGATCATGCGGCCGACCGGCGTGTAGGCGTTGCCGAGCGCGGTGATCGCCAGGGCTCGCCTGGTCGCCTCGCGCGTCAGCGCGTCGCGCAGCGGCGTGCCTGGATTGACGAAGGACGCGCCGGGCGTATGCAGGCCCATGATCTCCATCAGCATCTGGTTGGAATTGGCGGTGCCATAGAACGTGCAGGTGCCCGGCCCGTGATAGGATTTGGACTCCGCTTCGAGCAGTTCTGCGCGTCCGGCCTTGCCCTCGGCATAGAGCTGGCGGACCTTGGCCTTCTCGTCATTGGGGAGGCCCGTCGTCATCGGCCCTGCCGGCACGAACACCGCCGGCAGATGGCCAAAGGTGAGGGCTGCAATCACCAGCCCCGGCACGATCTTGTCGCAGACGCCGAGATAGACGGCGGCGTCGAACATGTTGTGCGACAGGCCGATCGCCGCCGACATGGCGATCACGTCGCGCGAAAACAGCGACAGCTCCATGCCGGGCTGTCCCTGGGTCACGCCGTCGCACATGGCGGGCACGCCGCCGGCCACTTGCGCGATGCCGCCAACTTCCTTCGCGGCTTCCTTGATCAGCGCCGGGAAGGTTTCGAAGGGCTGATGCGCCGACAGCATGTCATTGTAGGAGGTTATGATGCCGAGGTTCGGCACCTTGTCGGCGCCGAGCGCCAGCTTTTCAGACGGGCTGCAGACGGCAAAGCCATGCGCGAGGTTGCCGCAAGACAGGACGCCCCGGTTGGCGGTGCGGCTGGACGCCTCGGCGATGCGGCCCAGATAGCGCTCGCGGCCGGCTTTCGAGCGTTGGCGGATGCGTTCCGTGATGGCTTCGATGTCGCGTCTGGCTGTCATGGTCGGTCCTTTCGAGCCCCGGAAGAACGTCCTCCACCGTCTGCCGGGACTACTTTGCGTGAAATCAGGGTGCCCAGAACACCTCTACCGGGGTGGGTGCCGCTTCGAGCACTTTGCGGATGGGCTTTTTCGCACCCGGTCCCATCGCACCGTCGAAGGCGGTGCGCTTGTCCTCGCCTTCTATATGCAGCGCGATGAAGCCGGCGCCGACGATCCGCGCCAGCGGCAGCGTCAACCGGGGTTCGCCGGCGCTTGCCGCGTGAACCGGCAGCACGATCCTTGATGAGGCCGGGTCGAGCAAATCGCCGAGATTCTCGGCGTCGGGAAAGAACGAGGCGGTGTGGCCGTCGCCGCCCATGCCGAGCACGACGACATCGAGGGGCCAGGGCAGAGCCTTCAGCGCCGCATCGTCGGCCGCCGCGGCGGTCTCGATGCTTGCCGCCTCATGGTAGAGCGGCACGAAGTGCGCGGCAGCCGCCTTGTTCTGGAGCAGGTTGGCCGCCACCAGCCCCGCATTCGAGCGCGGCGAGGAGGCCGGCACGAACCGTTCGTCGACCAGCGTCACCGTCACCTTGTTCCAGGCGATCGGAATGGCCGAAAGTGCTGCAAAGAACTTTGCCGGCGTGGTGCCGCCGGAAACGGCAAGCAGGGCCGTGCCGCGCTCGTCGATGGCCTTGGTCAGGCGCGCCGCGACATTGCCGGCAAGGGCTGCCGCCAGGTCCTGGCGCCCGGCAAAGCCGTTCCAGTTATAGACGGGCTCGCTCAATTGCTTTCGTGCCATGTCCGCCCGTCGCGTTCGATCAGCGCAATCGAGGCCGAGGGACCCCATGTGCCGGCCGTATAGCCTTGCGCCTCCTGCCTGGCGCTTTCCCAGGCGTTCTGGATCGGGTCGATCCACTTCCATGCCGCCTCGACCTCGTCGCGGCGCATGAACAGCGTCTGGTTGCCGCGGATAACATCCATGATCAGCCGTTCATAGGCGTCCGGCGCGCGACCGTCGAAAGATGTTGCAAAGCTCATGTCGAGCGGAATCTGGCGCAGCCGCATGCCGCCCGGGCCTGGATCCTTGATCATGATGAACTGCTTGACGCCTTCGTCGGGCTGCAGCCGGATCACCAGTTGGTTGGCTGAGATCGGCCCGGCGCTGTCGCCGAAGATCGAATGCGGGATCGGCTTGAACTCGATGACGATTTCCGAAACGCGGGTCGCCAGCCTTTTGCCGGTCCGGAGATAGAACGGCACGCCGGCCCAGCGCCAATTGCCGATCTCGGCCTTGATGGCGACGAAGGTCTCGGTGGAGCTGTCTTTGCCGAGTTCCTCGACATAGCCTTTCACCGCGCCGCCTGCAGAGGCGCCGGCGCGGTACTGCCCGCGCACGGTGTGCTTGGGTGCCTCATTGCCGTTGATGCGCTTCAGCGCCCGCAGCACCTTCAGCTTCTCGTCGCGCACGGCATCGGCATCCATCGACGATGGCGCCTCCATGGCAACCAGGCAGAGCAGCTGCAGCATGTGGTTCTGCACCATGTCGCGCAGCGCGCCGGCCTTGTCGTAGTAGGTGACGCGGTCTTCAAGACCGACGGTCTCGGCCACCGTGATCTGCACATGGTCGATATGGGCAGAATTCCAAAGCGGCTCATAGAGCGCGTTGGCAAAGCGCAGCGCCATCAGATTCTGCACCGTCTCCTTTCCGAGATAGTGGTCGATGCGGAAGATCTGGCTTTCGTGGAAGTCGTCTCCAACCACGTCGTTGAGCTTGCGCGCCGAATCGAGGTCGCGGCCGATCGGCTTCTCCAGCACGATGCGTGAATTCGGCGTGATGAGATTGTGGGCTTTCAGCTGGTGCGAGATGTCGCCGAACAGCGCCGGCGCCACCGCCAGATAGAAAGCGCGGATGCGGTCGCTTTCGCCGATCGCCTTTTTCAGCTTGTCGAAGCCGGCACCCGTCGTCGCGTCGGCCGATACGTAGGACAGCCGGGCAAGAAATGTCTTGAGTTCCTCGGCGTCGATGTCGGCCGGCTTCACATGCTGGGAAATCGCCTGCTTGGCGAAAGCCTGGAATTCCTCGTCGCTCATCTTGGAGCGCGAGGTGCCGATGATGCGGGTCGGCTCGGAAAACTGGTGGTCGCGCTGGCGGTGGTAGAGCGAGGGCAGCAGCTTGCGTTCCGACAGGTCGCCGGTGCCGCCGAAAATGATGAAGTCGAAAGGCTCGACGGGAATGATCTGGCTGGTCATGGTCTGTCCGCTTTGACGCCGCTCGCTGTGACGCGGCAGGATATAATCTAATCGATTTAAACTATCCAGTGCCATGGTGTCACATCAAGGCCAAATCACTGCATATTGATTCGCTCCAAATGTGCCTTGACACTGGCTGCCACCCGGAGGCTTTTCGTCAAGCGATGGTCCCGGGGCTTTCGCGCCTGCAACATAAAGCGGGAATGTGACGAAAGCTAATGCGTGTCGCCCAGAAGTGCGAAGCGGTTCTGGGAGACAGACACGCATCAAACAAAAAGGAAAAATGCGCTTGCGAGGTGGGTCTTCAATGAGCGGAAAAAGCATGCGTCTGGAAAACAAGGTTGCCGTCATCACGGGTGCTGCGTCAGGTTTCGGCGAAGGCATGGCCAGGCGCTTTGCCGAAGAGGGCGCCAAGGTCGTCGTCGCCGACCTCAACGCCAAGGGCGCGGAGCGCGTTGCAGCAGAGATCGGCCAGGCCGCGATCTGGACCCAGACCGACGTTTCGCAGCGTTCCGAATTCGACGAGATGGTCTATGCCGCAAAAAGCGCCTTCGGCCGCATCGATATCATGGTCAACAATGCCGGCTACACCCATCGCAATGGCGACATGCTCGACGTCGACGAGGCGACCTTCGACCTGATCACTTCAGTCAACATGAAGGCGATCTACCACGCCGCACTTGCCGTGGTGCCGATCATGGAGCGGCAGGGCGGCGGCGTCATCCTGACCACGGCTTCGACCGCCGGTCTGCGGCCGCGTCCGGGGCTCACCTGGTACAATGCCTCGAAGGGCTGGGCGATCACCGCGACCAAGTCGATGGCGGTCGAACTCGCGCCCAAGAACATCCGCGTGAACTGCCTTTGCCCGGTCGCCGGCGAGACCGGCATGCTGGAGAAATTCATGGGCACTGACACGCCCGAGATCCGCGAGAAATTCCGTGCCTCGATACCGCTCGGCCGTCTGTCGACGCCGCTCGATATCGCCAACGCTGCGCTTTGGCTTGCGTCGGACGAAGCCGCCTTCATCACCGGCGTGGCGCTGGAGGTCGACGGCGGCCGCTGCATTTGAGCAATTCGGGAAGTACCTCGCTGTTCGCAATGCACGGCAGACAGAGCAACGTCGGCAAAAGTTCGCATCGGTGCGCCGGCCGGCCGAGGAACGAACAGTTGACGTCGTCACGCCGGACCCCAGTTTGACTTCTCGATCACCCGAAAGGCATAACGGGATCGTGGATAGTGTTGGCGGGTGATGAAGATCAGGCAGCAGAAAAGTCGCTATGATCTGGGATGGCGGCTGCGGCTTTACCTGGCCACGCGTGCGCGGGCGCGAAGCAAGGCAATTTTCATCGGCGTTACCGGAAGCTCCGGCAAGACGACGGCGGGAAGCCTGCTTGGACACATCCTGGCTGGCCACGGTTCGGTCCACACACAGGTTCTGGCCAACACTATGAAGGTGTTGGTTCGAACGCTTTACAAGCGCCTGAGGAAGGCCGGCAAAGTCGATTACGTCGTTTTCGAAGCCGGCGCTTCCGACTTCGGCACGATCAGCGCCATGGCGCAGATGCTGAAGCCGAGTGTGGCGGTGGTTACGATGATCCGTCTGGAGCATTTCGGCAAGTTCAGGACTCTGGAAGCTGTGGCGGGAGAGAAGCGGGCGCTGGTCGAGGCACTCCAACCCGATGGACTTGCGGTTCTCAATTGCGATGACCCACTGGTGATCGGCATGGCGTCTGGCGCGAAATGCCGGATTGCGACCTTCGGCCAGTCCGGCGAGGCAGACTACCGCGTGAGTGACGTGCATGCCGCGTATCCGGAATTGCTGCGGTTCACCCTTCATTGGCGCAGTGGCAGCCTGAATATTCAAGCGCCTTTTCCCGGCGAGCAATTCTGGCTGCCGACTGCAGCGGCTGTTGCCGCCGCCTTGGAACTTGGCGTCCCGCCAGAGCAAGTCGTAGCGAGAACGGCATCGTTTGCACCACTGCCCAACCGCTCTACGGTGCAAGAGGTATCAGCGGGTCCGAAATTCCTGGTCGATACGGCCAAAGCGCCCTGGCATTCGCTCAACATTGCCCTGGAGATGATCGCAAAGGCCAAGGTCGCTCGCAAGCGCATTGTGCTTGGGCAGATATCCGACTTCGCCGGCTCGCCGAGGAAATACGGCAGTGCATACAAGATCGCGCGCGAAATCGCCGATGAGGTCATCTACACGGGCGACAATGCGCATCGCTCGCGCGCCAGCCAGGCCGACCGCGACAGCGGCCGGTTCATTGAGCTTCGCAGTCCCAAGGAAGTTTCGGATCACATCAAACAGACGGCGGTCCCAGGAGAACTGATTCTGCTGAAAAGTTCGTCTAACCTTCATCTGGAAAGGATCGCGCTCGCCTGGACGCACGATGTGAAATGCTGGACCCCGCTATGCGGCAAGTCCGAAAGCTGCCAAATGTGCGGCCTCTATGAGGTGCCGTTCGAGGAACACCGGGATTTCCTGGTGAAGCGCCAACTTGCTCGCAGAAGACACCGTTTCAGATGGCTGCTCGGCGGCTGACCAGATCTGGCGGCTTCGTCTGTGTCTCAAGCTCCGGTCTTGATGTAGCTCTTGTAGATCCAGCCGCGCTTGCCGTTGTAGACGATCTGGCACCATTTCTTGCAACTCATCACCTGCACCGATGACTTGGCGGGCACGGTGCCGATGGCGGCGGCGTTTTTCTGCGGACCGCTGCGCATTGTCACTGTCCTGAGGATGCGTCCGGTGCCGGCTGCAGCAGCCACCTTCTGTGGCTTGGCCTTGGTCTGGGTATCGTTCGTTGCGGCGGAAGATTGCTCGTCTGGAAGTTGCGGTTTTGGCGTCGGTATGGCGGCGGTTTCCGCGTCGTCGTCATTGGCGGCAGCAGCGACCTTTGACAGCTGCGTCGTGGCGTCGCCCTGGGCCGCCGGTTCTTCGAATGCCGCGGCATCGGACGGTTTGGCGGCAGCCTGCTCGGCAGGCGCCTGATCGGATGGCGTCGCGGCAGGGTCGCTGTTGGATTGCGCCGCAGTCCAGCGCGGATCGTTGGCCGACAGCGGCGGCATCGCAGCCCCACCCACAGCGACCGTCGATGAAACCGCGTCGCCCTTGCGCGCGGCTTGTGGCGCCGCTACCGCGGTAGCCGTCGCCGCGACCGGGGCAATCTTGGTCGTCTTGACCGGAAAAGTCGGAACGTTCTGCTGTGTGCTGGCGATCGCTTGCCGGTCGTTGGCCGGCAATGCCAGCCAAAGCGCTATGCCCGCCACACCAAGCAGCGCTGCGGTGCCGACCGCGGCGATCACCAGATGCGAATTCGTGCGCACCCCCTGCCAGAAGGAGGCCCGCATGTCATAACCGAATTGCATGGCGAAGCGCCGACGTTCCGGCGCGCCGAAACTGAAGGGCTCGTTCACTCTTGCCACCTCCAAAAGATGAGCCGGTGTTCTTTCGATCGGCGCCGGCAGCCCGGCATTCGATCGGCATCGGTCCCAACAACAAAGCGGGCAGGCCCGCAGAAATCCCCGTTCAATCGCCCAGAACCGGCATCCTTTGCCCTTGATTGTGGCATCAGTGCGCCCTCAGGGGAATTGTGCGCTCTTGTTAAGGATTCTGCAACGTCTCGCTGCGGCAACCAACAGCTCAATAGAATCGGCTCAGTACCAGCCACGGCTGATATGAGATACTTTCCCTATATTCGGTCCCTCAGGGCAAACCAGTTCAGTGCCAAGAACAATAATGGCGTTCTAAATCGCCGGCCGCCGGGAAAAGCCGGGATGTTCAGGTCCTCGATCAGCTTCAGTCTGTCGCGGTTGCCGGCGACGGTCTGGGCATAGAGCTTGCCGAAGAAGTTCGACAGCATCACGCCGTGGCCGGAATAGCCTCCGGCCGAGATCACATTGGGCATCACCTCGCGCACGAACGGTTTCCTGGGCATGGTGATGCCGACATAGCCGCCCCAGCCATGGGTGATCTCGACATCGCTCAGTTCCGGATAAAGCTCGGCTATCTGCCGGCGGATATGGACATGGATGTCCTTCGGATCGTTGACGCCATAGACCTCGCGCCCGCCGAACAGCAGCCTTCCATCCCTGGATTTGCGGAAATAACGCACGACGAAACGCGAATCGTCGACCGCCTCGCCGCCCGGCAGCACTTTCGAATCGACGCCCAGCGGCACCGTCGCGCCGATGAAGGAACCGATGGGCATGATGTGCGCGGCACTCACCGGCTCGAGCGTGCCGCCATAGGCATTTACACCGATCAGGCATTTCTGGGCGGTGATGGTTCCTCTCGAAGTCGTCACCCTGACCTTGCCGCCGCTGGAGGTAACACCGGTCGATAGTGTCTGCTCGAACAGGTGCGCGCCGGCCGCTGCCGCGACCTTTGCCGTGCCGATCACCAGTTTCATCGGGTGGATGTGTCCGGTGCCGGTGTCGCGGGTGCCGCCGAAGTAGCGTGTGGAGCCCAGCCGTTCGGCCGTTTCCCTGGCATCCATGAAGGCGATGTGCGGATAATTGAAGCGGCCCGCCATGATCTCGGCATGCGCCTTGTAGTCGTCGAGATAACGCGGCTTGTGCGCCACGGACAACTGGCCGGGCATATAGTCGATGTCGATCTGGTTGACGGCGGCGAATTCGAGCAGGTGCGCTTTCGCCTCCTCGGCAAGGTCGAACAGCGCCTTGGCGCGGGAGAAGCCGTATTCGGCCTCCATCTCTTCGGCCCAGGCGCGCTGGCCCGTGCCGAGTTGGCCGCCATTGCGCCCTGAAGCGCCGTCGCCGAAGCGATGCGCCTCGATCAGAACGACGTCGGCTCCCGCCTTGGCCAAATGAGCGGCCGCCGACAGCCCGGTGAAGCCACCGCCGACGACGACGACGTCGCAGCTGCGGTCGCCGTCCAGGGCAGGGTACTCAGGGCGTGGTCCGGCTGTGTCTTCGTACCAGGAGCGACCGGGGGAGAT
The DNA here is from genome assembly GCF_040318435.1 of Mesorhizobium sp. M1143. NCBI lineage: Bacteria > Pseudomonadati > Pseudomonadota > Alphaproteobacteria > Hyphomicrobiales > Phyllobacteriaceae > Mesorhizobium > Mesorhizobium sp. M1143. Next base: position 76,685 of record NZ_JAMYMJ010000009.1, on the reverse strand, counting down.
AGGTGATTGGTAAGGCATGGGGACACCAGCCAATGGTGAATGGTGAATGGCTGCGAGACGCACGACGTCTGCGCTCATCCATCCAATATGAAACTACTCACCATTCACTATTCACCATTCACACGACGAAGTCGCCGCTCACACGTTGAGCAACAGATACTCCCGCTCCCACGGGCTGATCACTTCCATGAAGGTCTCGAACTCCGCCCGCTTGATCGCTGCATAGGTTGCGGCAAAGGACTTGCCCAAAAGGGCGCACAGCTCCTCGTCGCCCTCAAACAGGTCGACGGCTTCGAGCAGGCCGCGCGGCAGGTCGATCTCATCGGCGTTTGCGGTGGTCAGCACCGGAGGCTCGGCCTTGATCTTGTTGGTGATGCCGATCAGCCCGCAGGCAAGTGAGGCCGCCAGCGCCAGATAGGGGTTGGCGTCGGAAGACGGGATGCGGTTTTCGACACGCCGCGCCGCCGGATCCGAGCGCGGCACGCGGAACGCCGTGGTGCGGTTGTCATAGCCCCATTTGTTGTTGACCGGCGCCGAGGCCGACTGCGTCAGCCGGCGGTAGGAATTGACGTAAGGGGCAAACATCACCAGCGCGTTCGGCACATGCTTCTGCATGCCGCCGATGAAATGGAAGAAGTCGTCGGTTTCCGAGCCGTCCTTCGCCGAAAAGATATTCAGCCCGGTCTTCTTGTCGATGATCGACTGGTGGATGTGCATGGCAGAACCTGGCTGGCCCTGGATCGGCTTGGCCATGAAGGTGGCATAGATCTCATGCTTGAGCGCTGCCTCGCGGATGGTGCGTTTGAACATGAACACCTGGTCGGCGAGCTCGACCGGATCGCCGTGACGCAGATTGATCTCGAGCTGGCCGGCGCCTTCCTCGTGGATCAGCGTGTCGATCTCCAGGCCCTGGCTTTCGGAGAAATGGTAGATGTCGTCGATCAGTTCGTCGAACTCGTTCACGCCGGCGATCGAATAGCCGGCGCCGCCGCCGATTGCCCGTCCGGAACGCCCGACGGGTGGGGTCAACGGATAATCCGGGTCGGGGTTCTTGCGCACCAGATAGAATTCGATCTCGGGCGCCACCACCGGCTTCAGCCCGCGCTTGTCATAGGCTGCTACCACGCGCTTCAGGACGTTGCGCGGCGTGAACTCGACCGAACGGCCATCCTGATGGACGAGGTCGCAGATGACGGCGGCCGTCGGGTCTTCTTCCCACGGCACGACGGTCAACGTCGACAGATCCGGCATAAGCTTCAGGTCGCCATCATCCTCCGGATAGTGGAAACCGTTGCCATCCTCGGGATAGCCGCCCGAAATCGTCGTCATGAACACTGCCGATGGCAGCGCCAGCGAGGTGTTGGAAGTGAATTTCTTCGACGGCATCATCTTGCCGCGCGCGACGCCAGCCTGATCAGGCGTGATGCATTCTATGTCTTCGATGCCGCGCCATTCCAGCCAAGCGCTGACTTCCTTCCAGTTCTTCACGCCGCGTTGATTTTTCACGAAGGCAGGCGTTCGGACGCGTCCTCCGCGGGTCGACGGACGGACTTCCTTTTTCGCAGGCGGCATCATTCACCAGTTTGGGTTGCAATTATCACAGTATAGCTGTTGCCGGTGATGGAAGGGAAGGGGAGCCGGCCCGATAGGTGCGGCAACGAGGCTGGACGGCCTCTGTCAGACGGCCTTGCCGGGCAGCGCATTTGCATCCAGCCATCTGCGCAAGGCACCGGCATAGAGCCTGCGCCATCCGCTTTGCGGCGCGGTCAGGAACCAGGATTGGCTGAGGTCCCAGCTGTCTGCGCACAGATCCCTGAGCCTTGTGTTGATGATGCCTTTGCCGGATAGCGGATAGACCGAGAATTCGGAAAAGAAGATCGCGCCGTCGATTTCGTAGAAATCGCAACGCATGTGATCGAACGGCACGGTCAGCCGCTCGGCGATGGCAAGCATGCGCGGGAAGGATGCCGGCAGGTCGATCCGGACCCACTGGGGGCCGCTGCCTGGCGGTGGCGGCGCATAGGTTCCGTCCCGGTCGAAATGACATTTCTGTTCGTTGCCGTGCTCATCCCGACGTGCGGCATAGACATAGGCCGTCGTCCCGTTGGACACGTGGAATTTGTACTCCAAAGCGACAGGCTGACTGTCCTGAAGGAGCATCTCTTCCACAAGGATGCGCCTGCTGGCGTACTTGTAGCCCCATTCGCCGAATTTCCTGCCGTAGCGACGGCGCATCCAGCGAGCTGTACGCCGGCGCAGCCTGGCTCTGTCCACCTCACCGTTGCGCACCATCATGTTCCAGCGGCAGCCATGATTGGCCTTCACCATGACATTGCCGGCAAGAACCTCCGCCGGAATCTTTGTTGCGTCTTCCCCGGACCATAGGACCTCGGCAGTCTTTAGTTCGGGGCAGGTGGACAAAGCGTAGGTTTTCGAGGCGAGCTTGTCGCAAGCTGTCGTGAAAAACGGATTGTGATCGAAAAGCTTTCGCCACAGGAACTTGTCTGCATAGGAAGCCGGTCTCGCCGGATCCGGCAGCATGCCGCTATGGTCGAATGTGCGTTTGCAAATCATGGGATGGCGCACCAGGCACCATGCCCGCGCCAGGGCGAGGATCACTCGATCGCTCTTTCCAAGAGCCGACACGATCAGCCCAGCTGCCGGGTCGAAGATGAACCGTCTCGTCGGGCGACGAACACGTCTCTGGTCATGTTTCGCGAGATGCTCGTGCGGCCGATGACCTCTAGCCGAGGGTCAAGTGTGCGTTCCGCATTTTCAGCCCAAAGCCTGCCTAGCGAAACAGGCTCCCACAAAACGATCTGCACAGTCTCGGCCGCGGTATCGGCGATACGAGACACGACAGCTGCCTTAGGCGAAACCATGCTCGCGACATAGACAACCTGAGCGTCGCTGTAATCATAATCGCATCCGTCGCACAGCTCGGCCCGCATGCGCGCATAGCTGAGCTTGGCGGCGAGCCTGTTTGCCGTTTCGACGGCTTCGGGAACGATGTCGAGGCCGATGATCTCAGGGACAGTTGTCTGGTCGTGAATACGGAACATGGTGAACGGTCGCCCGCCGCAGCCGACCATGACAGCGCGGCGGCAATTATTGAAATCGACATGATCGAAGACTTCGTCGAGGCGGTTATAGGCATCCTTTGATGACAGCACGCCGATGCTTGTTTTCCCCGCTGCGATCTGTCTGAACGATGCCGGACCGCTCAGGTCCTGATCCAGCATCTGCCTGATCTCGGCGGCATCTTGCGCCTGCACCATCTTGCCGAATGCGGCGGTCAGCGCCGGTCGGTGCGAAAGGATCTCCGGGTAGGTTTCAAGCAACGCCTCGCCGGTATCGTGTCCCATGGCGATGCCAAGATCTCGGATGGCATTTATGAGTTCGGTCGGAGCGCGACCTGGCAAGGAGCTCAGAATTTGCTCCAGTTCACGCTTCCAGGCGCCCAATTCCGGCATTGTTGCCCACCATTCCCCTTGCCGTAGCTAGCAGTGCGCGGCGACAACGTCTACATCACTGCCTTCACTTGAAACGGGACAGTCGACCATGCCCCTGACCACCATCGGCTTCGACGCCGACGACACGCTGTGGCAGAACGAACAGTTCTTCCGCCTGACCGAGAAGCACTTTGCAGCCCTGCTCGCCGATCATGGCGAGGCCGAGCACATCTCGGCACGGCTGCTCGAGGCCGAGAAGCGCAACCTTGCCGTCTACGGCTTCGGCATCAAGGGCTTTACCTTGTCGATGATCGAGACGGCCATCGAAGTGACCGAGGGCCGCGTGCCGGCCTCGACGATCGCCGAAATCCTTGCCGCCGGCCGCGACATGCTCGGCCATCCTGTCGAGGCGCTGCCGCATGCGCGCGAGACAGTCGAAAAGCTCGCCGGCACCTACCATCTGGTGCTGATCACCAAGGGCGATCTGTTCGACCAGGAGCGCAAGCTGGCGGCGTCCGGCCTTGGCGACCTGTTCGATGCCGTCGAGATCGTCAGCGACAAGAGCGCCGCCACCTATGCCAGGATCTTTGGCCGCCACGGCAGCCCGCAGGACAGCATGATGGTCGGCAATTCGCTCAAGTCGGACGTGGTGCCGGCCATCGAGGCCGGCAGCTGGGGTGTGTACGTCCCGCACGAACTGACCTGGGTACTCGAACATGTCGAACCGCCGGTGGCAGCACCGCGCTTCCGCCAGATTGTCGATCTTGGCGAACTGCCGGCTTTGATCGAGAGCATCGGCAAGGAAGGCTGACCGCCCCGCACGCGTTCGGGCGGATTGCGATCAGCCGCGCCCGAGACTGATCAGCCGGTCGACCACCGGCTGCAGCCTTTCGGTGGTGATCGGCTTGGTTACCACCACATCGACCACGCTCGACAGGCCCAGGCTGTCGGGCGTGCCGGTCTTGGTTGAAAGCAGGATCACCTTGGGGAGCGACCGCCCAGATGTCCGCCGCAAGGCGTCGATGGCCGCCATCAGCGCGCGGCAGTCCTCGTTGTCGGGGCCGCCATCGAGAACGACGGCGCCCGGAATGAGGGTTCGCAATGTCTTGGCCGCCATTTCGGGCGACTCGGAGATCGGCTTCAGTCCGGACTTCTCGACGATCTTCGACACCACCACCCGGTTGATCGGCGATTTTCCAACGACCAGCACGTGGGAGAAATCCGTTGATATCTCGGAGTTCGCGTCCCTGCTTGACGAATTCAGATGTTTGGCGGTGTCGGTCTCGCGGTTCACAGGGCACATGGGCGGGGCGGGCACTCGGCGCTGCTTCAATGCAGGGTTGAAATCCGAGAGCCAATTGGCGTGAGATCGCCCGCCATGTCAAGCTGAAATGACGGACCTGCGAAATATAGCCGGAAATATTAAACCCCGGAGACAAGGTCTGTTTTCGAACTGTAGTTAAGTTTACGCTCAAAAGCAAAAGTCACCCGCGCTGAAAACCCGCGGGTGACGTGGAAATCGGCCAGTGAGCGGCGGGGTCCATAGGTTCCACAAGCACAAAGCTTCCGTTAGGGAAGATCAGCCGTGACTCTTCTGCGTGACGATCACCGGGATCAGCAGGTCGCCCCAATTGCCGTCGCCGCCATGATGCCGGGCCGAGCGCACCAGTTCCACCGAGACGCCGGCCTCCACTGCCTTCATCACCGATTGATTGAGCCGGTGCAGGTCGTTGGCCAGCATGCGGATTGTCGCCTGTTGGTCGACACTCATCGTGGTGGACTGCTCTTCTGCACGTTCCTTGACGCGGCTTATCGATGCCATTTTCTTCTCCCTTGCCCTTCGGGCGTTTCCTCTGTTGGTTATGTCGATCGGTTCATTCCGCTGCCGGCTTGAACTGGACGTGCTCGGTCGATTCATGCATGGCGGTGGTCGACGACTGGCCGCCGCTGATTGCCATCGACACGGCGTCGAAATAGCCGGTGCCGACCTCGCGCTGGTGCTTGGTCGCGGTGTAGCCGTGGACTTCGGCCGCGAACTCGGCTTCCTGCAACTCGGAATAGGCCGCCATCTGCCGCGCCTTGTAGCCGCGGGCCAGCTCGAACATGCCGAAATTGAGCTGGTGGAACCCGGCCAATGTGATGAACTGGAACTTGTAGCCCATGGCGCCGAGCTCGCGCTGGAACTTGGCGATCGTCGCGTCGTCGAGGTTCTTCTTCCAGTTGAACGACGGCGAGCAATTATAGGCGAGCAGCTTGCCCGGATGATGCCTGCGCACGCCTTCGGCGAATTTCTTGGCCTGCGCCAGATCGGGCTTGGATGTTTCGCACCAGATCAGGTCGGCATGCGGCGCATAGGCAACGGCGCGCGCGATGCACGGTTCGATGCCGTTCCTGACCTGGTAGAAGCCTTCAACCGTGCGGCCGGCATCGTAGTCGACGAAAGGCTGGTCGCGCTCGTCAATGTCGGAGGTCAGAAGCTTTGCCGCTTCCGCATCGGTGCGTGCCACGACTAGCGTCGGCGTGCCCATCACGTCGGCCGCCAGACGCGCCGCGTTGAGGTTGCGGATATGCGCGGCGGTCGGGATCAGCACTTTGCCGCCGAGATGGCCGCACTTCTTCTCAGAGGCCAGCTGGTCCTCATAGTGGACGCCGGCAGCGCCCGCCTCGATGAACGCCTTCATGATCTCGAAGGCGTTGAGCGGTCCGCCGAAGCCGGCCTCGGCATCGGCGACGATCGGCGCGAACCATGTGTCGACCGACAGGCCGTTGCCTTCCGAGGTCTCGATCTGATCGGCGCGCTGCAGCGTGCGGTTGATGCGCTTGACCAGTTCGGGCGCCGCATTGGCGGGATAGAGCGACTGGTCCGGATACATGGCCGACGCGGTGTTGGCGTCGGCGGCGACCTGCCAGCCCGAGAGATAGATTGCCTTCAGCCCGGCACGCACCTGCTGCATCGCCTGGTTGCCCGACATGGCGCCGAGTGCATTGACGAAGTCTTCCTCGTGGATGAGCTTCCACAGCCGGTTGGCGCCCATTTCGGCAAGACTCTGGCGTATCTGGACCGACCCGCGCAGCCGCTTCACATCGTCCGGCGAATAGGCTCGTTCGATGCCGTCGAAGCGGCCTTCGGGCGCGGATGGGACAAGATTGTAAAAATCAGTCATTGGTCACTCCAGATCAATCGATGCCAGTGTCTTGAAACGCCGCGCCCTGGGATGGTGTGCGTCGTCTGTGTGTGACATCATTTACATTGCGCCGCGACGAGAGCGAGGAAAACCGCCATTTCCGGTAGAAAATAAGAGAAAACCTGTGTTGTGTTTGACTGCTTGCCGCTGTAAGTCTGTCATAATTGTAAAAAGATGGTGCGCCGTTCATCGCTCGCAAGTCGTGTAAATTCCTGTCACGGAAAGCCGATGGCCGACCAGAAGATATTCGCCGGGCCGCGCATCCGCCGCATCCGCATCGCCAAAGGCCTGACCCAGACGGCGATGGCCGAGGGGCTCGGCATCTCGCCGTCCTATCTCAACCTGATCGAGCGCAACCAACGGCCGCTGACGGTGCAACTGATCCTGAAGCTGGCCTCTGTCTACAAGGTCGACCCGCATGAATTGCAGGGTGAGGCGAGAGGGTCGATCTCGGCCTTGAAGGAAGTGTTCGGCGACCCGCTGCTTGCCGGTGAGCTGCCGGGCGACCAGGAACTGATCGAACTGGCCGAGGCAGCCCCCAACGCATCGGCTGCGATGATAAAACTGTTTCGCGCTTACCGCGAGCAGGCCGAGCGGCTGTCCGATCTCAACGAGCTTCTGGCGCGCGAGGGCCGCGCCACGGCGCTGTCCGGTGCGCGGCTGCCGATCGACGAAGTGCACGAGATTTTCGAGCGCCGGCCGAACCATTTTGCAGCACTGGAGGAAGAGGCCGAGGCCTTCACCTCGATGCTCGACCCCGGCGACGATCTGTTCGGCGCGCTGAAGGCGTGGCTGAAGCGCGAGTATGGCATCGTCGTCAAGGTTCTGCCGGTCGCCACCATGCCGAACTGGCGCCGCCGTTATGACCGTCATTCGCAGCGTCTTTTTCTATCGGAGCGGCTGTCGCCGTTCGACCAGTTGCGCGAAGTCGCCATGGAGGCCTGCCTGATCCGCATGACGGTCGCGATCGCCGGCGAAATTCAGGCGCTGAAGCTCGGTACGGACGAAGCCCGCCGGCTCGCCCGCTTCGAGTTCGGCCGCTACGCCGCCCATGCCTTGATGATGCCCTATCAGGCCTTTCATGCCGCCGCCGTGCGGGCTCGTTACGACATCGATGTGCTGCGCTCGCGTTTCGGCGTCTCCTTCGAACAGGCGGCGAACCGCCTGACCATGCTGCAGCGTCCTGGCTTGTCCGGAGTGCCGTTCTTCATGCTCGAGGTCGACAATGCCGGCAACCGCTTCCGCAAGGCCGGCGGCCAGGGCTTTCCGCAAAGCCGCTTTGGCGGCGGCTGCCCGAAACTGCCGGTCCATGCCGCTTTCGCTTCGCCTGGCCAGATCCTGGTCGAGGCGGTGGAAATGCCCGACGGCGCCGAGTTCCTCTGCATCGCACGCACGCTCGAGGGGCCGCAGGGTTCGTTCTCCGAGCGCCCGCGCCGCACCGCGCTGCTGTTGGGCTGCGATATCGGCTTTCGCGACGAGAGCGTCTATGGCGCCGGGCTGCCGGCAAAGGCCGGACAGGGCGCCGCCACGCCGGTCGGTCCCGCTTGCCGGCTGTGCGAACGCATCGGCTGCCTCGCCCGCGCCGAGCCGCCGGTGACCCGTCCGCTGGGCCTGGACGAGATGGCGACGGGCCTGAGCGCCTTCGATTTCCAGTGATGCTTCTCGGGCTGGAGGTCGCGGAAGACCGCAGCTGTTTGCGCTAAGCAATAGAGCGCTGCCCGAACCGTCGCCGAACCAAATATTGATTAAGCATCGGCGCTGCGCTATCGAAGGTGAGCTGCAGGGCAGCCAAGGGGGGGATGGCTTATGAACAGGAAAGCTTTGTGGCTTGGCGTGGCGCTTGCCCTTTTGGCGGGGCCTGTTCTGGCAGAAAAATCCTCGGAATTCTTCAAGGACTATCAACAGTATAGTGACGACGGCAAGGCATTCCTGGACAAAATCGATCCAAAGACCGGCGCGGTCGACCTTCCCGAAGGCATCCATCTCGATCTCAAGGACAAGTTCTATTTTCTGGGCAAGAAGGACGCGACGTCCGTCCTGACCGAGGCCTGGGGCAATCCGCCTGATACCGCGTCCGAAGCAATCGGCATGATCTTCCCGGCCAAGTACGAGCCCATCGCCGGCAACGGTTGGGGCATCGAATTGCGCTATGAAAAGATCGGCCATGTCGACGACGCCGACGCCGCATCCATCGACTACACCGAATTGCTGAGCAGCATGCAGGCGGACACATTGTCGGCCAACGATCAGCGGGTGAAGGGCGGCTTTCCCCCGATCAAGCTGATCGGCTGGGCCTCGCCGCCGGTCTATGATTTCGTCCACAAGCGGCTGCACTGGGCCAAGGAACTGCAGTTCGGAGACGATACCGTCCACACGCTCAATTACGACGTCCGTTTCCTCGGCCGGGAAGGCGTCTTCGTGATGAGCTACATCGCTACGGTTGAACAATTGCCGGAGATCAAGCAGAGCCTGGACGAAGTGCTGGGCGTGGCGGACTTCAACACCGGCAAGAAATACACCGATTTTCTGCCAGGCACCGACACGGTCGCCGCGGTTGGCATTGGCGGCCTCATCGCCGGAAAACTCGCGGCAAAGGCCGGCCTGATTGCGGTCGCGCTCATCGCCCTGAAAAAGTTCGGCATTCTGCTGCTGGTACCGTTGGCCGGTCTTTGGCGCTTTATCCGCGGCAACAAGGGCACGTCCTAGAAACGGCGGTGTTTGCCCGTATGGCTGCCGGTTGGCGGTGCGCCAAAGGGAATGCCGGGCTGGATCACCTCCGGCGGTAGCCTATGCGCTAGAGAATGCGGCACGTTTCTGTCGTCCATTGTGCATCATGCCGCCCCGAGATAGCCGACAGTCGCGCCCCATGACCGATACCGCATCTTCTCCAATCGCCGCATCGCCGATCGTCTCGCCGCGCGAAGAGCGGGTCGGCTTGCTGCTGGTGTTCCTGTCGGCGCTGATGTGGAGCTTTGGCGGCACCATCGCCCGCTTCATCGACACCGCTGACAGTTGGACGGTGGTGTTCTGGCGCTCGCTGTGGGCGGCTGTGTTCCTGATTTGCTTCATGGCCTGGCGCGACGGCTGGCGCGGCATGTTGCGGCTGTTTCGCGACATGGGCCTGCCCGGCCTTGCCGTGGCCGTCTGTTTCGCCACGGCGTCGACGTGCTTCGTTGTCGCGCTCGCCTACACCACCGTTCCCAATATCCTGTTGATGCAGGCCGGTGTGCCGCTGCTGGCGGCATTGCTTGCCTGGGTGCTGTTTCGCGAACGCGTCGCCGTCGCGACCTGGGTGGCGATCGCCGCCGTCATCGCCGGCGTCGCCATCATGGTGTCGGAATCGCTCGACGGCGCCGTATCGCCCATCGGCGACGGGCTGTCGCTGCTGATCGCCGTCATGTTCTCGATTGCCACCGTCATCACCCGGCGCTTCGCCCATGTGCGCATGACGCCGGCGACGTGCCTCGGCACGATGCTGGCAGCGGCTTTCGCCGCATCGCAAGCCACGCAGTTTGCCACGTCGGCCCACGACATGGCTTTCCTGTTTGCCTTCGGCGTCATCAATCTCGGCCTGGGCCTTGCCTTCTTCGCCACCGGCGCGAGGCTGGTTCCGGCGGCGATCGCAGCACTCCTCGGCACGTTCGAGCCGATCCTCGGACCGATCTGGGTCTGGCTCGTTCATGGCGAGGTGCCCTCGGTGCGCACCATCATCGGCGGCGCGGTGGTGGTCGCCGCGCTGCTCGTCCATATCGCGCTTGAATTCAAGCGCCAGGCGAGACCTGCACGGCCGGGGACCACCGGCCTGCCATCCCCTAATTGACCCGCCTTTCCCTTGGTTGAGCCCGTCTTCCCTAATTACGCCCGTCTTTCCCCAATTAGCGAAGCCGCACGCCCTATTGACCGAGCTTCCCCGCGCGGGCCATTGACAACCTTGCTGCGGCACGGGCAGGCTGGGGGCACGGCAACAACAAGACAGGCTTATCTTGCCAAGTGTCCCCGCCGGTCGGACCAAGACCGGACCACAGCGTCGTATCCCTGCCCGCGCCGCGGCGAAAGCCTCTGACGGCGTCAGCGCGCCCGCCATGCGGGCACACAGAGCCATCATCTGCCGCTCGTCGAACCGCCCGGATGGCGCCGGCAGTTCATGCTTGTGGCTGCCCGGAAAGCTCAATACTCTGAAGCAAATGCCCAATCGCGCTCGAACAGCGACGACTTGGCGAAGGAACACTCATCAAAGGAGAACAGCATGATCCGCAAAGCGCTCTGGCTTTCGGCAACCTCGGCATTTCTGACGCTTTTCGCCGTCGGCGGCCATGCCGAGGATCGCGTCGTCAACGTCTTCAACTGGTCGGATTACATCGACAGTTCGATCATTGACGACTTCACCAAGGAGACCGGCATCAAGGTCGTCTACGACACCTTCGATTCCAATGAAATCCTCGAAACCAAGCTGCTTGCCGGCGGCAGCGGCTATGACGTCGTCGTGCCCAGCGGCAACTTCCTGGCCCGCCAGATCCAGGCCGGCGTGTTCCAGAAGCTCGACAAGTCGAAGCTGCCCAACATTTCCAACATGTGGGACACGGTTTCGGAGCGCACCGCCAAATACGATCCGGGCAACGAATATTCGATCAACTACATGTGGGGCACGGTCGGCATCGGCTACAACATCAAGAAGGTGCAGGCTGCACTCGGCACCGACAAGATCGACAGCTGGGATATTTTCTTCAATCCCGACAGCCTGGCCAAGCTGAAGGATTGCGGCGTCTATGTGCTGGACTCGCCGGCCGACATCATCCCGGCGGCGCTCAAATATCTCGGCCTCGATCCGAACAGCACCTCACCTGACGACATCGCAAAGGCCGAGGAGACGTTGCTGAAGGTGCGGCCGTATATCCGCAAATTCCATTCGTCCGAATACATCAACGCGCTCGCCAACGGCGACATCTGCCTGGCGGTCGGCTGGTCGGGTGACGTCTTCCAGGCACGCAACCGCGCGGTCGAGGCCAAGCAAGGCGTCGAGATCGGCTATTCCGTGCCCAAGGAAGGCGCCCAGATGTGGTTCGACCAGATGGCGGTTCCCGCCGATGCGCCGCATGCCGCCGAGGCACTCGAATTTCTCAACTACATGATGAAGCCGGAAGTGATCGCCAAGTCGTCCAACTATGTGCTGTATGCCAACGGCAACAAGGCTTCGCAGCAGTTCGTCGACAAGGCGCTGCTGGATGATCCGGCGGTCTATCCGGACGCCGAGACCTTGAAAAAGCTCTATACGGTCCAGCCCTACGATCCCAAGACCCAGCGCCTGATCACGCGCAGCTGGACCAAGATCGTCACCGGCCAGTAAGCAATGCGACATGGTCCCGGCAGCCACCTGCCGGGACCATTCTTCTCTGGGGCAAGAAGCAAAAAAATAGGACGGAGTGGGACATGAAATCGCTTGGCAGCATCCGCAGGGATTTCGCGCCATGGAACGACCCGAACGCCAAGCCATATATCCAATTCGAGAACGTCACCAAGAAGTTCGGTGACTTCACCGCCGTCAACAATCTGTCGCTGACCATTTTCGAGCGCGAGTTCTTCGCCCTGCTCGGCGCGTCGGGCTGCGGAAAGTCGACGTTGCTGCGGATGCTTGCCGGCTTCGAGGAGCCCACCGCCGGCCGTATCCTTCTCGACGGCCAGGACTTGCGCGGCATCCCGCCCTACCGCCGCCCGGTCAACATGATGTTCCAGTCCTATGCGCTGTTCCCGCATATGAGCGTGGAAAAGAACATTGCCTTCGGCCTCAAGCAGGAAGGCATGCCGGGACCGGATATCGAAAAGCGCGTCGCCGAGATGCTGAAGCTGGTGAAGCTAGAGCAGTTCGCCAAGCGCAAGCCGCACCAATTGTCGGGCGGCCAGCGCCAGCGCGTCGCGCTCGCCCGCTCGGTTGCCAAGCGGCCAAAAGTCTTGCTGCTCGATGAGCCGCTCGGCGCGCTCGACAAGAAGCTGCGCGAGGAAACGCAGTTCGAGCTGATGGACCTGCAGCAAAATCTCGGCCTTACCTTCGTCGTCGTCACCCACGACCAGGAAGAGGCGATGACCATGGCCGACCGCATCGCCATCATCGACAAGGGCGAGGTGATGCAGGTGGCGACGCCGGCGGAAGTCTATGAGGCGCCGAGCTCACGCTTCGTTGCCCACTTCGTCGGCAATGTGAACATGTTCGAAGGCAAGGTCGCCGAGCGTGCGGCAAACACCACGCGCATTACCGGCGCGACAGGGGCCCAGATCGTCGTCGAAAACAGCACCGATACAAAGGCCGGTTCCGACATCGTCTTCGCCATCAGGCCGGAGAAGATCAAGGTGTCGTCGAAGAAACCGGCCGACGCAGTCAATGCGCTTGAGGGCGAGGTCTACGACGTTGCCTATCTCGGCGACATGACCGTCTACCACATCCGGCTGGATGACGGCCAGATCATCAGGGCAAGCGCGCTCAACGCGGCGCGAGTCACCGAGGACCCGCTGACCTGGAACGACCGCGCCTGGGTCTCCTTCCGGCCGGATGCCGGCGTCGTGCTGACGCGGTAGGGGGCGGGCATGTCCAACATCGCCATCACCGGCACCGGCCCATCGACAGCGGCCAAACCGTTTCTGACACGGCTCGGCGCCGGCTTCGTCAGCCGGCTCGTCATCATCGTGCCCTATCTCTGGCTGCTGTTCTTCTTCCTCATCCCGTTCATCATCGTTTTCAAGATCTCGCTGTCGCAGACGGCGATCGCCATGCCTCCCTACACGCCCGTGCTCGATTTCAGGGACGGCATGTCCGGTTTCTTCGCCGGCTTCCGCGAACTCAACTTCGACAATTATACCTTGCTGGCGCAAGACGCGCTTTACTTCAAAGCCTATGTGACCAGCGTCATCATCGCCGCGATATCGACGGTCCTTACGCTGCTCGTCGGCTACCCGATCGCCTATGGCATGGCGCGTGCGCCGGCAACGATCCGCCCGACCTTGATGATGCTGGTGATCCTGCCGTTTTGGACGTCGTTCCTGATCCGCGTCTACGCCTGGATTGGCATCCTCAAACCTGAAGGCCTGCTCAACCAGCTGCTGCTCGCCACCGGCATCATCGACGAACGCTTGATCATTCTCAACACCTACTATGCGATCTTCATCGGCATCGTCTATTCCTACCTGCCATTCATGGTGCTGCCGCTCTATTCCTCGCTGGAAAAAATGGATTATTCGCTGATCGAGGCGGCCAAGGATCTCGGCTGCCCGCCGACATCAGCCTTCTGGAAAATCACCTTCCCGCTGTCGCTGCCCGGTGTCATTGCCGGCTGCCTGTTGGTGTTCATTCCCGCGGTCGGCGAGTTCGTCATTCCCGACCTGCTCGGCGGATCGCAGACGCTGATGATCGGCAAGACGCTCTGGAACGAATTCAACAGCAACCGCGACTGGCCGGTATCGTCGTCGGTGGCGGTGATCCTGCTATTGCTGCTGATCGTGCCGATCATGCTATTCCAGCGAGCCCAGGCGCGCGCCCAGGAGCAAGACAAATGAACACCAGCTGGAGCCGCTTCAACGTCACCTCGGTCGTGCTGGGCTTTGCCTTCCTCTATCTGCCCATCGTGCTGCTCGTCATCTTCTCCTTCAACGAGTCGAAGCTGGTCACCGTCTGGGGCGGCTTCTCGACCAAATGGTATGCCTCGCTGTTCCACAATCAGGGGCTGATGGACGCCACCTGGGTGACCGCGCGTGTGGCTCTCATCTCCGCCACTGTGGCAACCGTGCTCGGCACGCTGGCGGCACTGACCTTGACCCGCTACACCCGCTTCCGCGGCCGCATCCTGTTTTCCGGCATGGTGTTTGCGCCGCTGGTCATGCCGGAAGTCATCACCGGCCTGTCGCTGTTGCTGCTGTTCGTTGCCGTCGGTCTCGACCGTGGCTTCCTGACCGTGACGCTTGCTCACATCACCTTGACCATGTGCTTCGTGGCTGTCGTCGTGCAGTCGCGCCTGGTGTCGTTCGATCGTTCGCTGGAAGAAGCTGCCTTGGACCTCGGCGCAACGCCGGTAAAGACCTTCTTTCAGATCACGCTGCCGGTCATCATGCCGGCCATCGTCTCCGGCTGGATGCTGGCCTTCACCCTGTCGCTTGACGACCTGGTCATCGCCTCCTTCACCTCCGGGCCTGGCGCCACCACGCTGCCGATGAAGATCTACAGCCAGGTGCGTCTCGGCGTGACGCCGGAAATCAACGCCGCCTGCACCATCCTGATCGCCGTCGTGGCGGTAGGCGTCATCATCGCTTCGGTCGCCAACAAGCGGCGTGAGGTGCAGCGCCAGCTCGACGAACAGGCCGCGCAGCGCGGTTGATTGCGTCAAACGAGGGATAGGGCGGTCCCGGTAAGGGTCCGGCTATTCGCCTGAGACGCCGCGGCTGATCGGCGAGATGAACGGCGTGCTCCAGGTGCCGCCGACGAAGAATGACGACTGGTTGGATCCCTGCTGGCCATTGACCGGTGCCGCTGCCGGGTCGGCCTGGGTGACACCGCCCGACAGCGCCAGCCCGCGTCCGCCGTAAGAGGCGATGCCGGACAGCCAGACCTTGTATTTCGCCGAATTGGCCTCGGCCTTGTCCAGCCTTGCCACACCCTTCGAGATGGTGGCCTTGAGCTCGGCGCCGTCCATCGGCAGTGTCCCGTCCGAGACGTCGTCGAGCGCGAAGAAGCCGCCCTGTTCCGTGTGCTTCAGAAATGCCGGCAAATTGAGCCCGCTCAGCGCGCCCGGCCCGAACGTCGCAGAGACCGAGCCGTCCGCGTTCTCGAAGATCGAGTCCCAGGATTTGCCCGGCCCTTTGAGAATGACCGAGACAGTGCCGGTGCTGGCCGGCACCAGCCGCGTCATTCCGGCCGCGGTGCCGAAAGCGGCGCCGTCAATGTCGGAGGCGAGCAGCCGGATCTCGACCTGCGAGCCCTCCGGTTTGCGGTCGAAACGCAGGCTGCTTTGCACGTTGCCGCCAAAGGCCGACGCATCGGAGATATCGAAGACGGCAAGCCCGTTCTTCACCTGCGCCGTGGCGGCGACGTCGGCAAGCTGGATTGCGCCGGCCGAGGCATGTGCCGCTGACAGCCTCAGATCGAGATTGATCCGGTCGGCGAAGCTGGTGTCGATTTCGCCGGGACCGGTCTCGCCGGTCGGCGCCAGCGGCGTGAAGGCCGAAAACAGCGACCTGAGGTCGAGCGTATCGAAGGCGAGTGTGCCTGATATCACCGGCAAGGCGTCGCCGAACGAAAAATCCAGCGCCCCCATTCCCGGGTTGTTGTCGAGCGTCACCGCGGTGTTTTCGAATTTGACGCGGCCGGCGGTCGCCGTGATCTTGCTCGAAATCGAGACCGAACCGATCGCCGTACCAGGAGCAATGCCGGCCTGCGACCATTCCAGCACGCGCCGCAGCGAGGGCGCGGCGAATTTCGCCTGGCCATCGAAATAGGCGTTTTGCGACATGCTGGCCGTGCCGTCGAACGAGAAGCTGGCCGGCGCTGCCTTGAACGAAAACGTGACCGGTGCGGCGCCGCCGGCAAACAGCACCAGCGGCTTGGGCGAGGCGGCATCGACGGTGACGCTCTCGCCGCGCCAGATTCCGGTCGCCGACAAGGTCGCGTTGCTGTTCATCGCTGCCCAGCTCGCCTGGCCGGACAGGCTGGTCAGCAATTCGACGTCCTTGCCGCCGACGGAGGCGACCATACGGCCGTCCCTGAATTCCACGGTGCCGAACGGATCGGCGGGCAGCTTGCTCAGATCCGGCTTCGTCGGATCGGCGTTGACCACGCTGCGCGCCGTGTCGATGGAGCGGGTGATGCGTCCGCCCGTTGGTATGGCGGGCAGGAATATGCCGTTTGCGGCGCGCTGGACCCGGATCGTCGGCCGCACCAGCCGCGCCGTCGAAAACACCACATCGCCCTGCAGCGCCGCCATGGCCGAAAGGTCGACCTCGACCCGTTCGGCCTCGATCACCGGCGGCGCGTCGGTCTCGGTCCACTGCGACAGCGTGACGTCGCTCAATATGGCGCGGAACTTCGGCCACACCTCGATGCGCGGCGAACCGGCGATGGTGACCCTGAATCCGCTCCACGCGCTCATCTCCCAGGCAATGCGATCGCGCACGATCCGGGTCGAGGCAATCAGCGGCAGAGCGGCGACGACCAGCGCGATGACGAGCACGGCAACGCCGATCGCCCATATTCCGCGCCGGATCAAAGGTGATGGCATATTGCCCCGGTTGCTTTCATTCCGATAAAAATCGCCTGACGGGTGTAACCGTCAGTTGTCACCACGCCTTCCAGTCGTCACTACGACTTAGGGCTGAGGCATTTCAAGTCTTTATGGCCCGGCGATGGCAATTGCGAACATATGGCCGAGTTTTAGCGGAACAAAATCTTGCTCTGCCGCACGGTGGTAGGCATAAGCGATGCAGCTTCAGCCTGCTACGAGGCGCGGCGTTTTTGGGACAGCGGCGCCTGTAAAGCTGAGGCTAGTGCATGTCGCCCGGAAGAGTGCAGCGGTTCCGGGACAACGACGTGCATCAAAACAAAAGCATATCTATCTTGCGACGCGACGGGCTTCAAGGAGGATCGATCATGGCTGCCGAAGCACCGCTCTGGACCCCGACGCAAGACCAGATCGACGCAGCACCACTGACCGCGTTCATGAAGGCAGCAGCGGCCAAAAGCGGCACATCCTTCGCCTCCTACGCCGACCTGCACCGCTGGTCGGTCGAGGATCGCGAAGGCTTCTGGAGCCTGCTGTGGGACTTTTGCGGCATTGTCGGCGACAAAGGGACCGATGGGCCGGTGCTCGTCGATGGCGACAAGATGCCCGGCGCATCGTTCTTTCCCGAAGCGACGCTGAACTTCGCCGAGAACCTGCTGAAGAAGACCGGTTCCGGTGACGCGATCGTCTTTCGCGGCGAGGACAAGATCGAGCGGCGGCTGTCGTGGAGCGAACTGCACCAGCTGACCTCGCGCTTTCAGCAGCTTTTCCTGTCGCTCAAGGTGAAAAAGGGCGACCGCATCGCGGCGATGATGCCCAACATGCCGGAAACCGTCGCCGCCATGCTGGCGGCCGCCTCCATCGGCGCGGTCTGGTCGTCCTGTTCCCCCGATTTCGGCGAGCAGGGCGTGCTCGACCGTTTCGGCCAGATCGAGCCGGTCATATTCATTGCGCCGGATGGCTATTGGTACAATGGCAAGGCAATCGAGGTCGCCGACAAGATCGCTGCCGTTGCAGCGAAGCTCGAAACAGTAGCCAAGGTCCTGATCGTCGACTATCTCGGTACGTCGCGCGATATCGCAGCGATCATCGACAAGGCCGTGGCGCTCGAAGGGGCGCTGTTACCCTTTACCGCCAAAGCGGTCACGTTCGAGCGGCTGCCGTTCGCGCATCCGCTCTACATCCTGTTCTCGTCAGGTACCACCGGCATTCCCAAATGCATCGTCCATTCGGCCGGCGGCACGCTGGTCCAGCACGTCAAGGAACACCGGCTGCATGCCGGACTCATCGAAGGCGACCGCTTCTTCTACTTCACCACCTGCGGCTGGATGATGTGGAACTGGCTGGTGTCGGGCCTGGCCTCGGGCGCCACGCTGCTGCTCTATGACGGCTCGCCCTTCCACCCCGACGGCAATGTGCTGTTCAGCTTCGCAGATGCCGAGAAGATGACCTTTTTCGGCACCTCGGCCAAATTCATCGATTCCGTACGCAAGGCCGGGCTCAAGCCGATCCGCAGCCATGATCTGTCGAGTGTGCGGGCTATTTCCTCCACCGGCTCACCGTTGTCGCCGGAGGATTTCCGCTTCGTCTATGACGGCATCAAGAAGGACGTACATCTCGCCTCGGTTTCCGGCGGCACCGACATCGTCTCCTGTTTCGTGCTCGGCGTACCGACGCAACCGGTCTGGACCGGCGAGATCCAGGGTCCCGGCCTCGGCCTTGCCGTCGATGTATGGGACGATGACGGCAAGCCGATCCGCGAGCAAAAGGGTGAGCTGGTCTGCACAAAAGCGTTCCCGTCGATGCCGATCGGCTTCTGGAACGATCCTGAGGGCAAGAGATACCAGGCCGCCTATTTCGAGCGCTTCGACAATGTTTGGTGCCACGGCGACTTCGCCGAATGGACCGCGCATGGCGGCATGATCATCCACGGCCGTTCTGACGCGACGCTCAATCCGGGCGGTGTGCGCATCGGCACGGCGGAGATCTACAATCAGGTCGAACAGATGCCGGAGATCCTTGAGGCGCTGTGCATCGGTCAGGATTTCGACAATGACGTCCGCGTCGTGTTGTTCGTGCGGCTGGCCGCCGGCGTGACGCTGGACGAGGATCTGGAAAAGCGCATTCGTTCCAAGATCCGCAGCGGCGCCAGCCCGCGCCACGTGCCGGCAAGGATCGTCGCCGTCAGCGACATTCCGCGCACCAAATCGGGCAAGATCACCGAGCTTGCAGTGCGCGACGTGGTGCATGGCCGCGCCATCAAGAACAAGGAAGCGTTGGCCAATCCAGAGGCGCTGGAGCTGTTCAGGAACCTGCCGCAGCTGGCTGAGTGACGCGGCCGGGATGGTTAACCAGATATGTCGGTCGAATTTACCTAGATTTCATGAGTGGTACACATTCGTAAATTTTTTGGACGGCCGGTAAGGAGTTGTTAAGGCCCGGCGTCGATAGTCGCACGTAACTTGAGGGAGAAATCCCGTTCCTCGTCCCCTGAGGATCAGATTCGCTCAAGCCCCCGTTGTGACAGCAAATCCCATTTAAGGCGTCCTGTTGGACGCCTTTTCTTTGTCCGGGATTCTCGCCCGGAAATCGCCGGCCTATTCGGCCAGCACCCGCGTCGACGGGAAGGCGACCTCGACCAGCGTCCCTTCGCCCGGCGTCGAGGTGATGGTGAAGCGGGCGCGGTTGGCTTCCACCATCGCCTTGGTCAGCGGCAGGCCGAGACCGGTGCCGTCGCCACGCCCGCGCTTCAGCGCATTGATCTGCTTGAACGGCTTCAGCGCCTGCTCGATCTCGGCATGGCTCATGCCAATGCCGGTATCGCGCACCCGCATGACAACGTCGCCGGAGGTTTCATAGGCGGTCGACACGATCACCTGTCCGCCGGCTTGCGTATAGCGAATGGCATTGGACAGGATGTTGAGCGCGATCTGGCGCACGCTTCTGAGGTCGGCGACGACTTCCGGCAGTCGCGAGGCGAAGCTGGAGCGGATGATGACACGCTCGCGGTTGGCCTGCGGCTGCATCATCGCCACCGTCTCGGCCAGCGTATCGTTGAGCGACACCGCCTCGTAGTCCATTTCCTGCTGGCCGGCCTCGATCTTCGAAATGTCGAGGAGGTCATTGACGAGATCGAGCACATGGTTGCCCGAGCGGTTGATGTCTCTGAGATAGTCGCGGTAGCGGTCATTGGCTACCGGGCCGAACTTCTCGTCCACCATCAGCTCGGAAAAGCCGATAATGGCGTTGAGCGGCGTGCGGATCTCGTGGCTGATGCGGGCGAGGAAATCGGTCTTCTGCGAGGAGGCGCGCTCGGCCACCGCGCGCGCCTGGGTCAGATCCTCTTCGGCCCGCTTCCACTGCGTGATGTCGCGCACCACGGCGCAGAAGCCGCTGTCATTGGGCAGCCTGCCGATGGTCATGAACAGCGGGATGAAGCGCCCTTGCGCCTCGCGCCCGATCACCTCGCGGCCATCGTTCATCACACTCGCCACGCCGGGCTCGGACAGGCCGTTCAGATAGTCGCGCGCCGCGCGCTGGCTTTCGATGGCAAACAGCGAGGCGAACGGTTTACCGGTGACGTCGTCGCTGTCGAAGCCGAACAGCGCCTCGGCCGGCCGGCTGATCGAGCGGATGTCGCCGTCGCGGCCGATCAACACCACACCATCGGTCGCGGTGTCGATGATGGTGCGCATCTCGGCAATGCGCGCTTTGAGTTCGGAGACATCGGGCTGCGTCTGCTCCTCGGCTGCGAGATGCGCAACCATCGGCGGCTCGTTATCGCCGGTACGTCGCACCACCAGCATCAGCGCCTTGCCGGCGCGCCACGGCACCGAACGCAAAATGGCTTCGATCGGAAATTCCTGGCCCTCGCGCGTCTTCAGTTTGAGTGTGTGGTCGCTTTCGCCGGCCATTTCTGAATAGGGATCGGCAAACAGCGCGTCGAGCCCGCCGGCGTCGCTCAGGTCCTCAAGCGTGTCATAGCCGGTCAGGCCGAGGAATTCCTCATTGGCGTAATGAAGCTCGTCGCCCGAATGGATGAGCAGCGGCACCGGCAGCTTGCCGAGGATCGACGTGTCAGGGGCCTTGTGTTCATCTCCGGCCGAGAATGCCGAAGGCATGAACCCCTCAAGCTTGAGCGGCGGCACTTTCAGGCGCTGTGGTTCTGCCGGCACTGTGTCCGCATCGCCGGCCTTGTCCCCGTCTTCCACGGCGGAATCGGTCGCCTCGTCGGACGGCGCCCAATCCTCATTGTCCTCGGCATCGCGGAAGTCGGCCGACGTCATGCTGTCGTCTTCACCGGCATTGGCCGGCGTCTCGGCAACAACCGGCTGTGGCTCTGCGGCCTCGACGATCTCTTGGGCTTGCGTATCATCCGGTTCGGAAGCCGGCGCAAGTTCGTCGTTGGACGACGTTGCTTCCGTACTGTCTTCGGTGACGGACCCTGGTTCGGGATCGGCATAGTCGAGCAGGGAGCGCGACACTGTCGGCGCCTTCGCCTCGCCTGCTTCGCTGTCCGCAAGGCCGTCGTCCGGCTGCTCGCCGTCAAGCCGCGTCAGGTCCTTTTCGTCCTCGGCATCGCTTTCCGGCGGTTCGGCCTCAGCCGTTTCGCTTTCGGGTGCGGCTGCCGATGGTTCAGCCACGGCAGCCGGGCCGGCTTCGTCCGGACTCGAGACCTCGGCGGGTTGTCGGGCTGGCGCGGCTGTTTCAGGCTGGTCCGCCTCGACATGATCCGGCTTGGGCTCATCTGCCTTGGCCTGGTCTGGCGTTACCTGATCCGGATTGGCCGGTTCGGCCTGCTTGGCAGTCTCCGGCTGCTCCGGCGGGGGATTGTCCTTCTTCAGCCGCTCGCCGATTTCGCGGAAAGCGCTGCGCTCCAGCGTCGACAGGCCCCTCTCGCTTGTCGGCTGCTTGTCGTTGGCGGGCTGCCGATGCTCGGCCAGCCGGATGACCTTGTCGGCAAAACGACGTTCCTGCTTCGGCACGATGGTCAGTGCCGGCACTTCGCCCTCGAACGGATCGGCCGCCTTGGGAGCTTCCGCCACGGGCTGTTCCGGGGCCGGCTCGGCTGCTGCCGCTGGCGCGCCATTGGGGACCAGCGCCATGCCGATTGCTTCCGGATCGACCACCGCATCGCCGGCGCGGGCGACGCCGAAACCACGAAAACCTTCGAAGGCGCGGCTGCGGCCATAGACAGGCAGTGCTGCCAGATCGACCGGTATCTTCAGGTCGGAGCCGGCAACCGGCCACAGTACCGAGCGGCCCGACCAGGTGTCGCGCCGTTCAAGCAGGCCCGCGATCTCGCCCGAGGCGTCGAGGCCGAAAATTGTCGCGACGTCCTTGAAGCGGCGGCCGATCACGTCGGCGGCGGCTTTGCCGACAATGTCGCCGAATTCCGGCGACAGCGCGCTGAACTTGCCCTCGGCGTCGGTGCGCCAGACGAAGCGCAGCGGCGGCGCCGAGCGGTCGACCTCACGTTTGGCGGGAGGCGCAGCCGGTGGGGCTGCGTCGGACGGCAGGGCGGGCGCAGCGGCACTGCTGTCCAACTGCGCACTCTCGGCCGGGGAAACAGAGTCCGGCTCGGCCTGCGCCGGGCTGTCCGGCTCGCCCGCCTGCGGCTCTTCGCCGGCATGGAAGTACCAATGATCATGTTGCGCCGGCGCGCTGTCATTCGCCGCCTGCTCGCGGCCGGTCGTCTGCTCGCGATGGTCCGCCTTTGTATCGGTTGACGCCGAAGCATCATGCTCGGTGGCAGCCGGACCTGTCTCCCCGACATCAGGCGCGGCCGCGAGTGGGGCGCCCTGATTCCCGCTTGCGGTGGGGTGGTCAGCCACCGCATCCACCGTTACCGCGTTCTCCGCGGCGGCTTGCGCCGGGCCATCGTCGACCTGCGCTGCAGCAGGTTCGGCATCCAGCTCGCCGACAGGATTTTCCTCACCGAGCTGATCCTCGTCGATGACCACCAGCAGATGCCTGGACTCGGTCAGGCGCGCGAAGCCGGCCGGATAGGACGTGGCGCCGCCGGGGACCAGCCGCTTGACGATGCGGTCGTCCTGGCTCGCCACGTCGGCGACAAGCGCGGCCAGCGTCTCAGGCCGGATGGCGAGCGCGCCAAAGCCATCCGAAGCCGCCTCGACAGTGCCGGCGGCGTCGACAAAGGCGATGAAATGGCCGTCTTCGGTAAAGCCGCTGATGGCGCGGGTCCCAATGTCGGCAGCACTGCGCGAGCCGGCCTGCGCTGCCGGCACCACCAGCATGATGGCGCTTTCGCCGTCCGGCATAGTCACCGCACTGGCCAGGAAGCCGACGGCGCGGCTGGTGATGCCGGTCGCCAGCCGTACCGTAATGGCGCGGTCGCTGCCGATCTGCGGGAAGCCCGCGGTCGCCATGATCTGGCGCCTGGCGATCAGCGGCAGCTGAGCCGAGGCGCCGATGATGGCCTCGATATCGGGATAGCCGAACACCGCAGCGCCCGGGCCGTTGGCCCAGATCACCTGTTCGAGGTCGGCCGACAGAATCGCGATCGCGTCGCCGGCGGCGAAGCGCTGGCGAACCGCATCAAGCACGGCGACATCGAGGAAAGAGTAGTTCTCGGAAGGCATGCGCTTGGCGGACCCTTTCGGTGAAACCTCTTGGCGAACCCCTCTTGGCGAACCTACAAGGCGGGCAATTTGCAGTTAACGCTTTGTTAATAAAAGCCCGCGCGGCGAAGGTCCACAAGCCATGGCGGGAAGCAGGTGGAATCTCTGGCCACTTGGTTAACAGCTCTCGGAATGTCCCTGGATAACCTCTTGGGTGACGCATGGGAAGAAATTTATGGTGCACTGCAACAAAGATATTGCATCGCACAAAAAAACCGCTATATTGCCATCATACATGAACGAGACGGCTTTTTGTCAAAGCCGCTACCCCGAAAGGATGGAAAATGACCAAGGCCAAGACCGCTGAGACCATCGAAAACGTCGAATTCCCGAGCTTCGACGCTTCCAAGGCAACCGACCAGATCCGCGCTTTCGCCGAAAAGGGGGTCGAGCAGTCGAAGGAAGCCTACTCTAAGCTGAAGACCGGCGCCGAAGAGACCCAGAAAGTCCTGGAATCGACCTTCGAGACTGCCAAGACCGTTTCCAGCGACCTGTCGCTCAAGACCATCGCCGCTCTGCGCGCCAATGCCGAAGCCGGCTTCTCGCATCTCGAGGCCCTCATCGGCGCCAAGTCGCTGTCGGAAGTGGTCGAACTGCAGACCGCCTTCCTGCGCAAGCGCGTCGAGACCACCGTCGAGCAGGCCAAGGACTTCCAGGCTGTTGCTTCGAAGGCTGCCGAAGACGTCTCCAAGCCGGTCAAGACCGCTTTCGAGAAGGCCCTGAAGGACATCAAGGCCGCCTAATAATTGCGCACAACTCTGCGATGCATCAAAACGTCGCATTTCGTCAGACAAATAGGTGTGCGATAGAGTTGTCCAAATGAATACCCGGCGAGTGGAACCTCCTCCCTCTGCTCTCCGGGGTGACCAGCCAGCACCTCCTCCCGCTGGCTCGTAACAGGAAAAGGCCGGCACCTCCTCCCGCCGGCCTTTTTCTTTTGCCGAAGAAAACCGGCGCCTGTTGGCAGAACCGGCTTTGCCTTATCAAAGGCCTTGAATTAGTCTCTGATAGACCGTATTGGACGCATCGCCGAACGACAGAGCGGATCTCGGAGAATGAATTTTCACCACGATCTGGCTCAGGCGAACGTGCCGTTGTAGCTCAGATGGTTAGAGCGCCGGATTGTGGATCCGGAGGTCGCTGGTTCGATCCCAGCCAACGGTACCATCGAATTTCCCGCTAAAGTATTGATTGCCGATCCCGACGATCCACGAGAGATCAAGACCTGTATGGCCCTGTCGGCAGGGCAGGAAGACCCTGACTGCGCACACACACCGCGGTGCGGATACCCGCGCCGCAGCTTAGGTTTCATTTTACTCCAGCGGTTCGTCGGTCGGCCGAGGCGTCGTGCCTGCCTGACGAGGACGGCCGGCATTGCGATTTGCAATGCGGCTGTCGAGTGGCGATCTGGACGCTTGCTGGGCGCCAGCGGTCTTGGGTGCCGTCGGCTTGGCGCCGGAATCGCTGTCTTCAGCATCGCGACGGGGATGTGGCAAACCGGCGGCCTCAGGCGATCTGACCGGAGGTGTCGCGGCCGGGTTTGTCGATACGGGTTTGTCCTTGGCCATTTTCAACTCTCGCCTTTTCAGCATGCAGACGGCCGGACAACAAAGTCGGGCCATTGGACAGAACGGTCAGCCGCGCGGGCGCATCACGACTTTGATGCAGCCGTCCTCCTTGTCGCGGAAGGTTTTGTAAGTTCGGGCCCGGCCTTGAGGCCAGCGCGATGGAATGACGGGTCGATATCGCCGTTCTGAACTTTCTGCAGCGATGTCGCGTTCATCCTGGATCGTCGGATCGGCCACCTGTTCGCAACCTATGTCGCCTTTGCCGTGCCATGTGAGGGCCTTCATGTGCTGTTCCTTGACGACAAGCCCTGCGAGCCCGAACTTGGCTTGATGTGAAATGTTCCCGCTTCCAACGAGCATCCGGCCTCAACCCTTGGCGGCCGAGCCGGGTTCGGCCATGCCGCAATGCTGCTCGGCCAGGGTGCCGGCCGGCGTGCCATGCGCCGCTGCAACCTGCAGCTTGTTTTTCCAGCCGCTGATCGCCTGCTGCCACGACCGCATCCCTGATCGCTTCGCAGGGCAGAGGTTTGGCGCAAGCGCAGGATCTGCTATCGCGCCAGCATCGCGGCGACAACGAACACGACGGCGGCAACGACGACAAGCGCGACAATGGCCAGCACCGGGCCGTTTTTACTCGGGGCCGGGGCTCGCTCGTCGTCCGGCCGCCGCATCGCATTGGCGAAGCTTGCTTGATTAGCGAAAGCCGGCGTGCCCGTCGCTGCGGGAACCGGCACGGCGCAGGTGTCTGCTGCTTCGGCATCGGTTTCCATAGGCGCCGCCGCCGGGTCGAATCCCGGCGTCTTGTCCTCTGTCACCCCAGACTGAATATCGCCTCTGTCTTCGGCCGGGTTACGTTCGACGTTCATGATGATGCTCCTGCCGCTGGCGGCCATGGTCGGCAACGCGGCAGATTCGGCAAAGTTCCAGTCTGGCTCGCAATGCCCGCTTACGCACACCGCCGCTCGTTGACCTTGAGCTGGCTCGTTCCAGCCACTCCAACCCAAATTGCCAGTCCGGCTCCCGGCGGCGCGCTGTTTGGATTCCGTGGGAACATCAACAGCGCCAGCGAGTTCGGTATGTGCAGCGAGTTCCCTGTTCGCCGCATGGCCGACTGCCGGAGCTCTTGACTGCCCGCGTCTTCGCTCCTGGAGCGCGGGCCACTCCTCTTAGCCCAAGGTTGCGATCATGAGCAGAAACATTCCGGAAAAGCGGGCCAGGCAGGGTGGCTTGGGGCGACCGGTCCTTGGCGTGCTCTTGGCAGGCCTTGTCTTGGCGCTCGTTGCCTGGGGGATCGCTGAAATCTATGGCGAGCAGGCTAAGACACCGGCGACACAACAAAACAGCCGGGTTCCATCGCCAGATACTTACAGCCCAAATCCTGGCCAAACGGACCCCGCAAACTCCAAGGCCGATGATGTGAATGGCGAACCGGTGGACCGAAATCCCAAGCTCGACAAGGATCCCACGCCGCGATCAAGCACTGGCGGGGATCAGCCAGGAACGCCGCCAACTCAACCTGCTTCGCCATAGCGTTCGCACTAGTTGATAAACACAATTCAAACAGATGCGGAAATGTGGAGCGGCGATTTCAGCCAATTTCAAGAGCCGGGTCTGTCAATAATCGCCGGCGCTCTCTGATAGCTGGGGAAACCTCCGCTGATTCTTACCGCTTGCTGGATGGCACTGGCGGCTCCAGACCGACTGCGCGCTGTGTCACGCCGGCAGACCTTTGCACCTCTGGGCGCTTTTGAACTTGCAAGTCGATGGAATCGGGCAAGCTGGGTGTAGATGATGCAGTCGTCATCTTATCGAGGTCCGGCAGCAACACCATCTTTGCGTAGCGTGGAGGAACCAGATGGCCTCCGAAAACAGCGAATATCCCGCACACGAATAAAGCGAGAAGCAGGGCCGTAAGCACATCTGTGAAAATTTCGACAAATCTCATGTGCTCGCTCCGCGCGTAAGGATCCCGCCGCGCTCTCGACAGTAAGAGCGGCGGGATCCTCAACCGGCGATGAAGGGACTTTGATCGACGGTCTTCTCCTAATGTGGCTTCCGGTTGCGTGTTCCCTGGTTCGGACCTTATCCACCGACTATGGGACTAAGGTCCCGAACCTAAATGGAACCGATGGGGAAGAGCGGAATCCATGTGCCTTTAAGAGGCTTCAACCAGAGGGCACGACGGCTGATCGTCAGCCTCCCGCCAGAGACAGTCCACGGGCGCGCTCGCGCAGCAAGGCAAGCAGTTCGTCGCGCCGTGGCTCCGGCGTGTCGACGGGTAACACCAGACACAAGGTCCTTTTGATGGCGCCGTGGCCGTCGTGGATGGGCGCTGCCATGCACCAGGTGAAGCGGTCCGCCAGAGCGGCGGTCTCGCTGAAACCCTGCCGGTGGGCCAGGGCAACATCGGCAAAGAATTCGGCTGGTGCAATGATGCGGCCGTCGGGAAGCTTGTAGTCGCCAGATGGGATGAAGTCCCTCAACTCTTGCTCGTTCATATGGCCGAGGAGCAGCCGTCCGGATGCCGTCCATGGGATCGGCACCTCGACCCCGACATCGCTTGAGATCCGGAACGGGCCCGGCGAATCTCGGCAGTCCAGAACGACGTATTTGTTGCCACGCAGGCCGCATAGCTGGACCGTCTCGCCTGTCTCGGCGGCCAACTTATCCAAGGTCTCGATGATGCGACGGTAATGGGCGTTGTGATGTGAGTAGGCCCAGCCGAACAGATGCATGGCGCGTCCGAAATAGACGTAACCTTCACCGCCGACGTTTTCGAGCATTTCGGCGTCGAGCAGGCTGTTGACGATCTCGTAGGTGGTCGAACGCGGCGCGCCGATCATCTTGGCGATGTCGCCGACGCGCATTGGCGCGCGGTGCCGCAGCAACGCCTCGAGCAGCATGATGACGCGGTCAATGCCGCGTCGTCGTTCGCCGTTGCGCGGCTCCGCGCCGGCTTCCTTCCCGATCGCATCGTTAGTGCCGTCGCTCATGACCATCCGCCAAAATCATTTCGGTTCTCGTCTCAAGGCGCTTGAAAGATGTCAAGGCTCGGTCTAGCATCCAATTTGTCCGATATACAGACACATTGTCTGAAATACCAGACAAACTAACGAGCCGGACGCAGACAAATCCCGAGAGGACACACGGTTTCCAAGACCCGGCGACCGACGGGTTTCCTCGCCCTTGTTCTGCACGTCGAGGCCACAACCTCTGAAGGGAACAGTCATGATGAAATCACCGTTTTTCGCATCCGCCAGCGCGCTTTGCCTCGGTCTCGTGCTGAGCTTTGGCGTCGCCTCGCAGGCCAATGCTGCCGCCAACTGCATCAAGGGCGACCGCAAGGCGCCGTACACGATCGGCTGGGCCAACATCTATTCCGTGCCGACCTGGATGAAGCAGACCCAAGGCACGATCGAAGCCGAAGTCGAGACCCTGAAGAAGCAGGGACTGGTCGACAAGCTCGTCGTCACCGACGCTCAGGGCGATGCCAACGTCCAGATCCAGCAGATTCAGTCGATGATCGATTCCGATGTCGACGCCATCATCCTGATCGCCGGTTCGTCGACCGCACCGGCACGCGTTCTGGCCGACGCCTGCGCCAAGGGCATCGCCATCATCAACTTCGACAGCCTCGTCGACACCGACAAGGTCACCGCCAAGGTCAACACCGATTCTTCGCAATGGGGCGACCAGGCCGCCAAGTTCCTGATCGACGCCATCGGCGGCAAGGGCAAGATCCTGATCCTCAATGGCCCCGCCGGGGTTTCGGTCAGCGATGACAGGCGCAAAGGCGCCGACGCTGAGCTCAAGGCCCATCCCGACGTGACGGTGCTTGCCGAGACCAACACGCCCTACAACGTCGCGCCGGCACAGGAAGCCGTCACCAGCCTGCTCTTCGCCAACCCCGAGATCGACGGCATCCTGTCGCTCGGCGGCGCTCTGTCGGCAGGCGCCGTGCTGGCCCTCGACAAGCAGGGCCGTGAACAGGTGCCGATCACCGGTGAGAACGCCCGGCAGTTTTTGGAACTCTGGAAAGAAAAGGGCTTGAAGAGCTGGGCGACGATGCAGCCGAACTGGCTCGGCGCCTTCGCCACCTACACCGCCGTTCAGGCGCTGGAAGGCAAGGATGTGCCGGCTTTCGTCAAGATTCCGCTGCCGGTGATCGACAATTCCAACATCGACGAATACCTCGCCCGGGCCAAGGACTTCCCGGCTGACGGCTACATCTTTTCTCCTTACGATGAGGAGCTGTTCAAGAAGCTGCTGGCTCAGAAATAAGCCTGAAGGGTTGTAGCGTTGACAACCATGGCTCCGCTGCTCGCGGCGCGCGGGGTGTCGAAGTCTTTCTTCGGCAACCCCGTCCTGCGCGACGTTTCAATCGCTCTCCAGCCGGGCCGCGTGCATGCGCTGCTCGGCGAGAACGGCGCCGGAAAGTCGACCTTGATCAACCTTTTGTCCGGCGCCTTGAGACCGGATGGCGGGACGATCGAGGTCGATGGACGCGCGGTCTCACGCATGACGCCAGCTGTTGCGCGGCAGGCCGGCATCGCCGTCGTCCAGCAGGAACTCAGCCTGACGGCCAGTCTTTCCATCGCCGAAAATGTTGGTCTCGGCGCCTATCCCAAACGGTTCGGCCTGATCGACTACCGCGAACTCGCTGCGCGGGCGAGGGCCGCATGCGAACTTGTCGGGCTGCACGAGCCGCTGTCGACGCCGGTCGGGAATCTGTCGCTCGGCCGCCGCCAAATGGTGGAGATCGCCAAGGCGCTCTACCGCCGGCCGCGCGTGCTCATTCTCGACGAACCGACATCGTCGCTATCGGCAACCGAAACCAAAATCCTCACCGATCTGCTGCAGCGGTTGCGCGGCGAAGGCATCGCCATTCTCTACATCTCGCACCGACTGAACGAAGTCATGGCGCTGTGCCAGCACGTCACCGTGCTGAAGGACGGCACCTGCACGGCCGACCGCACCCTGGAAGGCACCGACGCCGCCGGGTTGGTTCGGCTGATGGTCGGCCGCGATCCCGGTGATCTTTTTCCGCAATGGCAGCCTTCCAGTTTGCTTGCCGACGCTATCTCCGTCCGAAATCTTTCGGGCGGCCTGATGCGCGACGTCGATCTGGATATCAAAACGGGCGAAGTGCTTGGCATTGGCGGCCTGGTCGGGCAAGGGCAGGAAGATCTGCTGCTCGGTCTCTACGGCGCCATTCCGGCACGGACGGCGTCGGCGACCGTCAACGGCGCCTCCGGCCTGCCCGGCGGCGTGCCGAAAGCCAACGCGCTGGGGCTGGCCTATGTGCCCGCGGATCGCAAGCGCGAGGGCCTGCACCTGATCCATCCCATCATCACCAACATGATGCTGCCCGCCTTTGCCAGGCTGCCGGCGCTGAAGCTGCGCAGCCGCCGCGCAGAGCGCGAGACGGCCAAAAGCCTTGCCGCCCAACTCGGCATCAAGGGTCACCTCGGCCGGGCGGCGCAGGCTCTATCGGGCGGCAACCAGCAGAAGGTGGCGCTGGCGAAATGGATGCCGCACGACCCGTTGGTGCTTCTGCTCAACGATCCGACGCGCGGCGTCGACGTCGAAACCAAGCGTGAGATCTACATGATGCTTCGCAATTTCGCCGCCGCCGGCAAGGCGGTCGTGCTGCTCAGTTCCGACACGCCCGAACTCGTGCACCTTTGCGACCGTGTAGCCATCGTCCGCGAAGGCCGCATCGTCGCCATGCTGGCGCGTGGAGCGCTGAGCGAGGAAGCCATCGTCTCCGCGGCGATGGGCGCCGAACAGCGGAAGGTTGCGGCATGAACACATCTTCCTCCGCCCGGCAGACCGGCGCGCTCTACTGGCCGGTGCAACTGCGTCGCAATGTCGGCGTGCGCAGCCTGTTTGCCGTCGTCCTAGTGTTTCTCATCGCCTATGGCGTCCTCTTTCCGGGTCTGTTCACGGCGTCCGGCTTCGCCAAATTCACGCAGAGCTGGTTTCCATTGGCTCTGGTCGCGATGGCGCAGGCGATCCTGATGCTCACCGGCGGCATCAGCCTGGCCATCGGCGCGACGGTCAGCTTGGGCGCGGTCATCGCCGCGACGACGATGGCCGGGCCGCTGGGCGTCGCCGGGGGCACTGCCGCGGTGGCGCTGACGGGCCTCGGCATCGGGGCGGCGACCGGCTTCATCGTGGTACGGCTTCGGCTGCCGGCCATCGTGGTGACGCTTGCCGGGTCGTTCATCATCGGCGGCGCCGCACTGCTGATCCTGCCGCGGCCCGGCGGCGCAATCCCGGCGTGGCTGTCCGACCTGCTTGCCGGCAACACACCGGCGGCATTCGTGCTGCTGGTGCTCATCGTTCTCCTGTGGAAGCTCTATCTCGCCACGCCGCTTGGCTTGAGCCTCTATGCCGCCGGCGAGAATCCGGTCGGCGCCTATCGCTCCGGCGTGCCGGTCGACGGCGCGCGCATTGCGGCCTATGCGATCAGCGGTCTGCTCTCCACCGGCGCCGGCTTGTTCGTCGCCGCACAGACCGGTTCGGGCGACCCGGTCATCGGCGCCGCCTTTACCCTGAACTCGATTGCCGCTGCGGTGCTCGGCGGCATCGGCTTCCTCGGCGGCCAGGGCACGATGCGCGGCGCGCTTGCCGGCAGCCTGCTGCTCAGCCTGATGATCAGCGTCATGTTCTTCCTCGGCTTCACGCCGGTCGCACAATATGTGGCCCAGGGCCTGATCATCATCGGCGCGGTCGCCATCCCGCAATTCCGCAAGGCACAGCAATGACAGCATGGAATGACAGCGCGGGCGGCAAACGCGCCCTGACGGTCCTGCGCAGCCGGCCGTTTCTCACCGTTGCCATCGTTGCCGCGGTCTGGATCGTGGCGAGCTTCGTTTCGCGCGGCTTCGGCGCTTATGGCCATCTGCGCTATCTGGTGGAGCTCGGCGCCGTCATCGGCCTGGTTGCCGCGGGCCAGACTTTTGTGGTGATCGCCGGCGGCATCGACCTTTCCGTCGCGGCCATCGTCACGGTCAGCGCCGTCAGCCTGCCGCTGCTGTCGTGGCAGGTGGATCCGACCGGCATCACCGCCATTCTTGCCGTTCTGGTGCTGACTACGGCAATCGGCCTGGTCAACGGGCTCGGCGTCGCTTTGCTGCGCGTCCACCCGATGATCATGACATTGGCCATGGCGACATTCTTGCAGGGTCTGTTGATCATCATCGCCGGCGGCAGCGCCGTGACCGCCGAGAACCCGCTGGTCCACTGGCTCGGCAATGGCCGGCCGGCCGGCATTCCCGCTGGCGTATTGTTGTGGGTGGTCGTCTCGGTGATCGTGCTGACCACGATGCATGCGACATCGCTCGGCGCCCGGATTTTTGCCATGGGCGCCAACCCGCTTGCCGCGGCGCTGTCCGGTGTTCCGGTCACGTCCACGACGCTTGCGGTCTACGGCATCAGCGGCTTCTGCTCGGGACTTGCCGGCGTGCTCGTGTTGGGCATGAACGGACAGGGCTATGTCGGCATCGGCGATCCCTATCTGCTCGCCTCGATTGCCGCCGTGGTCCTCGGTGGCACCTCGATCCTCGGCGGGCTTGGCACCTATGCCGGCACCATCCCCGGCGCCATCCTGCTGGTCACCATCACCGCGCTGATCACCGTCGTCAACGCATCGCCCGGCTGGCGCAGCATCCTGTTCGGCTCGCTGATCCTCGGCCTGCTGCTGCTCTCAGGCCGGGAGCAGGCGCGCCGATGACACATCGTCGAGCCGATAGATGCGCCTTGCGTTGCCGAAGAACAGCGCCGTCTGCTCGTCGGCGGAAAAGTCCGCTGTGATGGTTTTGAAGCCGTCATATATGTCATCGAACGAGGCATGCAGGCCGGCGACCGGAAAGTCGCTGCCGAACATGGCGCGACCGGTGCCGAAACAATCGATGCAATGCAGGACGACGGGCTTCAGGCTGTCGAGCGTCCAGTCATGATCGTAGGCGACCAGATCCGATATTTTGATGGCGACGTTGTCGCATTGCGACAGAAGCCGCAGCCCGTCGCGCCACACCTGCATGCCATCGGCGTCGCGGTCGATCGGGCTACCGCAATGGTTGAGCACGAATTGCTGATCGGGGAAGGCCCTGGCAAGCAGCCCCGCGTCGGCGAGCTGGCGCGGAAACACCATCATGTCGAAGGCCAGCCGATGCTGGCCAAGCAAGGCAAGCCCGGCGCGCCAGGCCGGATCGTCCATGATGCCGTCACGGGCCGCAAAACGGCGGGCAGGGTCGGGATCCCAGCTCAATATGTCGCGCACGCCGGCGACACGCTCGAACGCGGCTTGCGCTTCGATCAGCGCCGGCGCCTGGCGATCGGCGAGCGGCACGTGAACGACATAGCGGGCGGCGACGCCGCGCGATTTGTCGAGTGTTTCAAGCCAGCGCGTTTCTCCGATGCAGTCGCCACTCGCCCAGCCGGCTTCGACATGGACGGTGGCGATGACATTATGCCCTATGGCATCGCGCGCATAATCCCCGGGCAGATAGTTCCGCCGCAAGGGGCCAAGCTCGCCGAGGCCGCCGCGCTCGCTGGCCGTGGCGGCGAGCCAGGGATGCCGTCCCAGTCTGAGATCCCAAAGATGATGATGGGCGTCGATGATCGGTCCGGCGTAAGGTTCTGGCACGTATCTCTCTCAGGCTGTGACCGGCGATCGATTCTGGCTTCGTTCTGCGACGGTGAAAGGGTTAGCATCGGATGACTGAAAACTCACCGGTTCCAGCCCTTTCGGTGCACGAAAATTTTCAGCTCGACGACCGCATCCGCGGCGTGCCTCCCGGCACAACCGGGCTTGACAGCAGCCTTGTCGCGGCCGAGCACTGGCATCCCGCCGATGGACGCATGGCGCTTCCGGTGCTGACCCTCGACGAGGCGGCCTTCTCCGCCAATCGCGACCTGTTCCTGCGCTATGCGCGCGAACACAATGTTGAGATCGCTCCGCATGCCAAGACGCCGATGGCGCCCGACCTTGCCCGGTCGCTGGTCGAGGCCGGCGCATGGGGCACGACGGTCGCCGACATCAGGCAAGCGACAGTGATGCTGAAGGCCGGCTTGACACGGCTGATCATCGCCAATGAGGTTGGCGGAGCCGGCGGCGCCAACCGGCTGGCGGTGCTTGCTGGTGCCTGGCCGGATGCCGAGGTCTATGTCTTTGCCGACTCGGTCGACGCCGTGAACGCGCTTGCCGAGGCCTGGCGCGCCAATGCGGCGCTGCCGCTGCTGCGCGTGCTGGTCGAACTTGGTGCGGGCAGGGCGGGCGCCCGCACCACCGCGCAAGCCGAGGCCATCGCCGATGCGATCACGGCTGCCGGCGGGCGGCTGCTGATCGCCGGCGTTGCGACCTATGAAGGGGCGGCGGCGCAACCCGAGCCCGGTCGCACCGATGAGGTGATATCCGGCCTGCTGGCAATGACCGCCGACATGTTCCTGCGGCTGCGTGCCCGCGTCGGCGGCGACGCACCGCTGATCGTCACAGCCGGCGGCTCCGCCTTCTTCGACCAGGCGGTCGCGGCGCTTGCACCCCTCGTTTCCAGCGACGGCAACGCAACGCTGGTGCTGCGCAGCGGCGCCATCTTCTTCCACGACCACGGCACCTATGACCGTTCGCTCGGCGCCCTCGATGCCCGCAAGGGTTTTGCCATAGGCGGCATCAGCGCTTCGGCGCGGCATTCCTTTCGCCCTGCGCTACGCCTGTGGGCCGAAGTGCTGTCGCGGCCGGAGCCGGGCCTTGCCATCTGCGGCATGGGCATGCGCGACGTGTCGTTCGACCAGGGCTTTCCAACGCCGCTCACCGTCTTTCGTGCCCGCAAGCCGCTGCCGATGCCGGCGGCGCGCGCCGAGGTGGTCAAGCTCAACGACCAGCATTCCTTCCTGTCGATTGCGCCGAGCGACGACATCGCCGTCGGCGACGTCGTCGAATTCGGCATCTCGCATCCCTGCACCTGCCTCGACCGTTATCGCGTGATCTTCGGCGTCGACGCCACCGGCCACGTCCGCCACGCTTTTCCCACCTGGTTCGGCTGACCAGATCCCCCAAAAAGAGAACGTCGAAAGGATCCGATATGATCAAGTATTTTCAGTCCGGCTCGCGCATGTCGCAGGCAGTCGTCTATGGCGGCCTCGTTCACATAGCCGGCCAGGTGGCCAACGATCGCAAGGCCGGCATCGAAGGCCAGACCAGCGACGTGCTTGCCAAAGTCGAGGCGCTGCTGGTCGAGGCCGGCAGCAGCAAGTCGAAGTTGGTGGCGGTCAACATCTTCCTGCCGCAGATCGGTGATTTCGAGGCCATGAACAGCATCTACGATGCCTGGATCGATCCTGCCCGCCTGCCGGCGCGGGCCTGCGTCGAGGCGCGGCTTGCCGACCCTGATCTGCGCATCGAAATCACCGCGGTCGCGGCGGTCTGACCATGCACACCGGCCTCGCCCACACGCTCGATTTCGACCGCGACGGCAAGACGCTCAGCCATCTAAGCATTCCGTTCTCGATCGATCGCTCGCCCTACTTTCAGGTCAAGGTGCCGATCTGCCTCATCAGCAATGGCGACGGCCCGTCACTGCTTTTGATGGCCGGCAATCACGGCGACGAATATGAGGGCGAGCTGTCGCTGGCAAAACTGGCGCGCCGGCTCGATCCGAAGCGGATCAAGGGCCGCATCACCATCATGCCGATGGCCAACGCCCCTGCGGTGATGGCCGCCAAGCGCTGCTCGCCGCTCGACGGCGGCAATCTCAACCGGGCCTTTCCCGGCGACCCCTCGGGAACGCCGACAAGCCGGCTCGCCAATTTCCTTGAGACGGAGCTGTTCCCCCGTCACGACGTCGTCTTCGATATCCATTCGGGCGGCACGTCGATGGAGCATCTGCCGACCGCGCTGGTCGAACGCAACGCCGATCCCGAGCGCCACCGGCGCGGCGTCGAGCTGATGCGCACGCTCGGCATGCCCTACGGCTTTATCGCTGACAACGGCCAGGCCTCGCCAACCTCGATGGGCGCAGCGCGCCGCGCCGGCGCCGTCGGCGTCAGCGGTGAGTTCGGCGGCGGTGGCACCGCAACGGTCGATTCGATGGCGATCACGGCCCGCGCACTCGACCGTCTGATGATAGCAATGGGTGTGGTCGGCGCGCCGGTTCTTGGCGCTGGCGAAAAGCCTTCGGCGCCGACAAGGCTGCTGTCCCTGTCCAGGCACAGCCAGGGCCTCTATGCCACCCGCCGCGGCTGGTTCGAGCCCGCCGCCAGGCTCGGCGACAGTGTCACTTCAGGACAATTGGCCGGCTGGTACCACGATCTCGAGCGGCTCGATGTTGCCGAGGAGGCCCTGCATTTCGCCGAAAGCGGCTTGGTGCTGTCGCGCCGGCTGCACACGATGTGTGAGGCGGGCGACTGCCTAATGCAAGTCGCAGAGCCGGTCGACGGGTGAGCCAAAGGCAGAGGATATTCCATGCAGCAACTGTCCATGTGGACCTATCCCTGGGACATCCAGGATCTCGGCCTGGAGACGGTCGAACGTGATCTTGTCGGGCGCGCCGGGCTCAACATGATCAGCCTGGCGACATCCTATCATGCCGGGCGCTTCCTGCAGCCGCGCAGTCCGCGCCGCAAGGCCTATTTCCCTGAGGACGGCACCATCTATTTCAAGCCGACCGCTGCGCGCTGGGGAAGTCTAGCCATCCAACCCAAGGTGGCTGACGTGATCACCGAGGGCGGCGACGTGCTCGGTCAGCTCATCCGCCGTCGCGGCGCGGGCGGGCTAGGCGTTTCGTGCTGGACGGTCTGCCTGCACAACACCCGCCTGGGCATGCTGCATCCGCAGGCCGTCACCCGCAACGCCTTCGGCGACGCCAACTACTACAATCTCTGCCCGTCCCATCCCGATGCGCGCGCCTATGTCCGCGCGCTGATCGCCGACATCTCGCACAGCTATCGGCCGGACCGGATAGAACTTGAAAGCCCGTCCTTCATGGGCTTTGCCCATGAATACCATCACGAGAAGGACGGTGTCGGGCTGACGCCGGAAGACGATTTTCTTTTGTCTCTGTGCTTCTGTCCGTCCTGCGTCGCCCGTGCGGCAAAAGCCGGCATCGATGCCGAGGCGGCGCGTAAGCTCACCAGGCAATGGATCGTCGAGACCTGCGAGCGTGCGGTGCCTGAGCGGCGCTTTCCCGATTTCCCCGCCTGCGGCCTCGACGCCTTTGCGCCGTGGCCGGAGCTCCATGCCTATCTCTTGTGGCGATTCGAGCCAGTGACCAGCCTGGTCGCCGAACTGCGCGAGGTAGCCGATCCCACGACGCGGGTCGTCATTATCGATCTGAAAGACGGCTGGCTTGGCGGTTGCGATCTGGCAGCGCTGGGCAAGGTCTGCGACGGGGCGATCCTGTGCGCCTACGACATGCAGGCCGGCGATGTCGCCAGCCTGATGGCGGCCGGCCGTGCGGCACTGGGCGCGGACAAATTCCTCGGCGCCGGCTACCGGCTGTTCTATCCGGAAATGGCCCGCCCCGACATCCTCGCGGCCAAGGTGAAGCCGGCGCTGGCGCCCGGTGTGGACGGCGTCAATTTCTACAATTACGGCCTCATTCCAGCCGCGCGGCTCGACTGGATCCGCGCTGTTCGGCAGTCTTGAGCCAGCCGGCCAATGCTCGTGGCCACGAGGCGTTGAGGCCGGATTCGGGCGCGAGCGCTGCCGGGTTAATCAAATCAGCGAAACCTGAAGCCATCCATGGTGTAATCCGGGTAGGCGTCCATCGTGTCTAATAGGTCGAACAGGTCAGGTGTGTCCGCCAATATTCCTGACAGAACCAGCACCGTGGCCACGCCGGCAGCAAGTCCGCCGGCGATGTCGTGTTCGACGCTGTCGCCGACGCAGACCACAGTGCTGCGGTCTGGATTGCCTGCCACCGCTAGCGCAGCGCCGAATATAGTGGGGTAAGGCTTGCCGATACGCGTGACGCTACCACCGAGGTCCTCGTAGAGATCCGCCAGCCGGCCGGCGCCGAAGCGCGGCCCCACTGCCGTTAGCATGATCTTGTCAGGGTTGGTGCAAAAGCATGGCACCTGCCGCACCGCAGCCGGCGCAAGAAGCCGGCGATAGTGCTCAAGATCGTAGCGGTCGCCCTCGCTGGCCGAAATCAGCACCAGCCCGGCATCGTCACCGTCCTTGGTCAATGCGAAGGGCAGACCTTCGATCGCCGAGCGGTCATCGTCGCGGCTTATCAACAGGCATTTCGTGTTTGGCAGTAGCTTTCCGGATACCGCCATGTCGTGGAAGAACTCCCACGCGACCTCGCCGGAAGAAACAAAATGGTCCCAGCTTCCCGGTTGGAAGCCGAGCTTTAGCAGCCGGCTCTCGTTAGGCCCCGCCCGCTTGCCGGAGTTCGAGATCAGCACAATGGTCTTGCCGGCGCGCTTCAGCGCCGACAGTGCTTCCACCGCCCCTGGATAGGGGCTGGCGCCGTCATGGAGCACGCCGAACTGATCGAGCAGGAAAAAATCATAGCGCTCGGCCAGCTGGTTGACGCCGTTGAGGTGTTCGACTGTTTTCGCGCTCATAGAAGCCCCGCCGCGCTTGCGCCCGTCAGCGCCAGCCGCGCCGTGCCGGCGGCGGCTTCGTGCGAAAGCGCCGGCAGGAAATCAACACCAAGTCTGCGCTGCCGGATCGCCGTCCAGGCGGCATTCGCCGCACCGCCGCCGACGCTTCTGACCGACGTCAGCCGCGGCGCGCCGAGCTCTGCGAGCCTGTCATAGCCGAGCGCCTCGATCGCGGCGATACCCTCCAACATGGCTTTCAGATAGTCGGCGTCCTCCACCGGTCGCGGCACAAGACGCGGCGGCAGTGCCGGATCGGCGATCGGAAAGCGTTCGCCTGCAGTGGCAAGAGGATAGTAGTCGAGGCCGGTCTCGGTCATCGGGTCGATCGCCATGCTCAGCTCGACGATGCGCGCCAGAGGGAAATGTTGTGTCAGCACCTTGCCGCCGGAGTTCGATGCGCCGCCCGCCAGCCAGACATCTCCAAGCCGATGGCTGTAGATGCCGAAGCGTGGCGCCGAGATAGGCCGGTCGGACAGGATCTTGACGGTCAACGACGACCCCAGCACGGTGACGCCGTCGCCTATTGCGGCAGCACCTGTCGCCAGGAACGAGGCGCAGCCATCGGTCGTTCCGGCGACGACGGCGATTTCGCGCGGTAAGCCGAACATATCCGCGGCATCCGCGGTGAGCTTGCCGACGACATCGCCCGGCCTGGCGACACCGGGCAGCAACTCCATGCGCATTTCGGTCGCCGCAATCCAGTCCGGCCAGCAGCGGGCCGTGGCGTCGTAACCGGTTTTCAAGGCATTGTTCTCGTCGCTGACATCGAAGCGACCAGAGAATTGTCCCGCGATCCAGTCCGCCTGATGCAGCACCGCGGCAACACCGGGCGTGCGCTGGAACCAGAGCGCCTTGGCGAGACCGGACGTCGCCCCAAGTGCGGCACTGGTCGCTGGGGCTTCGCGAGCGATCGCGACCAGAATGGCGTTGTCGGCGACCGTATCGTTGTACATCAGCGGCTCGGCCAGCGGCCGCCCGGCGGCGTCGACCGGCAGCAACGTACCTGAAGTGCCGTCAACAGCGATCGATCGGACCGCTGTTCGGTCGATGCCCGAAAGCAGCTCCGCCAGCGCTGCGCCGACCGCTGACCACCACACTGCAGGGTCGCGGGCATTCCGGCCAAACAACTCGAGCGAAACGGCGGAACGCGCGGCAATGGAAAAATCCGGACGCATGGCGACCGCGCGCGCGCCGGACGTGCCGATGTCGATGCCTATGGCAAGCGGCGTGTCAGCGGCTGGCGGCATTGAGTTTCTGGCGATACTTCTCGGCGTCCCAGTTGACCAGTTCATCGTTCTCGGCGGCGGTGAGGTAGTTCAGCCGCGCTGCAATGTCGATGCGTGCCGTCACGTCGGCAAGGCAGCGTTGCATGGCGTCGGCGCCCGCACTGGCATCGCCGCGCATCAGCACGCCCAGCCCGGGAAACAGGATCGCCACGGGGTTTGTACCGCACCGCTCGATGACGCGCGGCACATCCTCACCGGGCTTTGCCACCACCGCCCCCCGCCCCAGAAAGATGACGTGATCGGGGTAGAGGCTGCCCCCCGACGCCATGCGGCGGCTTTCGGGATCGAGGGCGACCGCATGCGCCTCGATTTCCGCCGGCAGCCTGTAACCGGTTTTCCCGGCCAGCGCCGCCAATGCCGCAACATCCGGTTCCGCCACTTGGCGCGCCGGCCGCGCCAGAAGCAGCGTGACGCGGCGCAGCAGCACTTCGGCCTCGGCGACGGTATCGGCCGCGACGACCAGCCCGTGATTGGCAAGGATCAGCACGTCGACCCCAGCCCGAAGCCGCTCGGCAATACCCTGGGCAAGCGGCAGGCCTGGCCGGAAATAAGGAACATACACCCATTTGA
Source organism: Mesorhizobium sp. M1143 (assembly GCF_040318435.1). Taxonomy (NCBI): domain Bacteria; kingdom Pseudomonadati; phylum Pseudomonadota; class Alphaproteobacteria; order Hyphomicrobiales; family Phyllobacteriaceae; genus Mesorhizobium; species Mesorhizobium sp. M1143. The sequence continues at coordinate 36,116 of NZ_JAMYMJ010000009.1, read as the reverse complement.
GACCATCAAGGCGTCTGGCGCCTTCCACCTCGCAATCGGCCTGTACCGCCAGCGAAATGGTTTCGACGCAATGGACATGCAGAACGACGCGCTGCGGCATCAAAGCATGAACGGTAGTTTCAATCGAAGGGCGCAGGCCCCGGGCGTTGAGTGTCTCGATGGCGAAGATCTGCGGCTGGTCGGCGGCGCTGTCGCGCTGTTCGACAGCCCTGAGCAGCGGCGTCATCGCCACCGGCACCATGATATCTTCGGAGAGCGCATCCTTCAGCCATGTGCCGGAAGCCTTGATCCACAGCGTGTCGCCGGCTTTCAACGAGGTGTTGCCGCCGGCGGCCTGGGTCAGATTTGGATTGCGCCCGATGCTGGCTGAAAGCGCCCGCAAGGCAGCCATTTCCTGCGCATCCGCATAGGTCGCCATGGCGCATTTCCTCTATCAGCTCCGCCAGCCTCGCAGCTTCGGATACCCGTCGTGGGATGTTGATGTGTATCGCAGATGCGAGCGACTTACGTCAATAGTGATCTAATGTCATCAAAGGTTCTTGCAATCGGAAAGATGTTGAGTAAGTTACGTCAAATGCCGTGGCAAAAACGGCTCCTGGGAGGAAAAACGATTGAGCGACTCCGGCCGCCAGCGTCAGATCGTGGAGTTGCTGCGGGATCGCCCCTTCGCGTCGGTGCGCGAACTGCAGGAGCAGCTCGGCGTGTCGGCGGCGACAGTGCGGCGCGACATCGACAAGATCGACGAGGCCGGTGAAGCACGGAAGGTCTATGGCGGCATCTCGGCGCTCGACGGTGCTTCACAGGCGGGTGTTGCCTATGCCAGGCCCTATGACGAGAACCGCGACCTCGCGGTCGAGGCCAAGCGGCAGATCGCCGCTCTCGCGGCCACGATGGTGCGCGACGGCGATGCGGTCATCGTGCATGGCGGTTCGACCTGCTTCCACCTCGGGGTCAAGCTCGCCGAGCGCAGCATCCGTCTCTATACGAATTCGATGCCGCTCGCGGCCTATCTGAGCGACCACGGCCATTGCAGCCTGACCGTTGCCGGCGGCGATCTGCATCGTGAGCCGGGGATCATCCATTCACCGACCCAGGCGGAGCCGTTCTACGCATCGAAGTTCTTTCTCGGCGCCCAAGGCCTTGGCCAGGAGGGCGTGCTGGAATCGCACCCGCTGCTGGTCCGCTCCATCGCCGATCTCAGCCTGTGTGCCGACCAGATCGTGGTGCTGGCCGACAGCCGCAAACTGTCGATCCACGCCCGTAACATCGCGCTGCCCTTGTCGCGCATCGGCACGCTGGTGACCGATGACGGCCTGTCCGACGTCGACGCGCGCATGCTGGAAGACGCGGGCGTCATGGTGCGCATCGCCTCGGCTTCGGGAGCCGTCCAGTGAAGATGGCCGTCCTCGATTTCGGCAAGACCAATTCGAAGCTGTTCGTCTTCGCTCAGGACGGGCGCATCGTCGACGAGCGCCGGACCCGGCCGAACTGGATGCGCAAAGATGGCTTCAGCGTGCTTGATGAGGCAGCACTTCACGATTGGGCGGTTCGCGCCGTTAGCGAGGCCGCCGACATCCATGGCGTAGAGGGCGTGATGGTGTCGGGCCATGGCTGCACCTTTGCCCTGGTCGACGAGGCGGCGCTGACGCATCCGATACTCGACTACGAGCAAGAGCCGCCGGCTGATATTGCCGCGCAAATTGATCGCCTCGTTCCGGATTTCACCGAGACCTTCTCGCCGCGATTGCCGCTCGGCTTCAACTACGGCCGCCACATGCTGTGGCTACAGGCGGTGCAACCCGGTGCATTCACGGCGGCGAAATCGATCCTCGGCTATCCACAATACTGGAGCTGGCGGTTTGGCGGCCGGGCGGTCTCGGAAGTGTCCTATCTCGGCTGCCACTCGCATTTATGGGCGCCGCGCAAGCGCGACTTCAGTTCGCTGGTCGACATCGAGGGCTGGCGCGACCGGATGCCCGCTTTCGAGCGGGCGGGCTCGGTTATCGGCGAGCAACGCCTCGGCGATACGAAGCGGCGGATCGCCATCCACAATGGTGTCCATGACAGCAATGCCGCGCTCCATGCCTATCGTCGGCAGGAGCTTGGCCCGGTCACCGTCGTCTCGACCGGCACCTGGGTCGTCGTGCTTAATCCGGATTGCCTGCTCGACGCGCTCGATGGCCAGCGCGACATGCTGGTCAATGTCGATGTCGACGGCGGCCCTGTGCCGACCATCCGCTTTATGGGCGGGCGCGAATTCGCCACGATCAGCGACGGCTGGCAAGGCGCGATCGCGCCGGCGGCAGTGCAGCGGGTGATCAACGCCGGCAGCATGGCGCTGCCGAGCTTCGCGCCGGGCGGCCCAATGCCCGGCCGCGCCGGCAAATTGGTCGGCCGCATGCCAAGCGCCGAGGAACGCGCAGCCGTGGCGCTGCTCTACGTCGCGCTGATGGTCGACCTCTGCCTCGACCAGATCAATTCGGACAACACCGTGATCGTCGATGGCGGACTGAACGCTGGCGGCCTGCTCGCCGGGCTAGTGGCGCAACTGCGTCCCAGCCAGGCCTTCCTGCAAGGCGCCACACTGGAGGGCAGCGCCACCGGGGCGGCGGCGCTTGCCTTCGAGACCGTCGGCCGCGAATTTGCCGCGGAAGTGCCGGAGCCCGTGCGTGCCGCAAGCTTCACCGGACTTGCCCGATATCGCGACACATGGCGTGGCCTCATCGGCGAGCAGGGCATCCCCCGCGCGGCAGCGGGAGGCGCACGGTGATCGTCGCTGCTCAGGCCGAAGTCACGCGCCAGCCAGTGCTGGAAATGCGGCACATCTCGAAGACGTTCGGGCCAGTCCGCGCCTTGCAGGACGTGTCGCTGACCGTCCATGCCGGCGAAGTCCATGCGCTGATGGGTGAAAACGGTGCCGGCAAGTCGACTTTGATGAAGGTGCTGTCCGGCGCCTATCGGCCTGATGCCGGCGGCGAGATACTGATTGACGGCGTGCCGGTCGCCACCGGCGACCCGATCAAGGCGCGGGCTCACGGCATTGCGGTTATCTATCAGGAACTGTCGCTGGCGCCCAACCTGACGGTCGCGCAGAACATCTTCCTCGGCAATGAGCCGAGGCGTTTCGGCATCGTCGACCGCGACCAATGCTACCGGCGCAGCAATGAGATCATCAAGCGTCTCGGCGTGTCCTTCTCCGCACGGGCCCAGGTTTCCAGCCTGTCGCTCGGCGAGCGTCAGCTGGTCGAAATCGCCCGCGCGCTTTCGACCAGCGCGCGCATCATCGTCATGGACGAGCCAACCACCTCGCTGACCTCGCGCGAGACCGACCGTCTGTTCGAGGTCATCGCGACGCTGAAGTCGCAAGGCATCGCCATCATCTACATCAGCCACCGCATGGAAGAGGTCTACCAGTTGGCCGACCGTGTCAGCGTGCTGCGCGACAGCGGCTATGTCGGCACACTCGAGCGCGCCGAGCTGAACGCCTCGCGCCTCGTCTCGATGATGGTTGGCCGCGACCTGTCGGCTTTTTACAGGAAGGATCATCGCCCGCCGGACAGCAAGCGCGCGGTCGCCTTGTCGGTGCGCGGCATGGCGGACGGCAATCTCCTGAAGAACTGCTCCTTCGAACTGTACAAGGGCGAGGTGCTGGCTCTGGCTGGCCTTGTCGGCTCGGGCCGCACCGAACTCGCGCGACTGATCTTCGGCGCCGACAGACGCATCGCCGGCACGCTGGAACTCGACGGCAAGCCAGTAACCATCGGCTCGCCAAGCGAGGCACTGAATGCCGGCATCGCCTATCTCACCGAAGACCGCAAGGAACTCGGCCTGTTTCTCGACATGTCGATATCCGACAACATCAGCATGGGCGTGCTGGCCAGGGATGCGCGGCCCGGCGGCTTGCGCGATTTCAAAGCCGCCGAGAGACGTGCTGCCACGGCCGTTTCGGATCTCTCCATCCGCACCAGGTCGGTACAGGCCAATGCCGGTTCGCTGTCGGGCGGCAACCAGCAGAAAGTGTTGCTTGCCCGCCTGCTCGAGACCGAGCCGCAAGTGGTCATCCTGGATGAACCGACGCGCGGCGTCGATGTCGGAGCGAAGTCGGAAATCTACCGGCTGATCGACAATCTCGCCAAAAAGGGCATCGCCATCCTGATGATCTCCAGCGAACTGCCGGAGGTGATCGGCGTTGCCGACCGCGTGCTGGTAATGCGCGACGGCACGATTGCCGGCGAGGTTACGGCGTCCAAAGACCAGCCGCTGCGCCAGGAAGCAATCATGGAACTTGCAACGGGAGCGGCCAAGGGATGACCGACAAGGCGACCGAGATCAGTGGCCAGGTTGTCGGCAGGAGCCGGCGGTTGCGCACCGCCTTCGCCGCCCTTGGCATGCTGCCGATCCTGATCCTGCTGGCGGTCGGCTTCCAGTTGATGAACGCGCGCTTCTTCACCCAGACCAATTTGCTGATCGTCATGCAGCAATCGTCGATCAACATCGTGCTGGCAGCGGGCATGACCTTCGTCATCCTGACCGGCGGGATCGACCTGTCCGTCGGCTCGATACTTGCCGCCTCGGCGATGGTGGCGGTGATGGTGTCGCTGGTGCCCGATTGGGGACTGCTGGGCGTGCCGGCGGCCATTCTCGTCGGCCTCGGCTTCGGCGTCATCAACGGGCTGCTGATCGCCTATATCAGACTGCCGCCCTTCATCGTCACGCTGGGGTCGCTGACCGCTGTGCGCGGCGTCGCCCGCCTGCTCGGCCAGGACACCACGGTGTTCAACTCGGACCTGCCGTTCGACTTCATCGGCAACGGTTCGCTGTTCGGCATTCCGTGGCTGGTCATCATCGCCTTGTCGATCGTGGTGCTGTCCTGGCTGGTTCTCAAGCGCACCGTGCTCGGCACCTGGATCTATGCCGTTGGCGGCAATGCCGAAGCGGCGCGGCTGACCGGCATCAAGGTGCCGCTGGTGCTGCTCTTTGTCTATGGCGTTTCCGGCCTGCTGGCCGGCCTTGGCGGCGCCATGTCAGCGGCCCGGCTCTATGCGGCCAACGGGCTGCAGCTTGGGCAGTCTTACGAACTCGACGCCATTGCCGCGGTCATTCTCGGCGGCACCAGCTTCGTCGGCGGCGTCGGCTCGATCTGGGGTACGCTGATCGGCGGCCTGATCATAGCGGTGCTCTCCAACGGGCTTATCTTGGCCGGTGTCTCGGACATCTGGCAGTACATCATCAAGGGATTGGTCATCATCGTGGCAGTCGCCCTCGACCGCTACAGGCTCCAGGCAGGAGCGAGAACGTGATTGACCTTGGTCGCCGGCGTAAACGACCGGTTTGTGTAACGCACCGTGAGAGGCGCGGGGCAATTGGAGGAAAGCAATGAAGACCATCGCTAAACTGCTCTGCGGCGTCGCACTCGCGGCCGCCGCCATCGCGCCCGCATCGGCCAAGGACCTCAACAAGGTCGGCATCTCGGTCGGCCTGCTCGGCAACCCCTTCTTCGTCGCCACCATCAAGGGCATCGAGGACGCAGCCAAGAAGATCAACCCGAAGGTCGAGGTAACCTCAGTGTCGGCCGACTACGACCTCAACAAGCAGGTCTCTCAGGTCGATTCCTTCATCGCCGCCGGGGTCGACGTGATCATGCTCAATGCGGTCGATGCCAAGGCGATCGGCCCGGCGGTGAAGAAGGCGCAAGCAGCGGGCATCGTCGTTGCCGCCTTCGACGTCTCGGCGCCAGGCGCCGACGTCACCGTGATGACCAACAACGTCAAGGCCGGCGAAGAGGCCTGCCAGTATCTGGTCGACCACACCGGCGGCAAGGGCGACTACGTTATCCTCAACGGCCCGGCGTCGTCGTCGATCCTGGAGCGGGTGAAGGGCTGCAAGGACGTCCTTGCAAAACACCCCGACATCAAGATCCTCTCCGACGACCAGAATGCCGAAGGCTCGCGCGACGGCGGCCTGAAGGTCTTCCAGTCGCTGCTCACCCGCTTCGACAAGATCGATGCGGTGTTTGCCATCAACGATCCGACGGCGATCGGCGCCCAGCTTGCGGCCAAGCAGCTCAATCGCTCGGAGTTCATCTTCACCGCAGTGGATGGCGCTCCCGATATCGAGAAGGAACTCGCTTCCGGCACCTCGATGATCAAGGCCTCGGCTTCGCAGGATCCCTACGTGATGGCTGGCCAGTCGCTGACGATGGCGGCTGAGCTGCTTGCCGGCAAGAAGCCGGCGGAGCCGACCGTGCTGCTCGACCCGAAGCTGATCACGGCCGAGAACCTGAAAGACTACAAGGGCTGGACCGCAGCCCGCTAAGCCTCCCAAGGCCGATGCGGCCGGGGCAACCCGGCCGCAGCTCAATTCCAGAAACGGGAGACGATCATGTCGCGCATCGGTATTCATTCCTTCGTCTGGTCGGCGAGTTCGGCGCAAGGCGACCTCGAACGCACGCTGGCCAACACCAGAGAGGCCGGCTTCGACCTGATCGAGTTCTCCTATCTTGACCCGGCCAATGTCGACGTTGGCGGGTTGGCCAGGCGCATCGCCGACCTCAAGCTCGGCGTCGCGATCAGCATCGGCCTGCCGGCCGACGGCGACATTTCGAGTGCCGACAAGGCGGTTGCCGCGCGCGGCGTCGAGATCCTCAACGAGACGATCGCGCTCACCCGCGATCTCGGCGGCCAGAAGATTGGCGGCATCCTCAGCACCAGCCACGGCTTGCAGACGCAGGCGCCGACGCGCGATCAGTGGAACCGCAGCGCGGGGACACTTGCGAAGGTTGCGGAGACGGCCAAGGCAGCCGGCGTCACGCTCAATCTGGAGATCGTCAACCGCTTCGAAAGCAATCTGCTCAACACCGCTTCACAAGGCCTGGCCTTCATCGCGGACACCGGCTCCGACAACATCTTCCTGCATCTCGATACCTTCCACATGAACATCGAGGAGGCCGATGTCGGACTGGCTATCCGCCATGCCGCTGACAAGATCGGCTATGTCCATATCGGCGAGAGCCATCGCGGTTTCCTCGGCACCGGTAATATCGACTTTGCCGCCATCTTCGATGCGCTGACCGCAATCGGCTATAGGGACGACCTCAGCTTTGAATCCTTCTCGTCGAAGATCGTCGACGAGAACCTCTCACGGAAGACCGCGATCTGGCGCAATCTGTGGGCCGACAATATGGAACTGGCCCGGCATGCGCGCGCCTTCATCTCAATCGGGCTGGAGACGGCGCAGCGCAAGGCAGAGCTTGTCGCATCGAGACATCGTCCTTAGCAGGAGCGCGCTGCCAAAGCGCCAATGTTGTCGTTCATCCGGCCCGCGCGTTACGTGCAAGGAATCGACGTCGGAGGCGCTGAGTGTGGCGGAGGCAGTCGAGCGGGGTGACGCTGACGAGAGCTTTCTGATTTTGGCTCACGAAACGCAATAAAATCAACATCTTCATACGCCCTCCGGGGCCATCCGATCTCCATACTGGACGGGGATGACGTTTGACACAGCGCGGCGGAAGGAAGCAGGATGGCTGATAGAGTCGACATCGCATAATGATGTCACTATATAGCGGCGGCTTCGACCGTGTAGCTGTGGCGGTGTACCACGAAGCAGCAGAAAATGTGTTACGCGTTGTGATCCCTATTGTGATACAAATCGGCCGTCGACAGCAGGAAAAGATCGTAAGAACAATAGCATAGAGCCGAAGCCGATCCCGGCCAACGTACCACTCTATCAAACAATCAGAACGTGCTCATTGAACCCTTCCCTTCATTCGGCTCTTCGGACCTCCGACAAGATCAACTTGCCGGGCGAAGCCGATTCGGTTCGAATGGCAGCATGCATCCTTTACCGGGTGCGGACGTTTACGGTTACCAACCGGCATAGCCGCCAGGGAAAAGCAGTATGAGTGAACATGCGATCGAGTTCTTGCGCGGATGGATCGGTGAAAAGGTCCACTGCCAGCACTCGCCGGTAAAGATCGAGAAGCAGGCCGAGACCCTCGCCAAGGAGTGCGCGGCCAAGGCCGCTGAGGTCGGCATTCCGCTGGAAGATATCCAGGAAGAAGTCGGCGACATCCAGGAACTGATCGCATCGCGGCTCGAAGAGGCGGCCGAGGCCGACCAGAGCAACGCGGCCAAACCGTGACGCAACAGGCCTGGTGCCGCCAGGCCTTGTCCTCTATCCAAATCGATCTTTCAGCCAGGCCTTCGGCAGCGCCGGCACGAAATTGCCGTCGCGTCCGCTCATATCCTCATTGGCGACCATTGCATTGAGGATCGCCTCCTCTACGCCTTGCGCCACCGCATCGAAGAACGGATCGATATCGACGTCCGGGATGTAAGCGACGTTTGCGGTTCGTCCCGATGGTGCAAGTGCTGCTTGCGGATTGGCGGTGGTGAAGGCCAGAAAAATGTCGCCCGAACTGTGGTACCCGAAGCCGCCTGTCATGGCGATGCCGAGCGGCACGCGCTTTGCCAGCCGCTTCATCTGGTGCGGCAGAAATGGCGCATCGGTGGCGACGATGGCGATGATCGAGCCCTTTTCGGCACGCGGCGTGCCTTCGCGCATCGCCGGCTCTACCAGATCGGGCCCGACGCGGGCGCCGCGCAGTGTGAAATTGCGCCGCTTGCCGAAATTCGCCTGCACGAATACGCCGACCGTATGCCTGATGCCCTGCCACTCGACGATGCGCGATGCCGTGCCCGAGCCGGCCTTGAAGCCAAAGGCAATCATGCCGGTGCCGCCGCCGACACTGCCTTCCTCGATCGCTCCACCGGCGGCACCGTCGAGCGCGGCTTCGACATGTTCGAAGCCGACGTGATGACCGTTGATGTCGTTGAGGAAACCATCATAGGTCTCCGCCGCAACCGGCAGGCCCCAGCCGCTGTCGAGCGCCGCCGACAGCACGCGTTGCATCCAGCGCAGCGTGCCGTCGCGGGTAACGCCGCAGGAATGCGTGTTGGTGATCGTGACCGGCAGGTTGAAGGCGCCGACTTCCTCGATAATGTGCGACCCCGTCAACTCGCCATTGCCGTTCTGGCTGAAGACACCGGCAAACACCGGCGTGGCGAGCTCAGCCAACGGCCGCGGCAGGATGGCGGTGACGCCGGTGCGCACCGGCCCCGTGCCAACCTTGAGCAGACCCTCGCCGGAAATCAGCGTCGCATAGCCGACCGATACGCCGAGCACATCGGTGATGGCGTTGAAGCCGCCCGGCGTGCCCTCGAAGGCAATGCCGAAAGCACGCGCGCGCGGCTTGCCCGCCGGCGTTTGAAGATGCGGGTCATGTCCGGTCATGCGGTCCTCTAAAAAAGCGAGCCCTGATTGCCCGGCTCTTTCGGTTTGCTGGCCGTCGGCTTTGCAGCGGGTTTGCTGGCGGGCGGCGTGGCCGCTGGTTTGGCAACGGCCTGCACCCGCTCGGCGTCGCCGGTCGCGACTGCATTTACGATGCCGTCGGCGAACTCCAGCTGCAGGCCAGCGCCCGGCGCCACATCAACTGCCAGTTTGATCACCGCGCCGTCGGCATCCTTGACCAGCGCGAAGCCGCGGGCCAGCACAGCCTTGTGCGACAGCGTTGCCATCAGCCTCTCGGATTGGACGATGCGGCCGCGCAGTCGCTCCAGCCTGAGCAGTACCGCTTGCGTGCCGCGTCTCGTCAAAGCTGTCAGCAGATCCCTCTGCACGGTTTGCCGCCGTGCCGTTGGCTCGATCGTAATGCGGCCTTGCAGCAAAGCCAGTTGCTGCCTGTGCCGTTGCAGGGATGCTTTCGCACATTTTGGCAACTGATCCGCCGCACGATTCAACTCCGCGCGCCGGGCTCTCGCCAATGCGCGCAGCGCCCCTTGAGCGCGCAAAAGGTTGCGGTCGTTGGTGCGTCGCGCCTCGGCAATTCGCCGCGACAGCGTTGCCGGAGTGAGCTTCACGGCGAAGAACCGAGCTTGCTTTCTTTCGGTGGAGACCATCAGCCCCCGGCTAAGCCGGCTGGCCGCCTCGTCCAGCCGCCGTCGCGGCAGCGCCAGCAACTGGTCGGGCGAGGGCAGCGCGCGGGCGGCCGCACGCGAGGCCTGCCGCTTGCGTTCGAAATTGCGCAAGGTAGCTGCTTTGAGCCGTGCGCCAAGACTGGCTAGTGTCGCTTCGAGGTCCGCTTTCACCGGCACCGCGATCTCCGCCGCACCTGTCGGCGTCGGTGCGCGCATGTCGGCGACGAGGTCGATCAAGGTCCAGTCGGTCTCGTGCCCGACGGCCGAAATCACCGGAATGCGCGAGGCGGCGACGGCGCGCGCCAGCCCTTCATCGTTGAACCCCCAGAGGTCCTCGAGGCTGCCGCCGCCGCGCGCCACGATCAGAAGGTCGGGCTGGGCAATCGCGCCATCCCAGGCCAGCGCGTTGAAGCCGTTGACGGCGGCCGTCACTTCCGCCCCCGCCGTCTCGCCCTGGACTCTTACCGGCCAGACCAGCACATGCAGCGGAAAGCGGTCCTTGATGCGATGGATGATGTCACGGATCACCGATCCGGTCGGCGAGGTGACGACGCCGATGGTGCGCGGCATGAACGGCAGCCGCCGCTTGCGGCCGGCATCGAAAAGTCCTTCGGCCTGCAGTCGCCGCTTGCGCTCTTCCAAAAGCGCCATCAGCGCCCCGGCGCCGGCGGGTTCTAGATTGTCGATGACGATCTGGTAGTTGGATTTGCCGGGATAGGTGGTGAGTTTGCCGGTGGCGATCACCTCCATCCCCTCTTCGGGACGGAATTTCAGCCGGCTCATCGTGCCTTTCCAGACCACGGCATCGAGCCGCGCGCGGTCGTCCTTCAGGGTGAAATAGGCATGGCCGGAAGAGTGCGGCCCGCGATAGCCGGAAATTTCGCCGCGCACCCGCACATGGCCGAAGACATCCTCGACCGTGCGCTTCAGCGCGCCGGAAATCTCGCTCACCGTGTATTCGGTGGCATTGGTTCGTGATTCGGATTCTGCGTCGCTCATCGGCCGATTGAGCGGCTGTTGTCGCTCCGCGTCAAGATTCCATAACTTGATCTTAAGCCTGGCCTGATTGACTCTGGGCCAAGGAGGACGCATGAGCGCCCGCAAACAACGCAGCCCGTTGACGTTCCAGGTCACCCTGACGGTGCTGACGCTTGCCGTTTTTGCACTGGCCATCGTTGTCGGCTTCGGCCTTTACGCCACCATGCAGGCCGACCGGGTCTCGCTCGAGCGGGAGAAGGTTTTCCTTGCCAACGGCCTGCAGGACCAGATCGCCGCGGTAAAGCGCGAGCAGGAAAGCGTCGCCGTCTGGGATGATTCCGTTATAAACGCCAAGGCCGGCAACCAGACCTGGATGGCCGAGAATTTCAGCGTCTGGATGTACTCGTATTACGGCCACAACCGGGTCTATGTGCTGGACAACGCCAACCGGCCGGTCCACGCCATGCGCGAAGGCAAGGTCGTGTCGCCTGCCGTCTTTGGCGAGGACGAACCCGCTTTGCGGCCGACCATCGCCAGGTTGCGCCAGATGATGAGCAAGGACGCAAGCCAGGCCGGCGCAAAATTCGTTGCCGACGATCTGGTCTCGCTTGGCGGTCAGCCTGCCATACTCAGCGTCATGCCTCTGGTGCCGAGTTCGGATCGCGTCACCCAGGCATCCGGCAGCGAATATCTGCATGTCTCCATAGAGTTCATCAACGACGCGGTGATCGGCAAGATCGCGCAGAAATATCTGCTGGCGGGGGCGCATCTCCTGCCGATGGCTCAGCCGCTTGGCTCGGCTGCCATTCCGCTTATCGACAAACAGGGTGTCATCCTCGGCTATATTGCCTGGGACCAGGAACGGCCTGGCCTGACGCTGGTGGGCAAGGCCAGCCCGGCCCTGGCTCTGGCCGCGCTGGTTGCGGCGAGCGTGCTCGCCTTTCTGCTCCGGCGTCTGCGCCGTGCGTCATCGGCGCTGCAGACCAGCCAGGCCCAGGCGCAATATCTCGCCTTTCACGACACGCTCACCGGCCTGCCCAACCGGGCACTGTTCGAGGACAGGCTGCGGCGTGCCTTGCTTACCTCCGGCAATGAAAGCAAGGTCGCGCTGCTTTATCTCGATCTAGATCGCTTCAAGCATGTCAACGACACGCTTGGTCACCCGGCAGGCGACGAACTCGTGCGCCAGACGGCGGCCAGGCTTCAGCATACGGTTCGCGACGTCGACACGGTGGCAAGACTGGGTGGCGACGAATTCGCGGTGATCCTGATCGATGTCCGCGACGTAAGGAACGCCGAGGATATTTCCGAGAGGGTGCTGCAGAAACTGCAGGAGCCGTTCAAGCTGATGGACGATCAGGTCTTTATCAGCGCCAGCATCGGCATAGCCTTGTCGACAGGCCCTGATGCCGACGCAGACGATCTGCTGCGCAAGGCCGACATCGCGCTCTACGAAGCCAAGAAGAACGGCCGTGGCCGCTACCAGGTCTTCGCCGGCGACATGGACGACCTTTTGCTGCGCAAGCGCAAGGTCGAGAGCGAGCTGCGCAGCGCGCTGAATGGCGGCACCGGTATCAAGCTCGCCTACCAGCCGGTCTTTGCCAGCGACGGCAAGACCATTGTCGGCGCCGAGGCGCTGATCCGCTGGGCGCATGAGGTCCATGGCGCATTGCCGGCAGCGCAGTTCATCGCCATCGCCGAGGAACGCGGCATGATCGGGCAGCTCGGCGCATGGGCCCTGCTGGAAGCCTGCCGCTTCGCCGTGAAGACCAAACTGCCGTGGCTCGCCGTCAATGTCTCGCCGCTGCAATTGCGCGACGCCGGCTTTGCCGAAGAGGTTGCCTCGATCCTCGCCGAAACGGGACTGGCGCCGAAGCGCCTGCAGCTCGAGATCACCGAAAACGTTCTCCTGGAAAACAACGACACCACCAGAGCGGCTCTGGCAGCCTTGCGCCAGTCGGGCGTCGGCATTGTGCTCGACGATTTCGGCACCGGCTATTCGTCGCTGAGCTATCTGCGCCGCCATGCCATCGACAAGCTCAAGATCGACCGCTCCTTCGTGCGGCTTCTCGACGGCGACGGCAATTCGGGCGCCATCGTCAAGGCGCTGATCGATCTCGCCGGCGCGCTCAAGGTCGAGGTCACCGCCGAGGGAGTAGAGACCGAGGTGCAAAAGGCGCTGCTGGTCGCCATGGGCTGCCAGCAGCTGCAGGGCTACCTCTTGTCGCCGCCGCTGGAGCCGGCGCAATTGGTGGCGCTGCCCGGCCTGTCGTCGGCCAACGCAACGACGGAAGCGGCAGCGTCGGCCTGATCGTTCCTACCAGCCAGGCAGGATCTGGTTCGGCTTGCTCCGCTTCATCTTGGCGAAGGCGAGCGAGGCAAAATCGAAGCTTCCCGTTTCTTCGCCGAGCGGCACGGAAATATTGTCGAGGCTTTCCGAGATGTGCCGGGCCAGCGCGTCGACGATTTCGGGCCGCGAGGTCTGGCCGCGCATGATGCCGATGCGGCAGTCGGGCAGGGCGCCAAAACCGTCGGCTTCGCCCAGCACCCGCATGCCGGGCCGCAGCGCGCATTCCGGCAGCACCGAGATCGCCAGTCCCGACAGCACCGCGGCGGTGATGACGGTGGCCGAGAAGCTGGTGAACAGGATTCGATAGTCGCGGCTTTGCCGGTCGAGCACATCGACGGCGGCGCGCCGCCAGATGCAGTTCGGCCGGCCGAAGGCCATCGGCAGCACTTCCTGTTCGTGCGTGGCATGGTTGGCCGAGGTCACCCATAGCAGCGGCTCGCGCCGCACCACTTCCGACTGGCCGCGCGTGTCGTTGTGCGTCACCAGCGCAAGATCGAGATTGCCGCGCTTGATATGCTCGACCAAGCCTGGTGTCGGCTCGCAGATGACGGTCAGCTCGACGCGTGGGTTGGAGCGCGTGAAGCGTGCCATGATTTCGGGCAGGAACCGGTCGGCATAGTCGTCGGGGGTGCCGATACGGATGGTGCCTTCGAGCCGCTGATCATCGAAGGCGGCCAGCGTTTCGCGGTTGAGATAGAGCAGGCGGCGCGCGTAGGAGAGCAGCTTGTCGCCTTCCTCGGTCAGCCTGTTGGTGCGGCCGTCCTTTTCGAACAGCGGCTTGCCGATCCGCTCTTCCAGCCGGCGCATCTGCATCGACACCGCCGATTGCGTGCGCAGCACTTCCTCGGCCGCACGGGTGAAGCTGCCGGTATCGGCAATCGAGATGAAGGTCTGCAACTGGTCGAGATCGAGTGGCGCTTTCATCGGTCCAATCCATCACTAGCGTTGATGCTAAAGATTAGAAACATTCGTTGGATTAATCAATCGGTGCGTGGCAAATTCACATTGTCCACATGAAGGCATGTGAACAATTCACATTGTCCACATGAAGGCATGTGAATCGAGACCGGAACGGCCGCTGTCCCCAGCGCCGATCGCCTGGTCTTGTCCAGTTCGAGTCTGAAGGAGACCGACATGACCACGTTTGATTTCGCCACAGAGACCTCGCGCATCACCTCGCGTCCGGCCGTTGCGACGCGCGTGGCCAACACTCTTCTCAATGCCTACCAGGCCTGGAAAAATCGCCGGGCCTTCTATCGCCTCGGCGAGATGTCGGACGCCGAACTCGCCGATATCGGCCTGACGCGCGCGGATCTCCATGTCGCCATCGATGTGCCGTTCGGCGCCGATCCGACCGTGAAGCTGCGTGCGATTGCGAGCGATCGTGCCGATACGATCGAAGATCTCGCCCGCCAGATAGCGTGATATCGGGCGCATTGTTTCGGTTGCCGTGAACCTTTCTCAGGCTCGCTGCGACCAACGAGTATAGCAGGCTCCCCACTCCCTGCCGGTTCCCCGCCGGCCAGCCTGCACACTGGCCCGGTCCTCCTCCAGGACCGGGCTTTTCTTTTAAAGCTCCGTCGTCATCGTGCGGTCTGCGCCGCTCGCTTCGTTCCTTGCTCCGAAGCCGCGAAGGTCAGCGCCCAACTACCGCCAACTACCGCCGGTCCATGTCCCGCTTGAACTGGTCGAAGATCGTTTCCACGCCCTTCTGATAGTCGTCGCGCTG
Organism: Mesorhizobium sp. M1143; assembly: GCF_040318435.1. NCBI lineage: Bacteria > Pseudomonadati > Pseudomonadota > Alphaproteobacteria > Hyphomicrobiales > Phyllobacteriaceae > Mesorhizobium > Mesorhizobium sp. M1143. Next base: position 21,085 of record NZ_JAMYMJ010000009.1, on the reverse strand, counting down.
CTGGGCGCCGGTCTCGAACATCTTGCCGAAAATATCGTCGAACGGATTGCGTGGCCTGCCGCTCGGATTGGCCTGCGGTTGCGGCGCCTCGCGCTCCTGCGGTGCCTGTCGCGGCTGGGGTGCTTGCGGCTGCTGCGGCGCCGGCTGCCCACCGGGCAGGCCGAAGCCGCCACCACCGCCTTGCCGCATCATCTCTTCAAAAATCTTGCCCAGCGGGTTGTCGCCGTAAGGGCTCTGCGTCTGTTGCGGCTGTGTTGGCTGCTGCGGCCGGCCCTGCGGTTGCTGTGCCGCGCCACCGCCGAACATGTCCTGCAGCACCTTGCCCAGCGGATTGTCGCCATAGGAGTTGGGCGCCTGTTGCGGCTGGCTTTGCGGCTGTTGGGCGCCGCCGCCGAACATGTCCTGCAGCACTTTGCCCAGCGGGTTCTCACCGTAAGGATTGGGTGCTGGCTGCGGCGCAGGCTGTGCCCCGCCGCCCGCCTGCCGCATCATCTGTTCGATGATCTCGCCGAGCGGATTGCTGCCGCTGCCGAAGCCACCGGCGGCCTGCATCTGACCCCCGGTCAACTGGTTTGTCGTCTGCTTGAACAATCCGCCCATCACCATCGAAGCGATGGCCGGCAGCATCTGCTGCAGGATCTGCTGGCTGACGCCGGTCGCCTGCGCGGCCTGGCTGGCCACCGCGCGCGACAGCTCCTTCGAGCCGAACAGATGACCCAGAATGCCATTGCCCTCATTGACGCCTTGCGGTGAGAAAGCCCTGGTCGCGTCCTCGAAATATTTCGCGTGCTGGCCGCTCGCCATCGCAGTCATGAAGGCGCCTAGCCCATAGGGATCGGCGGTGTTGCGTTGCAACCCTTGCGAGAAGGCCGGCAGCAGAGCGGCGACAGCCGCCTGCGTCTGCTGCATGGAAAGCCCGTACTGCTGGGCAAGCGCCTGCATGCCGTTGCCGTTCTGCGCCTGCGCCAATATGTCGAACAAGGTAGGCATCGGTTTCTCCTCCGGGAAATCCTCGAGGGAGAACCTAGTTCGTTTCGATGTTCGATTGAAGCGGCTTTTGCCGCTGCTCAAGGCGCGACGCTAATACGCATATTCCATGAACACCGGCTCGATCGAGCCGCCCCAGCGCGTGTGGTAGGCCGACAGCATTTCCTCAGCACTGGTGGTACCGCGCGCCACGACTTCGTCCAGCGTGTTGAGGAACGAGGTCTCGTCATAGCCGTCGCGGTTCTTCCTGCCGCGATTTTTCAGCCCAAGGCGCGAAATCGTCATTACATCGCGGCCGATCTCACGCAGCGTCGTGTTGCGGAACGGCGCGGAAATGCCTTGTTCCGGCACCGCATTGCGCATCGCCAGCGTTTCTTCATACGTCCAGCTCGAAGTCAGCGCCTCGGCGGCGTCGAGCGCGGCCTCGTCATAGAGCAGCCCGACCCAGAAGGCCGGCAGTGCGCAGATGCGGCGCCACGGCCCGCCATCGGCGCCGCGCATTTCGAGGAAGCGCTTCAGCCTGACGTCGGGGAACAGCGTCGACAGATGGTTCGCCCAGTCGCCCATGGTCGGCAGTCCGTCTGGTACTTCATTGCGGGCAGCGCCGGCCATGAACCGGCGGAAGGTGATGTGCGTCATGTCGTGATAGTGGCCGTCGCGGATGACGAAATACATCGGCACGTCGAGCGCCCATTCGACATAGTCGGCAAAGCCGAACTCGGGCGAGAAGCAGAATTCGAGCAGGCCCGAGCGCTGGTTGTCGGTGTCGCGCCAGATGTCGCCGCGCCAGCTCTGCAGCCCGTTCGGCCGGCTGTCGGTGAAGGGCGAGTTGGCAAACAGCGCCGTCGACAGTGGCTGCAGCTTCAGCGACACCTGCATCTTGCGGCGCATGTCGGCTTCGCTTTCGAAGTCGAGGTTCACCTGGATGGTGCAGGTGCGATACATCATGTCGAGACCCTTGGTGCCGACCTTGGGCATGTAGCGGGTCATGATTTCGTAGCGCGATTTCGGCATTTTCGGCGTCTCGGCCAGCGACCATTTCGGGCTGCCGCCGAGGCCGAGAAAGCGGATGCCCATCGGCTCGGCGATCTCGCGGACCTGCGCCAGATGCGCATTGCCCTCGCGACAGGTCTGGTGGATCGTTTCCAGCGGCGCGCCCGACAGCTCGAACTGGCCGCCCGGCTCGAGCGAGATCGCGCCCTGGCCGGTCGGCTCGACCAGGCCGATGATGCGGCCGTCATCGATGATCGGGTCCCAGCCGAGCTTTTGCTGCATGCCTTCGAGGATGGCGCGGATGCCGCGCTCGCCGCCATAGGGCACCGGCGCGTTGCCGTCGACATAGAAGGGGAACTTCTCGTGCTCGGTCCCGATGCGCCACTTGTCGCGCGGCTTGTTGCCTTCGGCCAGATGCTCGACCAGTTCGTCGATGCCTTCGATTGGCCGGAAATCGGTTGTGTCGCGCGCCATGGGGCCCCCTCTGCGGCTCTCGGAGCCCGCCGGCGCTAAATGGACGAAATGTCAGCAGCCGATCAAGCGAAAAATCCTGAGCCACAGGTCAACAGGAATTGATCTTTACGCTTCTTACCAGTCTCCGACCGTCGCCTGCATCACCGCAAGCGCCGCTACAGCTGCTGTGTCAGCGCGCAGGATGCGCGGTCCGAGCGGGATGGCAGTGACGAAGGGGAGCGCCCGCAGCATCTTGCGTTCGTCATCGGAAAAGCCGCCTTCCGGCCCGACCAGCAGCGCCAGCTTCCTCTCAGGTATTGCCTGCAATGCCGGCAGCGGGTTGTTGGTCGAGGCATCCTCGTCGCAGAAGATAAGCCGGCGTTCCTTGTCCCAGCCGGAGAGCAGGCGCTCGAATTTCTCGGCCTCGCGCACTTCCGGCACCGCCAGTATGCCGCATTGCTCGGCCGCCTCGACGACATTGGCGCGCAGCCGGTCGATGGAGGGTTTTGCCACTTGCGTGTGCTGGGTGATCACCGGCTGCAGGATGCCGGCGCCCATCTCGACCGCCTTCTGCACGAGATAGTCGAGCCGGCCCTGTTTCAGCGGCGCAAAGCAATAGATCAGGTCAGGCAGGGGCGGTTGCGGTCTCTGCGAGGCCAGCACCTTCAGCCGCACCGCCCTTTTCGACCTGGTGGCAATCGCCGCCGACCACTCGCCGTCGCGGCCGTTGAAGACCAGGATCTCGGCGCCTTCGCCGAGCCGCAGCACATGCGTGAGATAATGGCTCTGCTGCTGGCCGGCATCGAATTCGATGCCTGCCGCGAGGTCGTCCGGCACGAACAGCCGCTGCATCTTGTAATTGGCGCGCATCGCCGAGGAATGGGGGAGGCGGTGCCTGGCGTCAAGTCTCGGCGGAACGATGCCACACCGGTTCAAAACCGTGCCGCAGCACCGAAACGGTCGTGGCCGGTGTGAGCAGGCGCAGCGACCGGCCGGCAAGGCTGTCGAAGGCCGCCGCATCGCCATAGCCTGCGAACGACCAGGGCAGCGCGTTGCCGCCGCGCAGCGCATAGGCCGAGCCGCCATCCGCGATCATCGCTCCGTCCGGCAATTCGGCAAGCTCTCCCATGGTGACATCAGGTGGCTTGCCGCCGGAAGCCAGCCGCTCCTTGTGCAGCCGCTTGTCCACCATTGGCGCGCGCGGTTCGTTTACACCGAAGACTTTGCCGAAACGCCCGACAAAATCCGTGGCTCGCTCACGCCGGCAATAGAAACAGGGACGGTGCCCGGCGGCCAGCGCCGTCACCTCGTCGAGGAAGAACAACTCGGTCCAGCCGGCCCTGCCGCCCGGCCGGTTCCTGCCCATCGGCTCGCGCCGCACATTGCGGAATTCGCAAACGCAGATGATCCAGGCCGGCAAGGCCCAACGCTTTTTCAGCAGCGTCTTGGTCTCAGGATCGTGGATGATGCCGCGATTGCCGGTGAACAGACCGCGCTCGGATATGGCATGGATGGCGCCGAACGGATCGACCCGGTTCTGCAGTGGCATAGCTCTCTCCCGAATACGCATCTTGGCTGCAATGCTGGCGACATGATATCGCTCGTCGCGTCATTTCATGTCAGCAGGGTTTTGCGATGCGGGTGCTGGTGGTCCAGAACTACGACAACACCGGCCTTGGCCAGGTTGGTGCCGCGCTCGCCGAAGCCGGCGCCGATCTCGACCTGCGCCGGCCCTACAAGGGCGATGCGCTGCCGGACGACGCGACCGGACACGATGCCATGGTGATGCTGGGCGGCGGCCAGAATGCGCTGGCCGACGATGACTACCCGTATTTCCCGGTGCTGCTCGAACTGACCCGCGATTTCGCCGCCAAGGATCGCTCGGTTCTCGGTATCTGCCTGGGCAGCCAGTTGGTTGCCCGCTCTTTCGGCGGTGAGAACCAGATCGGCGGCGCCTCGGAATTCGGCTGGCACAAGGTATCGCTGACGCCGGACGCCAGAACCGATCCGGTGCTTGGCGCACTTCCCCAGGATTTCCCCATCTTCGAATGGCACGACGACACTTTCGCGCTGCCGTCAAATGCGGTGCGGCTTGCCGGCAGCGAAATTGCCGAGAACCAGGCGTTCCGTATCGGCCGCGCCGTCTACGGCTTCCAGTTCCATTTCGAGGCCGACCAGCCGATGGTGAGGGACTGGAGCACATCCTTCGCGCCGCTGATTGCCGATCGCCATCCCGACTGGCAGGATCGCCTCGACAGCGAAATGGCACGCAACGGCCCCGAGGCCGACGCCGCGGGCTTGGCCATTGCCCGCGCCTGGGTGGCGACGATCTGAGACTGGCCGCGCGCAGTCAGCAATTCCAGGAAAAGTGTGAAGCGGTTTTCCGTCCGGAATTGCGTCAGATAAAAAGATAGAGCGGTTCGCCGTAGCGGCGAACCGCTCTATCCGTTGCATAATTGGCACGCGGCGGGGAATCTGCCGGGGACAACTTCTTTCGTCCTTGGTTTGTGGCCGAACGCTATCCTACAAGGCGCGCGCTATGCAACGGCAATGCAACCGCGATGAACCTTCTGTGTGATCCGCGCGACACACCGCCGATACGGAATCGACCTACAAGCGCGAAATCGTCGAAACTTTGAGACGAATTCTCGGTTTCAACCCATTGGTAACCGCCTCGTGCCCAGATGCAGGAAGCTCAACTAGAGATGACGTCCGTGAAAGCAGCGCTTCTGTCCTTTGTCATGCTGTCTGCCATCGTTTTGTGCGGTCTCGGCATTTATTCCGCCGATGCAGCCAACAACCATCAGGCCGTCGACGGCTACGGCGTCACCGCCGCGCTTCGCTAAAACGCTTTTCTCTGCACAGTCAGGATACGCTTGTCCGCGCCGTCCACGGCGAGCGCGCTGAGCATGCCTGACTGCCAGGCGAGTGTGTCGACATTGACGCGGTTCGGCATCACCTCCGCCTGCGGCACCGGTGTGTGGCCGTGCACGATCACCTTCGGGTAAAGCCCTGGATGGTTGTGGAAGACGTCGCGGATCCAGACCAGATCCTGCGGGCTCTGGCTCGCCAGCGGCACGTCAGGCCTGACGCCGGCATGGCATAAGAAGAAATCACCTGATATCAGTGACAATTGCAGCGACCGCAGGAAGTCGACATGGGCTTGCGGTACAGCATTGACCAGTGCCTGGTGTCCCCGCCGTAACGCCTCGGCCTTGCCGAACCAGCTTGCGTGTCCCGCTAAGTCGACACCATAGGATTGTGCCGTCTGCACGCCGCCATAACGGATGAACAGCCCTTCCGGGTCAGGCTCGTCGAGAAAGTCGAGGAAGCCGATATCGTGGTTGCCGGCGAGCATCAGATGCCGCGGATCGCGTTTCTGTGCCTCGATCAGGAAGTCTATGACGCCCTTGGACTCTGGTCCGCGGTCGACATAGTCGCCGAGGTGGATGACGCGCCAATCGCTGGTCGGCTTGTATTCGAGTTCGCTCTCGATGCGGCGATGCATGGCGGCGAGCAGATCGAGCCGGCCATGCACGTCGCCGATCGCATAGAGGCGCATGCCATCGGGTGCGCGCGCGTCGAGGTAGTGGATGCCGGTCTCGGTCAAGGCGGCTTCGTCTCCGTGATCCAGCGAGGCTAGGGTCTAATCGGTGAACAAGACCCTATCGCCGCAACTGGTCCTTGCCCATCTCGGTCACCAGCCGTTTGCCGCACAGTGCCAGCGTGATGTCCATCTCCTTGCGGATGATGTCCAGCGCCAGGGTCACGCCTTGCTTGCCCATGGCGCCCAACCCGTACAGGAACGGGCGGCCGATATAGGTGCCCTTGGCGCCGAGGCAAAGCGCCTTCAGCACGTCCTGGCCCGAGCGGATGCCGCCGTCCATATGCACCTCGATCCTGTCGCCGACGGCATCGGCGATCTCCTCCAGCGCCATGATTGACGACGATGCGCCGTCGAGCTGGCGCCCGCCATGGTTGGAAACGATGATGGCGTCGGCGCCGGTCTCGACCGCCATCAGCGCGTCCTCTTTGTCGAGAATACCTTTCAGGATCAGCTTGCCGCCCCAGCGCTCCTTGATCCAGGCGACGTCCTTCCACGACAGGTGCGGGTCGAACTGCTCCGTCGTCCACGATGCCAGCGAAGCGACGTCGCCGACGCCCTTGGCATGGCCGACAATGTTGCGGAAGGTGCGGCGCTTGGTGCCGGCAATGCCCATCAGCCAGCGTGGCCGCATGGCGATGTTGGCAATGTTGGCCAGCGTCATCTTGGGCGGCGCCGACAGCCCGTTGCGGACATCCTTGTGGCGCTGCCCCAAGATCTGCAGGTCGAGCGTCAACACCAGCGCCGAGCATTTTGCAGCCTTCGCCCTGTCGATCAGGTCGAGCACGAAATCCTTGTCGCGAAGCACGTAGAGCTGGAACCAGAACGGCTTCTTGGTCACCGACGCGACATCCTCGATCGAGCAGATGCTCATCGTCGACAGCGTGAACGGCACGCCGAATTCCTCTGCCGCCTGCGCGGCCAGCATCTCGCCATCGGCATGCTGCATGCCGGTCATTCCAGTTGGGGCAAGCGCCACCGGCATCGCCACTTTCTCGCCGATCATGGTCGATTCCAGCGAGCGGTTGCTCATGTCGACCAGTACGCGCTGACGGAATTTTATCTTCTGGAAGTCCTCTTCGTTGGCGCGGTAGGTGCTTTCGGTCCAGGCGCCGGAATCGGCATAGTCGAAGAACATCTTCGGCACCCGCCGGCGCGCCAGGTCCTTGAGATCGGCAATGGTGAGGATGTCGCTCATGGTGGTTCCTCGTTAGCCAGTCGTCTTGAAGCCGTCGTCGGCGTCGGAGCGCTGCTTAAGCCTGAGCCGCGACACGCGCTGCCAGTCGCCGCTGCGTTCGGCCTCGAGCATCGAGCGCTCGACATAGGAGATATGGTCCATCGCCGCTTGGCGGGCAGCTGAGGGATCGCCGGCCTTCACGGCTTTGTAGATCGCGCCGTGCTGGGCCAGCAGCGCCTCGCGCGCTCCGGGCACGCTGAACACCAGAAGCCGGTTCTGGAACACGCCTTCAGACAGCAGCCGGTAGCAGGAGCGCAGCGTGTGCAAGAGGATGATGTTGTGCGCGCATTCGCACACAGCATGGTGGAACTCGACGTCGATTTCCGCCTCGTCGTCGAAATCGCCGGTGCGGTGCGCCTCGTCCATGCGCGCCATGATGCGGTCGAGCAGCGCAATGTCGTCCGCTGTCGCGCGCCGCGCCGCATATTCGGCCGCCACGCCTTCGATCTCGCGGCGGTATTCCAGATAGTCGGTCACCGCCTTGCGGTGCATCGAGATAAGGTCGGTCACCGGCTTGGTGAACAACTGGCCGATGACGTCGGCGACATGGGTGCCGCCGCCGGCCTTGGTGATCAGCAGCCCGCGCCCTTCCAGCGCCTTCAGCGCATCGCGCAGGATCGGCCGCGACACGTCGAACTGGCGCGCCAGCTCGCGCTCGCCCGGCAGCCGGTCGCCGGTGCGCAGCACGCCTTCAAGGATCAGGCTTTCGATCTGCTGCACCACCTCGTCGGCGGTGCGCGAATGCTCGATCCTGGAGAAAATATCGCTCAACGGGGGCCTGGGAAATTGAACCGGTGTCGCGCAAGATAAAGCCAGCCTCGCCAACTGGTCAAATTATTTATCCAATTCGCCCAATCGGGTCGGTCTGCGCGTCGCGCCGGCAGGACCTACGATGCTAGACTTTGGTGTTTACGCGCCTCATGGATTGCCTTTAGAGGACGCCATCACACGAAGGGTCGAGAACAGGGGGACCACCGTGTCGGACGAGACGTCCAACCTCGAATTCCAGCCGCGCGCCCAGGGCAGCGTGATGGGCTTTCCCGCGCATGAGGGACGGCCCGGCGCGATCGGCGAGGTCCATGCCCGGCCGCATCCGCTGATCGAGAAGCCGCGCGTGCTTGTGCAACTCGCCTTCATGACCGAGGGCGGCTCCGGCGTCGACATGGCCGTGCTCTCCGAACTGTCGCGGCGCCTCGGCATCGCGGCGCCCGACCGTCATGCCCGCCACCACGCCATGAAGTGGGGCAAGGGTACGCTGCGCTGGGAGCGGCATACGGAATTTTCAACCTATCTGTGGGAAGGGCCGCTGGCCGAAAGCAGCAGGGCGGCGCAAGAAGACTCTCCTTTCGGCAACGGCTTCTCGCCGCCGGGAACGGTGATCTCAGGTATAAGGCTGGAGATCCGCAAATGGACGCCGGCAAGCGAGAAGCTGATTGCGGCCTTCGACCCGACGAGCCTCTGCTATTCGCTGGTCGAGCGCGGCAATGCGGCCATAGTCACCGATTTCCGCCAGGACGGCGACGGCCTGACCCGCATCCTGGTGCTTGATCGCGGCCTGACGCCGGCGCGGACCGGCGCGCTGTCGCAGCGGCTGATCGACGTCGAGACGTATCGCACGCTTGCCATGCTCGGCCTGCCGCTGGCGCTGACGCTGTCGGGCCGCGCCCGCCGCATCGAGGACCGGCTGGCGCAGACCACGCTGGAAATGAAGGTCGCTGAAACCCGCGACAGCCAGACGCTGCTCGCCGACCTGACCGAGCTTGCCGCTGAACTCGAGGCTGATGCCGCCTCCAGCCTCTATCGCTTCGGCGCCAGCCGCGCCTATGACGGCATCGTTGTCGAGCGGCTGGAAGCGCTGGACGAAGAAGCCGTGCCCGGCTACGAGACTTGGGGCGGCTTCCTGCAGCGGCGGGTGGCACCCGCCATGCGCACCTGCCGTTCGGTCGAGGAGCGCCAGGCCAACCTGTCGCGAAAACTGACCCGCGCCACCACGCTGCTGCGCACCTGGGTCGATGTCGAGGTCGAGAAGCAGAACCGCGATCTGCTGGCGTCGATGAACAACCGCGCCCGGCTGCAACTGCGGTTGCAGCAGACGGTGGAAGGCCTGTCGGTGGCAGCAGTGTCCTACTATGTCGTCGGCCTGATCTCCTATCTCGCCAAGGGCGCATCGATCTTCGGCCATGCCTTTGCACCCGAAATCGTCACTGCCGCGGCGGTGCCGGTCGCCATCGTGCTGGTCTGGTGGGGCGTGCGGCGAGTCAGGCGGATGCACTCCGAGCCGGCGAAACATCCGGGGGAGTAGGAGCGCACTTTACCCTCCCCCTTGTGGGGAGGGTCGATCCGCATAGCGGATCGGGGTGAGGGTGCTCGTAAAGAGCTTTCGTCGCGCGGACCCCCACCCCGCTCACTGCGTTCGCGACCCTCCCCACAAGGGGGAGGGTTAAGATCCATAGCGGCAGATTGCCGCTGCGGAAGGCTGGCAGTACGCTTTTTGCCCGACGCGGTGTTTGCAACATCCGGATGTAACTGGTAAAAGATTTTTACCAGCCAAGCGGAGGACGCCGCCAATGTCCGGCCTTGTCATGCCCAAGCCAGACGACGCCACGATGCGAAGGCGCGCAGAGATCGTCGCCGATATGCGCATCATCGTGCCGGGCGAGGGCGTCGTCGACGCCACCAACGAAATGCGCGCCTTCGAAAGCGACGGTCTCACCGCCTACCGGCAATTGCCGCTGGTCGTGGTGCTGCCGGAAACGGTGGCGCAGGTGTCGCGGGTGCTGAAATACTGCAACGACCGCAACATCCGTGTCGTGCCGCGCGGCTCCGGCACCTCGCTCTCCGGCGGCGCGTTGCCGCTCGAGGATGCCGTGCTGCTGGTCATGAGCCGCTTCAACCGCATCCTTGCCATCGACTATCCCGATCGCGTCGTCGTCGCTCAGCCCGGCGTCACCAATCTCGGCATCACCACCGCCGTCGAGCAGGAGGGCTTCTACTATGCGCCCGATCCATCCTCCCAGATCGCCTGCTCGATCGGCGGCAATGTCGCTGAAAATTCCGGCGGCGTGCACTGCCTGAAATACGGCCTGACCGCCAACAATGTGCTGGGCATTGAGATGGTGCTGATGAACGGCGAGGTGGTGCGGCTTGGCGGCAATCATCTGGACTCGGAAGGCTATGATCTCCTCGGCGTCATGACGGGGTCCGAAGGCCTGCTCGGCGTCGTCACCGAGGTCACCGTGCGCATCCTGAAAAAGCCGGAGACGGCCCGCGCTCTGCTGATCGGCTTTCCGACCAGCGAGCAGGGCGGCCAATGCGTCGCCGACATCATCGGCGCCGGCATTATCCCTGGCGGCATGGAGATGATGGACCGGCCGGCGATCCATGCCGCGGAAGATTTCGTCCATGCCGGCTACCCCCTTGATGTCGAGGCGCTGCTGATCGTCGAACTCGACGGGCCGGGCGTCGAGGTCGATCACCTGATCGGTCTCGTCGAAGCGATCGCCTATAGGAACGGCTCCACCACCTGTCGCATCTCGCAATCCGAACAGGAGCGGCTGAGTTTCTGGGCCGGCCGCAAGGCGGCCTTCCCGGCGGTCGGCCGCATCTCGCCCGACTATTACTGCATGGATGGCACCATCCCGCGCAAGGAATTGCCGCGTGTGCTCGCCGGCATGCGCGAACTGTCGGAGAAATACGGCCTCGGCGTCGCCAATGTCTTCCACGCCGGCGACGGCAATCTGCATCCGCTGATCCTCTATGACGCCAACGTGCCGGGCGAACTCGACAAGGCGGAAAGTTTTGGCGCCGACATCTTGCGGCTCTGCGTCAAGGTCGGCGGCGTCTTGACCGGCGAGCACGGCGTCGGCGTCGAGAAGCGCGATTTGATGCCGGAGATGTTCAACCAGATCGACCTCGACCAACAAATGCGCGTCAAATGCGCCTTCGATCCCAACCATCTGCTCAACCCGGGAAAAGTGTTCCCGCAACTGCGCCGCTGCGCGGAGCTTGGACGCATGCATGTGCATCGCGGGCAGGTGGCGTTTCCGGATATTCCGAGGTTTTGATGGGGGCGGAATGTCTCACGTCGGCGATCCTTCGCGCCCCCCTCTGTCCTGCCGGACATCTCCCCCACAAGGGGGGAGATCACCAGTCATCTCTGCCTTCGCCAATCTTCGACGTTGCTAGAGAGGCGCGGTCGCCAAAGCTGCTAATCTCCCCCCAAGTGGGGGAGATGTCCGGCAGGACAGAGGGGGGCACGAAGGAACTCGACGTCTCTGCACTCGCAAGCGGCGCGTCGCCATGACCACCTTCACTCCCACCTCGTCCACCGAAGTCCTCTCCACCGTCCAATGGGCGGCTGCGGAGGAATCGCCGCTGGAGACCATCGGCCACGGCTCCAAGCGCGGCATCGGTCGGCCATCGCAAACCGAGCACACGCTCGATCTCTCAAAACTCACCGGCGTCACGCTCTACGAGCCGGCCGAACTGGTGCTGTCGGCGAAGGCCGGCACACCGCTTTCCGATATAGAAAGCCTGCTCGCCGAAAACGGCCAGCAACTTGCTTTCGAGCCGATGGACTACGGCCCATTGTTCGGCGGCATCAAGGGAAGAGGCACGATCGGCGGTGTGCTTGCCGCGAACCTGTCCGGCCCGCGCCGGCTGAAGGCGGGCGCCGCGCGCGACCACATCCTCGGCATCAACGCCGTTGCCGGCCGCGGCGAGGCTTTCAAGTCCGGCGGCCGCGTCGTCAAGAATGTCACCGGCTACGACCTGTCGAAGCTGATGGCCAACAGCTGGGGGACGCTGGCCGTGTTCACCGACGTCACCTTCAAGGTGTTGCCGGCGGCCGAGACCGAGGTCACGCTTGCCGTGCGTGGCCTGCTCGACGATGCGGCGGCCGCCGCCATGGCGCTGGCGCTCGGCTCCAGCGCCGAAGTGTCGAGCGCCGCGCATCTGCCGGAGCGGATCGCCGCGCGTGTCGCCGACGGCGCGCTCGGCACTGACGCCGCGACGCTGCTGCGCGTCGAAGGGTTCGGCCCTTCGGTCGCCTATCGCATCGAGGCACTGAAAACCCTGCTGAAAAATGCCGGCCCGTTGCAGGACATTGCCGGCGAGGCCTCGCATGCCCTTTGGCGTGATATCAGGGATTGCGCTCCCTTCGCCGACGGCAGTGAAAAGCCGGTCTGGCGCGTTTCGATGGCGCCGTCCCAGGCCCACCAGATGGTACTGACGCTGCGCATGCAGATCGGCGTCAGCGCCTTTTACGACTGGCAGGGTGGGCTGGTCTGGCTGCGCATGGAGGAGGGCGATCCCGAGGCCGCCCTGCTGCGCGGGCTGATCAGAAAACATGGCGGCGGCCACGCGACGCTGGTGCGCGCCGCGCCCGCGCATCGCGCCGCCGTGCCGGTGTTCGAGCCACAGGCGCCGCATCTGGCCGCCCTGTCGGCTAGGCTCAAGGCCGAGTTCGATCCCAAGGCCATCCTCAATCCCGGCCGCATGGCCCAGGGCTAACGCGATGCAGACCAATTTCTCCCTTGCCCAGCTCGCCGATCCGCATGTCGCGGAATCGGAGAAGATCCTGCGCAAATGCGTGCATTGCGGCTTCTGCACCGCCACCTGCCCGACCTATGTCACACTCGGCAACGAGCTGGATTCACCGCGCGGGCGCATCTACCTGATCAAGGATATGCTGGAGAACGGCCGTCCCGCCGACAAGGAGATCGTCACCCATATCGACCGCTGCCTGTCCTGCCTCGCCTGCATGACGACCTGCCCGTCGGGCGTCAACTACATGCATCTGGTCGACCATGCCCGCGCCCATATCGAGGAGACTTACAGGCGGCCGCTGCTCGACCGGCTGACCCGCGCCCTGCTGGCCCTAGTGCTGCCTTACCCCGCGCGCTTTCGCGCCGCGCTGAAGCTGGCGAGATTGGGCAAGCCGTTCATCGGCCTGTTCGAAAAGGTCCCAGCCTTGAAGCCGCTCGGTGCTATGCTGAAGCTGGCGCCGGCCTCTATTCCCGCCGCCTCGCCAATGGCCTCTCCTGGCGTCCATGCCGGGCAGGGAGCGAAAAAGGGCCGCGTCGCCATCCTCACCGGCTGCGCCCAATCGGTGCTCGATCCCGCCATCAACGAGACGACGATTGCATTGCTGACCAGGCTCGGCGTCGAGGTCGTGGTGCCTGAGGGCGAGGCCTGCTGCGGCGCGCTGGTCCATCATATGGGCCGCGAGGCAGCAGCCCTTGCCTCGGCCCGGCAGAATGTCGATGCCTGGACACGCGCCATCGACCAGGGTGGGCTCGATGCCATCGTCATCACCGCGTCCGGCTGCGGCACCACCATCAATGACTATGGCTTCATGCTGCGCCTCGATCCGGCCTATGCCGACAAGGCTGCAAAGGTCTCGGCGCTGGCCAGGGACATCACCGAATATCTCGCAAGCCTCGACCTGCCGGAGCCGGTGCGCAAGCCCGGCACGGTCGTTGCCTACCACTCCGCCTGTTCGATGCAGCACGGCCAGAAGATCACCCGCCAGCCGAAGGAGTTGCTGGCCAAGGCCGGCTTCGTCGTGCGCGAGCCGCGCGAGGGCCATCTGTGCTGCGGCTCGGCCGGCACCTACAACATCCTGCAGCCGGAGATTTCGGAGAAGCTGCGCGACCGAAAGGTGAAAAACATCGAGGCCACCGGCGCGGAGATCGTTGCCACAGGCAATATCGGCTGCATCACCCAGATCGCTTCGGCTGCAAAGCTGCCGGTGGTGCACACGATCAAGCTGCTCGACTGGGCCTATGGTGGTCCGAAGCCGGAGGGCGTCTCCGAAGGAAACCTGGTCGCCGCCGAGTAAGCAGCTATTCCGCTGCCAGCCGGTCCACCACGCCATACGTCGCCTGGTAGCGCGCGCGCTGGCGGCTGAGCGCGACCATTGTGTTGCGCAAGAGGATCGCCACAGTGATCGGGCCGACGCCGCCCGGCACCGGCGTGATCCAGGACGCGACTTCCTTCACGCTCTCGGTGTCGACGTCGCCGACGATGCGGCTCGTGCCGTCCGGGCCGATCTCGGAATTGATGCCGATGTCGATGACGGCCGCACCGGGCTTCACCATGTCGGCCTTGATCAGCCGCGGCTTGCCGACGGCGACGAACAGCGCATCGGCGCGGCGCGCATGTGCCGCCACCGAGCGCGTCATGTGATGGCACACCGTCACCGTCGCGCCTTCGCTCATCAGCAGGAAGGCAATCGGCTTGCCGACGATCTCGGAATGGCCGACGACGACGACTTCGAGCCCCTTGAGGTCGAGGCCGGTTTCCTTGAGCAGCTCGACCGAGGCCGCAGCCGTGCAAGGCGCGAGGTCGAGCTGATTGTAGACGATATTGCCGATCGACGCCGGATGCATGCCCTCGACGTCCTTCAGTGGATGCACCGCCGCTTGCAGCGTCTTGATCGGGATATGCGCCGGCACCGGCCGCTGGATGATGATGCCGGTGACGCGCGGGTCGGCGTTCAGGCCATGGATCGCCGCCTCGAGTTCGCCGGCGCTGATGTCGGCGGGGAACCGCCGCTCCTCGAAACCGATGCCGGCAAGCGCGGCTTTGGCGCGCTGGTTGCGCACATAGACATCGACGGCAGCGGTATCGCCGACGGTGATCGACAGCAGCTTGGGCGGAAAACCTTCGGCGGTGGCGATGGCGGCATCCTCGCGCACGGATGCCATGATGCGCTGGGCGACCGGACCGCCCCGGAGATAGCGGCTATCGTCTGGCGGAGACATGGCTGAACCTTTGCAGCGAGTTTGGCGCAGGGGAGTTTGGCCGTCCCTATAGCAGGGGAAATGCGGCAAGGCAGCGTGAAAGCGAACCGTCATCCCCCTGGCGCGACGTTCTGGCGCAGCCTGGCTCAGCTACCGCCGCAAAGAGAAAGGGCAGCACGGTTTCCCAGGCTGCCCTTTTCTGACTGGCCGCATCCCCACACGGCCCGTCCCCCGTAAACTCTTCCCGATCCCTGAAGGTCTAGCCTTCTGACCAGATGATTCGGTAGCCGACTATATCACGACCACGGTCGTTCCAACATTGACCCTCTCGTAAAGGTCAACCACGTCCTCGTTGCGCATGCGGATACAGCCGGAAGATACCGAGCCGCCGATGGTCCATGGCTGGTTGGTGCCGTGGATGCGGTATTCCGTCGTGCCGAGATAGAGCGCGCGGGCGCCGAGCGGATTCTCTTCGCCACCGGCCAGATAGGTCGGGAGGTAGCGGCCCTTGGCAGCCTCGCGCTTGATCATCTCCGCTGGCGGGCGCCAGTCCGGCCAGACGCGCTTGTTGGTGATCTTGTGCGTGCCAGACCATTCGAACCCAGGCTTGCCGGTGCCGACGCCATAGCGCCGCGCCTTGCCGTTCTTCTCGACCAGGAACAGGAAGTTCTGCGTCGTATCGATGACGATCGTGCCCGGCT
The DNA here is from genome assembly GCF_040318435.1 of Mesorhizobium sp. M1143. Taxonomy (NCBI): domain Bacteria; kingdom Pseudomonadati; phylum Pseudomonadota; class Alphaproteobacteria; order Hyphomicrobiales; family Phyllobacteriaceae; genus Mesorhizobium; species Mesorhizobium sp. M1143. Next base: position 5,365 of record NZ_JAMYMJ010000009.1, on the reverse strand, counting down.
TCTGCGGGCCGTCATAGGCGACTTCCTGCGGCAGGTAGAGCGGATTGATCTGCGGCCGCATCACCACGCGCTTGGCCGGCGCCTGCACGGAAGCAGTGCGCACCCGATCGGGTCGCGCTGGCTGCGCATAGCGAAGGCGTGGCTGCTGCTGCACGAACTGGCGGCTCTGCCGCACGATGCCAGGCGCGCGGCCAAGCTGCAGCACCCAGGGTGCGGAAAGGTCGGGGCTCACCATCACCGGCGGCCTGTCGGCATAGCGGTCGTTGGCGGCAGAGGAGGTGACGCCGGCGGCCAGAATGGCCACGGCGCCGAGCACGGAACGCAAAAAGATCTTCATCAGAACGCACCTTGATCGTCGAACGGACGGAGGCGGAACTTGCCCCCGGTTGCGCGATCCTTGGCGCGAAGCGGCAACCGAAACATGAATCGGAATGCGTAAAATGCCGCTTTGTCAGTAAACCTTTTGGTGTGGTTACCGCCGGGTTCAGGAATCTGGTAAAGCCGCGGTAAATGCAGCGCGAAAGCGCGTTAACGGATGGATTGGCCATGGCGCAAGACAACACCGGACTGCTTACCGGCTCCGACGGGATCACGCGCTGCTTCTGGCACGGCAATCTGCTGGACTATCTGCACTACCACGACCATGAATGGGGCCGGCCGGTCGCCGACGACCGCAGGCTGTTCGAAAAGATCTGCCTCGAAGGCTTTCAGTCCGGCCTGTCCTGGCTGACCATTCTGCGCAAGCGCGAGAATTTCCGCGAGGCCTTCGCCGGTTTCGACTTCGACAAGGTCGCTGCCTTCACCGACGAGGATGTCGAGCGCCTGGTCGCCAATGCCGGCATCATCCGCCACCGCGGCAAGATCGTCTCGACCATCAACAACGCCAAACGGGCGTGCGAAATGGTCGACGAGTTCGGCTCGCTGGCCGCCTGGTTCTGGAAGTTCGAGCCGGGGCCGAAGGAGCGGCCGGCGGTGGTGGACATGGCGCATCTACGCGCCAACCCGACGACAGGGGTCTCGATCAGGATTTCGAAGGAGTTGAAAAAGCGCGGCTGGACCTTTGTCGGCCCGACGACGATCTACGCCTTCATGCAGGCGATGGGTCTGGTCAACGACCATCTCGAAGGCTGCGTGTGCCGGGAGCAGGTGGAGAAGGAACGCAAGGCCTTTAAGAGGCCGAAGTAGGGCGCTGTCCCCCTACCTCCCCCTTGTGGGGAGGTCGCGCCGAAGGCGCGGGTGGGGGTATCTTGGCGCTGCACCCCCACCCCGACGCTACGCGTCGACCCTCCCCACAAGGGGGAGGGTAAGGAGCTCACGTCCCACTTGCGCCAGTCAGGAACAATCCCGCGACAATCGCCGCCAGTGCCGCAAAGGTCGGATAAATCACCAGCAATCCTGTCATCAGCGCCTCGCGCATGGTGGAACGCTTGCGCTCGTCGGCGGTGACCTCGAACGGACCGAGGCTCGCCGTCACCGGCGCACGGTTCTCGGCCGGCCGCAGTCGAACTTCATGCAAGCCGTCGTCTCTGATGTCGAACTTGTGTGCCGCAGTCATGGCCCCAACCCTTTGTTTCGGCGCGCTTATCGGCTCTGATTGTGTCGGCACGATGCCGCGCCGATGGCGGAATTGTTTCCTTTTGGTGCGTTTTGTTTCGGAGGAGAAGGAAAAAGCGCAAACCCTTGCCGCACAAAGCCGCTTCGGTTAGGACACGCCCACTCCAAACAAGTCATCGATTACTAAGCGAAAAGACCCATCCTATGGCCGACAAATCGGAAAAGACGAAAGCGCGGCTGCCGCGCGGCTTTGCCGACCGCAGCGCTGAAGACATCCGCGCCGTCGAGAAGATGATGGCCACGATCCGTTCGGTCTATGAGCTCTACGGTTTCGAGCCGGCCGACCAGCCGCTGATCGAGTACACCGATGCGCTCGGCAAATTCCTGCCCGACCAGGACCGGCCGAACGAAGGCGTTTTCTCGTTCCAGGACGATGATGAGCAGTGGCTGTCGCTGCGCTATGATTTGACTGCGCCGACGGCGCGTTTCGTCGCCGAGAATTTTGAGAAGCTGCCGAAACCCTATCGCAGCTACCGCTCCGGCTGGGTGTTCCGCAACGAAAAGCCCGGCCCGGGCCGCTTCCGCCAGTTCATGCAGTTCGACGCCGACACGATCGGTACGCCGGGCGTCGCAGCCGACGCCGAGATGGCCATGATGATGGCCGACGTGATGGAAGCGCTTGGCATCAAGCGTGGCGACTACGTCATCCGGGTCAACAACCGCAAGGTGCTGGATGGCGTGCTGGAGGCGATCGGCCTTGGCGGTGACAACAATGCCGGCCGCCGGCTGACCGTGCTGCGCGCCATCGACAAGCTGGACAAGCTCGGGCCGGAAGGCGTGAAGCTTCTGCTTGGGCCGGGCCGATGGGATGGCGGCAAGGAAGGCGAGGGCGACTTCGCCAAGGGCGCTGGTTTGGACGACGGGCAAGCTGAAGCAGTTCTCCTCGCCACGGCAAGGAACGCACAGGTCGACCAGGTTTCCATAGTGAGCTCGAACCCGACTTACCAAGAAGGCGTCGGCGAGCTCGCGACGATTGAAGCCCTGGTCAGGGCGGCCGGATATGGCGAAGATCGCATCGCCATGGACCGCTCCGTCGTGCGTGGCCTCGAATACTACACCGGCCCGGTTTTCGAGGCCGAGCTTCTGGCCGAAATCCCCAACGAAGACGGCCAGATCGTGCGCTTCGGTTCGGTCGGTGGTGGCGGCCGCTATGACGGGCTGGTCTCGCGCTTCCGTGGCGAGCCGGTGCCGGCGACCGGCTTTTCGATCGGCGTCTCCCGCCTGATGACGGCGCTGAAGAACCTCGGCAAGCTGGACACCACCGATGTCATCGCGCCGGTCGTCGTGCTGGTGATGGACAAGGATACGGAAAGCCTCGGTCGCTACCAGAAGATGGTGGCCGATCTGCGCGCGGCCGGCATCCGCTCCGAAATGTATCTCGGCGGCGCCGGCATGAAGGCGCAGCTGAAATATGCCGACCGCCGCGGCAGCCCGGTCGCCGTTATCCAGGGCGGCGACGAGCGCGCCAAGGGCGAACTGCAGATCAAGGATCTGATCGAAGGCGCGCGGATGTCGGCTGAGATCACCGACAACGCCGAATGGCGCGCCGCAAGACCGGCACAGGTCACGGTGCCGGAGGCTGAGCTGGTCGCCGAGGTGAAGAAAATTTTGGCTGCGCAGGCCGCTGACCGTGCGAAGGGTGGCGCTTGAACGCCCCCCTCTGGCCTGCCGGCCATCTCCCCCTCAAGGGGGGAGATTGGATGTTGCGTAGGCTTTCGCCAATCTCCGCCGGTGAAGAAGAGGCGCTGCGCCGCAAGCTGCCAATCTCCCCCCTTGAGGGGGAGATGGCCGGCAGGCCAGAGGGGGGTGCCTCGCGCCGCCCATGACCTCCCGCCCCGCAATCGCGACGGAAATCACCAAGCTCTTCGCCACCCGCAACACCCATGCGGTCGAGGTCGCGGTGCTGCAGCCGGCCGACCCATTCCTCGATATGGCCGGCGAGGATCTGCGCCGCCGCATCTTTCTCACCGAAAGCGAGACCGGCAAGACGCTGTGTCTGCGGCCCGAATTCACCATCCCCGTCTGCCTCGACCACATCGCCTCGCAGGCCGGCACGCCGCGCCGCTATTGCTATCTCGGCGAAGTGTTCCGCCAGCGCCGCGAGGGCGGCAACGAGTTTTTCCAAGCCGGCATCGAGGATCTCGGCGACCGCGATACGGCCAAGGCCGATGCGCGTTCGCTGGCCGATGCGCATGCGCTGCTGCAGCTGGTGCTGCCGGCGCAACCTCTTGCGATCACGCTCGGCGACCAGACCATCTTCGAGGCGGTGCTAGCGGCCCTCGGCCTGCCGCGCGGCTGGCGCATGCGACTTGCGCGTGCCTTCGGTTCGGCGCCGATGCTGCAGGCAGCGTTGTCCGATCTCGCCAACCCGCCACGCAACGGTCAGCTTGACGGCGAAGTCGCGGCCCTTGTCCTCAATGGCGATTTCGAAGCGCTTTCCGCCCACATTGCCGGCGGCATGGAAGAGGCCGGCCTGCTGGCATCCGGCGGACGCGCGCCCGCCGACATTGCCCGGCGGCTGATCGAAAAGGCCGAACTGCGCAGCGTGCGGTTGTCGAACGAAGCGTTTGCGGCGCTCAGGGATTTTCTCGCCATCGACGTGCCGCTCGACGGCTCGAGTGCTGCGCTCGAAAGTTTTGCGGCCTCTGCCGGGCTTTCGCTGGGCGCGGCGCTGGAAAAATTCGCCGCCCGCGCCAAAGCCATCGAGGCACATGGCCTGCCTGCAAAGACGATCCGCTACGACGCTGCCTTCGGCCGTCCGCTGGATTACTACACCGGCATCGTCTTCGAGATCGCAGCACTTGGTGGCGAGCGGCCGCTGGCCGGCGGCGGTCGCTACGACCGGCTGCTGACCCTGCTCGGCGCCAAGACGCCGATCCCCGGCGTCGGCTTCTCTGTCTGGCTCGACCGCATCGAAGCGCTGCGGGGAGAGCCGCAATGATCACGCTGGCGATCCCATCGAAAGGCCGGCTCAAGGAGCAGGCCTTGGAGGTACTGGCCAGGGCCGGGCTTGCCGTCAGCCTGCCCGGCGATGAGCGCCAGTACCGCGCCCGCATCGACGGCGCCGAGGGCATCGAGGTGGCGTTCCTGTCGGCGTCCGAAATCGCCGGCGAGATTGGGCAAGGTTCGGTCGACCTCGGCATTACCGGCGAGGATCTGCTGCGCGAAAACCTCGCCGACTGGGAGGCGCGCGCCGAAATCGTCGCTCGCCTCGGCTTCGGCCATGCCGATGTCGTGGTCGCGGTGCCCGGCATCTGGCTCGACGTCGATACTATGGCCGATCTCGACGATGTCGCCGCCGATTTCCGCCAGCGCCACGGCAGGCGACTGAGGATCGCAACCAAATACTGGCGGCTCACGCAGCAGTTCTTCTCGCAAAAGCACGGCATCCAGGTCTACCGCATCGTCGAAAGCCTCGGCGCCACCGAAGGCGCACCGGCCGCCGGCCTCGCCGATGTCATCGTCGACATCACCACCACCGGCTCGACCCTACGCGCCAACCATCTCAAGGTGCTGGCCGATGGGGTTGTGCTGGAGTCGCAGGCTTGCCTGGTGGCTGCCCGGAAAGATCGTGCGCCGGCGGATGAGGCGCTAGTGCGGGAAATAGCCGCGAAGATGAGCGCGCTCCCTCCCCCTTGAGGGGAGGGTGGACAGCCGCCAAAGGCGGATGGACGGGTGGGGTCGCTCCGGCAGTGCTCGACGCGAGACGACCCAAGCCGGGTCGACCGTGACCAAGGAGTCGAGCCACTGG
>NZ_JAMYMJ010000008.1:0-167296 GCF_040318435.1 Mesorhizobium sp. M1143 | reverse complement strand
CCCGCCGAAACCCAACATACGCCCACCCCCCACATCCTGGGCCGCGGGGGCCCCCCCCGGGCCCCCCCCCCCCCGGGGGCGCTGCGCCCCCCACCTCTCCCCCGATCGACGGGGGAGAGGAAAGGCCTTCTTCCGCTGCGCTGCTCCAGGCCGATATGAAAGATTGATCCCCAGCTGGCGTGCCAGCGCTACTGAACCACGGTACAAAGCCAGCCGATGCAAAATCGTTTCTTGCCCTATCTGCTGACCTTGCCCAGCCTGTTGCTGGCCGCCGTCGTCATCTTCTGGCCGGTCTGGGACCTGATCCAGATATCGACGCATGATGTCAGCCGTTTTGGGCAGCTGCGCGACTTCAACGATTTCGCCAATTATTCCGCCTTCCTTGCCGATCCCGATTTCCTGGCAGCCCTCTGGCGCACCGGCCTGTGGACCGTGCTGGTGGTCGGCGGTGCGCTGCTTCTGTCGGTTCCGGTGGCGATGATCCTCAACACCGATTTCTACGGCCGTGGCATAGCCCGCGTCATCATCATGCTGCCCTGGGCGGTGTCGCTGACGATGACGGCGGTGGTCTGGCGCTGGGCGCTCAACGGCGAAAGCGGCATGCTCAATTCAGCGCTGATAGGGCTTGGCCTGATCCATGAGAACATACAGTGGCTGGCGCGCGCCGAGACGGCATTCCCGATGCAGGTGCTGATCGGCATTCTGGTGACGGTGCCGTTCACCACGACGATCTTCCTCGGCGGCCTGTCATCGATCCCCGACGATCTCTACGAGGCGGCGGCGCTGGAAGGGGCGACGCCGCTGCAGCAGTTCCGCGAGATCACCTTTCCGCTGTTGAAGCCGTTCATCAACATCGCCATCGTGCTCAACACAATCTACGTCTTCAATTCCTTCCCGATCATCTGGGTGATGACGCAGGGCGGGCCGGCCAACTCGACCGATATCCTGGTCACCCACCTCTACAAACTGGCCTTCCGCATCGGCAAACTGGGCGAGGCCTCGGCGGTGTCGCTGCTGATGTTCGCCATATTGCTGATCTTCACCATGATCTATGTGCGCCTCGCCATGCGGGAGCAACGCGCATGACGCCCAAGCTGAAACGCACCATCATCGCCTGGCTGCTGCTTTCGCCGCTGCTCGTGGTGACGATCTTTCCCTTCGCGGTGATGTTCCTGACCGCGGTCAAGCCTAGGCAGGAGGTGCTGTCGCCGACCTGGTGGCCGAGCGAGTTCCACTGGTCTAATTTTGCCGACATGTGGGTGGCGACGGGATTCGGCCAGGCGCTGGCCAATTCGCTCTATGTCTCGGTCATCGCCACGGTCGGCGCCATCCTGATCTCGGTGCCGGCAGCTTACGCCATGTCGCGGTTTCGCTTCGCCGGCTACGGCGCCTTCCGCCAGTTCCTGCTGATCTCGCAGATGATCTCGCCGATCGTGCTGGTGCTCGGCCTGTTCAGGCTGATGGCCGCCTGGGGCCTGATCGAATCGACCACCGCGCTCGGCGTCATCTACATGGCCTTCAATGTCGCCTTCACCGTGTGGATGCTGCAGAGCTATTTCGACACCATCCCGCGCGATCTCGAGGAAGCCGCCTGGATGGAAGGCGCCGGCCGCTGGCTGACACTGCGAAAAGTATTTCTGCCGCTCTGCCTGCCGGCAATCGCTGTCACCGCCATCTTCACCTTCATCAACGCCTGGAACGAGTTCGTCGTCGCGCTCACCATGCTGCGCAGCCAGGAAAGCTACACGCTGCCGATCCAGGTGTTCTCGCTGGTCGCCGGCCGCTACACGATCGAATGGCACCATGTGATGGCGGCGACGCTGTTGGCGACGCTGCCGGTGGCGATCCTGTTCACCTGGCTGCAGCGCTATCTCGTACGCGGGCTGGCGCTCGGGGCGGTCAAATAGCCGTTATTTACGCGGAGCTTTCATGCGCATCTTCACCGCCTCGCTGGCGACCGAAACCAACACCTTCTCGCCGGTGCCGACTGACCGGGCGTCGTTCGAGATGGCGTTTTATGCTGGGCCCGGAAAACACCCGGACACGCCGACCTTGTGCTCGTCGCCGATGGTTGCGCTGCGCCGGCGTGCGGCTGCCGAAGGGCTGACCGTCATCGAAGGCACCGCCACCTGGGCGGAGCCGGGCGGGCTGGTGCAGCGGCAGACCTATGAGGCGTTGCGCGACGAGATTCTCGGCCAGTTGAAGGCAGCCTTGCCGGTCGACGCCGTCATCCTCGGCCTGCACGGCGCCATGGTGGCGCAAGGCTATGACGATTGCGAGGGCGATTTGCTCGAACGGGTTCGCGCCATCGTCGGGCCGGATGTGGTGATCGCGGTGGAGCTTGATCCGCACAGTCATCTGACGCCGAAGCGCGTCGCGGCATGCAATGTCATGGCCTATTTCCTCGAATTCCCGCACACCGATTTTTATGAGCGCGGCGAGCATGTCGTCGAGCTTGGACTGGCGGCGGCACGCGGCGAGATCAAGCCGGTGATTTCGACCTTCGACTGCCGCATGATCCAGGTGCTGCCGACCAGCCGCGAGCCGATGCGCTCCTTCGTCGACCGCATCAAGGCGCTGCACGGCAAGGACGGTGTGCTGTCGGTCTCGGTCATCCATGGCTTTATGGCGGCCGACGTACCGGAAATGGGCGCCCGCATCCTGGTCGTCACCGACAATGACAAGGCCAAGGGCGATGCGCTGGCGGAGCGGCTGGGGCGCGAACTCTATGCCATGCGCGAGAAGACGGCGATGACGATGCTGAACATCGAGGACGGCATCGCGCGGGCGCTGGCTGTGCGCAAGGAAAACCCTGATAAGCCGGTGGTCATCGCCGACATTTGGGACAATCCCGGCGGCGGCGTCGCCGGCGACGGCACCATGGTGCTGCGCGCCTTGCTGGAGCGCGGCGTTCACAACATTGGCGTGGCGACAATCTGGGACCCGATCGCCGTCACCTTCTGCCAGGCGGCAGGCGAAGGCGCCGTCATCGACCTGCGCTTCGGCGGCAAGGCGGGTCCGCTGGCCGGCGAACCGATCGACGCGAAGGTGCGGGTGCTGAAGGCGGTCGCCGAGGGCTGGCAAAGCTTCGGGCCGAGCCGGGTGACGCTCGGGCCAACGGCGCTGGTGCGCATCGAAGGCACCGAAATCGACATCATCCTCAACACCAACCGCACGCAGACCTTCGAGCCGGATATTTTCTCCAACATTGGCGTCGATCCGATGCGCAAGGACATATTGCTGATCAAGTCGACCAATCATTTCTACGCCGGCTTTGAACCGATCGCGGCGGAGATTATTTATGTCTCGGCGCCGAGTTCGTATCCGAGCAATCCGGCGGTGACGGATTACAGGAAGCTGACGCGGCCGGTTTGGCCGAGGGTGGCGGATCCTTGGGTGTAATCTCCCCCCTTGAGGGGGAGATGTCGCCGAAGGCGACAGAGGGGGTCCTCTCGCGTGAAGCGCCGACCTTCATCTGCCGCCGCAGGAGGTCGAGCCAAGTCGGACCGACCCCCTCTGGCCGCTTTGCGGCCATCTCCCCTCGAGGGGGAAGATAAGCTGGCGCTACACCAATCCTCTTTTCACCATCATCGCTTCAGGCGAAGGCATCTTGCCGCGGAACGCCGTGTACAGCTCTTCCGGGTCCTTCGAGCCACCGGCGGCATAAATGTTCTTGCGCAGCCGTTCGGCAAGCGCCGGGTTGAAGGGGTCGCCGGTCTCTTCGAATGCGGCGAAGGCGTCGGCGTCGAGCACTTCCGACCACATGTAGGAATAGTAGCCGGCTGAATAACCGTCGCCGGAGAAGACGTGGCCGAAATGCGGGGTGCGATGACGCATGGCGATGGTGTCGGGCATATCAAGCTTTTCCAGCGTTTCGGCTTCGAAACGCAGCGGTTCCGCCGGCGCATCCGGCCTTGCGTGATAGGCCATGTCGATGAGCGCCGACGCGGTGAACTCGACCGTGGCGAAGCCGGCCCCAAAAGTGCGGGCCGCCAGCATCTTGTCAAGCAGCGCCTTGGGCATCGGCTTGCCGGTCTTCACATGCAGCGCATGCTTTTCCAGCACCGCCGGCACGGTCAGCCAGTGCTCGTAGAGCTGCGAGGGCAGTTCGACGAAATCGCGGCTGACAGACGTGCCCGCCACCGACGGCCAGGTGACATCGGTCAGCATGCCGTGCAGCGCGTGGCCGAATTCGTGGAACAGGGTTTTGGCCTCATCGACCGACAGAAGGGCTGCTTCGCCGGCCGGCGGCTTGGCGAAATTCATGATGTTGTAGATGGCCGGCTTCGAGCCATGGCCAAGCTTGTAGCCGGACTTCAGCGCGCTCATCCAGGCACCGGAGCGCTTCGAAGACCGGGCGAAATAATCGGCGAGGAACAGGCCGCGCTCGCTGCCGTCGGCGTTCTTCACCACGAAGGTGCGCGCGTCGGGATGCCAGGCGGCGATGCCCTTCTTCTCCTCGAAGGTGATGCCGAACAGTTTTGTCGCAACGTCGAAGCAGGCTTCGATGACGCGATCGAGCTGCAGATAGGGTTTCAGCTCCGCCTCGTCGAAAGCGAATTTTTCGGTGCGCAACTTCTCCTGGTAGAAGCGCCAGTCCCAGGCTGCGAATTTTTCATTGCTGCCGGCCGCGGTTGCCAGCCGCTCCAGCTCCTTCTGGTCGGCTGCGGCCTTCTCCAGCGCCTTTTCCCAAACCGGGTCGAGCAAATCGTGCACCGCCTTCGGCGTCTTGGCCATGGTGTCGTCGAGTTTCAGCGCGGCGAAAGAGCCATAGCCGAGCAGCTTGGCTTTTTCGGCGCGCAATTTCAGCATGTCGCGCACCACTGACGTGTTGTCGCTGGCGCCGCCGTTCTGACCGCGCATGGTAAAGGCGCGGAAAGCGGTCTCGCGCAGATCGCGGCGTTCCGAGAAAGTGGTGAACGGTTCATAGATCGAGCGCGACAAGGTGACGGCATAGCGGCCCTTCTGGCCGCGCATCTCGGCAGCCTCGGCCATGGCGCTTTTGAGGAAATCGGGGAGGCCGGCAAGGTCAGCCTCGTCGAGGAACAGCGCCCAGTCGCGCTCGTCGGCAAGCACGTTCTGGCCGAAATTGGTGCCGAGCGAGGACAATTCCTCGCTGATGTTGGCCAGCCGCTTCTTGCCGTCGGCGTCGAGCTTGGCGCCGGAGCGGACGAAACCTTTCCAGGTCTTTTCCAACACCCGCAGTGTCTCGGCGTCGAGCTTTAGCGTCTCGCGGCGCTGGTAGAGATCGTCGATGCGGGCAAACAGTTTCTCGTTCATCGAGATGGCTGAGAAATGCCTCGACATCTTTGGCGAGATCTCGCGCTCCAGCGCCTGGATCGCATCATTGGTGTGGGCGCCGGCCCGGCACCAGAAGATCGACGAGACATGGTCGAGCGGCTCGCCGGCGAGCTCCAGTGCGGCCAGCGTGTTCTCGATGGTCGGCGCATCCTTGTTGCCGGCGATGGCGTCGATCTCCGCCTCGTGCGCCTTCAGCGCCGCGTCGAACACCGGGGAGAAATCGCCGTCGCCGATGTTGGTGAAATCAGGCAGGCCAAACGGCCCTTGCCATTTGGTCAGCGGATGGGCGGCGAGATCGACGGTCTTCGTGGACGGCATGGAGGATCTTTCGATGGTCGGACTGAGCGATAGGTACTCTTGGATGTAAGGTGATGCAGCCGGCTAGGCAACCTTGCTTGCGGTGAGGAGATCCCACTCGCTTGCATCTCGTTCCTACCCTCCTTATGTATTTGTAAGTGTATTTCTTAGGAGGTATTTATGGCGGCGCTTTTTATAACCACCGAAGCTCAGAAGCTTCTCAATAATTTCGACGCAAGAATCGCGCAAAAAGAGCAAAAAGGAAAGATAACTACTTGGGAAAAGAGTGACGATGGAAAGTTTTACACTCACAAATCGCAAGGATGGGCAAAGAAAGCATGGTTTAAGCCTGTGATTTCGAGTGATCGCCTGACGTTTAACATAAGAAAACCCCAAAATGCTAATGTTGAATTAGAAACCTATGCCTATTATCACGGCCACTTAATTGAGACTTTTTTGAACCATTTTAATAAAGACTTCAGCAGCGCACAAGCGACTCCCAAACCCACAGCAGCTGATCTTTGTAATTCTTGAATAGCGATCGAAGCCAGATAGCTGTCATTGGTCGTTCACCGACATTGGTACTAGTCCGGCGCTGCGTCAGAAGCCGTCGCAATTTTCGGCGATCGCGGCTTGCGAACTTGCGGTGATGCGGTTGCCGGCGACGGCAAAGGTCTCCTGGATCAGCATGTCATTGTTGGGGAAATCGTAGCAGGCGATGACGGTGGTGACGCCGGCCTCGCTCTTTTCGATGCGATGGCGGATCGCGGCGCCTGCGACAGCACCCTCCCACTCGTCGATCGACGCGATGAATTCCTGCTTCGACTGCACGATGCCGAGATCGTCGAGCTTTATGCGGACATCGTCGGCCAGCAGGTCCGACAATTCGGTGCGGTCGGCGACCAGCAGCGCCGAATACCAGCGGTCGATGATGGCGCCGTCATCGGCGCGGGCAGGGGTGAGCGAGAAGAGCAGCGCCGCCACGGCGAAAACAATCGAATGGCGATCTTGCACTGCTCCCTCCTACGTCAAATCCGGCCGCTCGAAATCGCCGGTGTCCTTGTTCATCACCCAAAGCTCGCCGGTCGAGATGTCGAACCAGACGCCATGCAGCGACAGCCGCCCCTTGCCTTCGAGGATCGAGACGCAAGGGAAGGTCCGGAGATTGGCGATCGAATAGCGGATGGAGATGCGCTCCAGCGCCGTCTGCCGTTCCGTCGCCGTCATGAAAGTGCTGGACGATACGGTTTCGGCCGCCGGCGCGATCAGGCTCATCCATTTGCCGATGAAGTCGCCGGGCGACAGCGGCGCCGAATTGGTGTCGAGGGCGGCGCGGATGCCGCCGCAGCGGCCATGGCCCATCACAACGATGTTTTTCACCTTCAGGCTCTGCACGGCGAATTCAAGCGCGGCCGAGGTCGAGTGGAATTCGCCGTCCGGCGCGTAGGGCGGCACCAGATTGCCGACATTGCGCAGCACGAACAGTTCGCCCGGGCCGGCGTCGAAGATCGCTTCGGGGGCAGAGCGCGAATCGCAGCAGGCAACGATCATGGTCTCGGGCGCCTGCCCCTCGCGGGCGAGCTCACGATAGCGTCCGCTTTCGGTGAGATAGCGGCCGTTCATGAAGTTGCGGTAGCCGGTCCAAAGATGTTCGGGGAGATGGGGCATGGGCTAGGGATGAAGCCTTTCCGGGTTGGTGGCGGCAACTCGTTCTCAGGTCAGGAAGGCTCTAACGGCAAAAGGCCATCCCGGGCAATGCCGAATTGCGGATGGCTCCGTCGCAAATCGCCATGCGGCATGCATGGCTCGAGGCATGCTTCACGCCCCGATGGCGACGGGAATGCCGAAACGGTCGGCAAGCGGCGGGTCGGGAAACGGCTTTGCTTCGCCGCCGGCGATGCGCCCGGCAATCAGCATCATCACGGCGGCGTCGAGGAAATCGTCGGCGGCAGCGCCGCGGGGCAGCGGCTGGTCGAGAAAGTCCCTGACATAGCCATGCCGGCACAGCAGTGCCTTACGTTCCTCCATCCCGGCCGGATTGACGGCGCCCTTGATCTTCTTCGGCAGCGTCATCGGTTTTTCGCCGTTCAGCCGGCAGAAGGCGACTTCGGGGTGCGATTCGAAGACGCGGCGGCGCAGTTCGGGACGCGCGATCAGCAACGCGTCGATCTCGCGGATCTTGGCAAAGATGCCGAAGGCCTGGATCGAGACGCCGCGCGGCGGGTCGGAGGTTGCCTTGGCCATTTCGCTGGCGCGGCGATGCGCGTCATACCAGGCCTCGATCGTGGTGAAGTCGCTGGTGTCGGCATAAAGGGCGGCGCGCGAGGGAATAGCAAAGACGCTGGATTGTCGTGCCCCGAGTAGCGGCCGCACCCGCGCTTCCGGCCCGCGGCCGCCTCTCTGCGAAAAATCCGGCAGGCCGATCGGCATGTCGACGGCGATCGTCGCATCGGCGGGCAACGCGTCGAGAAGGGCTGTAAAGCTCGCAAAGACGGAGACCGACGGCGAAACGCCGGGGGCGCGGTAGACTGCGATCCAGCCAGCCTTGCAGCCGTCAACGCCGACAAACACACCATTGCGGGATGTCACGCCCGGCGGTCCCGCCCCGGATGTGTGAGGTGGCGCAACTGCACCATCGCCATCGGATGCGACAGGCTCTGGGCATCGGTTTCCAGCTGCAACTCGTCGCCGCCGCGCTTGGCGGTGCGTGCCAGGATTTCGTAGACGGCCGCCGTGGTCGACTGCAGTGCCTTGATCGGCGGCTGTCCCGACAGGATGCGGGCGAGGTAGACGGCCGCGGTCAGGTCGCCGAGGCCATTCGGCGGCTTGTCGATCAGGCGGTGTTCGGCCAGCAGCGCATGGGTGCCATCAAGCAGCAGATTGCCGGTGCCGCCGGTCATCATCGACTGTGCCGACGTCACCAGCATTGTTGACGGCCCGGCATGGAGGGCGGCGGAGATCACCGATTTCAGATCGGGCAAGGGCGCGCCGGCCATCCACTCCAGCTCATAGCGGTTGGGGGTGGCGATGTCGGCGATCGGCATCAGCCGGTCGCGCATGGCGGCGGCCGTTGGCTCGGGCACGTAGAGCCCGCCGGAATCGCCCATCACCGGGTCGCAGATATAGATCGCGTCCGGCGTCTTCGCCTTGACCGCTGACACCAGCGAGGCGACGGCCTCGGCCTGCGCCGCCTCGCCGAGATAGCCCGACAGCACGGCGCCCACCTCGCTTAGCCAGGGCGCGCGTTCGAGATCGGCCATCAGCGCCTTGAACTGGTCGAGCGGCGGCACGATGCGCGTGGCGCGGCCGTGACCCGGATGCCAGGGCAGGATGACGGTCGGCACCGCCCACACTGGAAAGCCCAGTGTCTCCAGTGCAAACACGGCGGCGCGGTTGCCGACCGAGCCGCGGGCGACATGGCTGGAAATGACGATGACCGCGCGTGGCGCGTCGGCTTTTTCGCTGTTCATGGAAATTCCTAGATCCCACTTTTCAGGATCATGCTCTAGCTGCCCCGGGAGACGTAGTACACGAGCCAGATCAAAAGGCCGAGGGCGACGATGAGCCCAAGTGTGCGGCCGATGCGGGTGCCCCAGACCTCGATCGGATCGGATCGGTCGGCCTCGGCTGCGGTAACATGATCGCGGGCGCCTTTCGCTGCCCGTGACACCAGCGATGCGCCGCCAAGGCCGCCCTCGTTCGCCACGCGCTCAATAATGCGGCGCGATTCGCTGTCATCGTCGCGGCGTTCCGCCATGATCCTGTCCTGTTTGCCGGCAACCATATCGTGTTCGCGCGATCAATCACAGGGCCTCGCCGGCGCATGAATGCGCGCCAGGAATGCGCGCCAGCGGCAGACATTTTCTTGAGCGCGGATTGTGCTAATGCTTCGCATGCAACTTCTGTCGAGGGACCTCACCATGTTTGCCCAGCGCCTTGCCTTCCCTTTCCGCAGTCTGCCGGCCGTGCTGATGATGGCCGTCGTGCTGCCTCTGCTCGCCGGCTGCGGCTTCAATACCATCCCGACGGCGGAGGAGAACGCCAAGGCGGCATGGAGCGAGGTGCTGAACCAGTATCAGCGTCGGTCCGACCTGATTCCCAATTTGGTCGAGACGGTGAAGGGCTATGCTTCGCATGAAAAGGACACGCTCGATGCGGTGGTCGAGGCGCGCGCCAAGGCAACGCAGATCACGGTGACGCCGGAAACGCTGAAGGACCCCGAAGCGCTCAAGAAGTTCCAGGATGCGCAATCAGGGCTGACCAGCGCGCTGTCGCGGCTGATCGCGGTGTCGGAGGCCTATCCCGACCTCAAGGCCAACCAGAATTTCCTGGCGCTGCAGGCGCAACTCGAAGGCACCGAGAACCGCATTGCGGTGGCGCGGCGCGACTACATCCTGGCGGTCAAGGATTACAATCTGACGCTGAGGACCTTTCCGTCGGTGCTATGGGCAACCTTCTGGTTCCGCAGCAACGAGCCCTTCGCCAACTTCACCGTCGAAGAGGACAAGATGCAGCCGCCGAAGGTCGATTTCGGCACGAAGCAGGGCGGGTGATGACGTCTGGGTGAGCTTGGCCTTTGCCAGCCTTGCGTTCCTTCACACCCCCCTCTGTCCTGCCGGACATCTCGCCCTCAAGGGGGGAGATCAGCTGTCTTCTGTCCTTGCGCCAATTATCAGCGTTGCCGGCTGAGCGTCGGCAGCGAGATTGCCAATCTCCCCCCTCGAGGGGGAGATGTCCGGCAGGACAGAGGGGGACGCGAAGGAACGCCAACCTTGGTGTTCTTCTCGCCTTTCTGGCCGTCTTCCTGCCCCTCACCGCCTTCGCCGCCGACCTCCCCGCGCTGACCGGCCGCGTCGTCGACAATGCCGGGATCATCGATGCAGGCACCAAAGCCGCGCTCACCCAGAAACTCGCCGACTTCGAGACCAGAGGCTCCGACCAGATCGTCGTCGCAACCATCCCCAGCCTCGACGGCGAGGAGATTGAGCCTTACGCCAACCGGCTGTTCCGCTTCTGGAAGCTCGGCCAGGCCAAGGAAAACAACGGCGTGCTGCTGCTGGTGGCGCCGAACGACCTCAAGATGCGCATCGAGGTCGGCTATGGGCTGGAAGGCACGCTGACCGATTTGCACACCAAGCTGATCATCGAAAACGACATGGTGCCGGCGTTCCGCGCCGGCGATTTCTCCGGGGGCATTTCCAAGGCCGTCGACGACATGGTGATGGTGCTGGAAGGCAATCCGGAGGAATTGGAGGCGCGCGGCGAGCGCAACCAGAAGCCGCCCATCAATACCGACAATCTGTTCTTCGGCGTCTTCATCAGCATCTGGGCAATCATGTTCTTCGGCAGCATGGCCGCCTCCATCCTGCCGCCGATCTTCGGCCAAAAACTCGGTCCCGGCCGCTATCGCTGGCTCGGCATGACATTCGAGCCGCACAAGCGGTCATCCAGCGGCGGCTGGTCTTCGGGCGGGGGCGGCTGGTCGTCGGGTTCAAGCGGTGGTGGCGGCTTTTCCGGCGGCGGCGGTTCGTCCGGCGGCGGCGGCTCCTCGGGAAGCTGGTGAAGAGATGACCACACGCATCGCCAATCCCTGGCATGGCCGCTTCGCCACGATGACCGGCGCTGCCTTGCTGGTCTTGCTCGTCAGCGTCGCGGCGCTGGCGGCGGAGCTGCCCGCCCTCGCGGGACGCGTGGTAGACAATGCCGACATCATCGATGCCGCGACCGAGGCGGCGCTCACCCAAAGACTGGCCGATTTCGAGACCAAAGGCTCCGACCAGATCGTCGTCGCGACGGTTCCCAGCCTCGACGGCGAGGAGATCGAGCCTTACGCCACCCGGCTGTTCAACGCTTGGAAGCTCGGCCAGAAGGCCAAGAACAATGGCGTGCTTCTGCTGGTGGCCGTGAACGACCGCAAGATGCGCATCGAGGTCGGCTACGGGCTGGAAGCCACGCTCACCAACCAGCACGCCACACGGATCATTGAAGGCATGGTGCCGGCCTTCCGCGCCGGGGATTTCTCCGGCGGTATTTCCAAAGCGGTCGACGACATGATCATGGTGATTGAGGACAGTCATGGTGGTTGAGGGGAGCTGGTGACGGCATGACAGTACGCGTCTTCAATCCGCCAAGACCTGGCCGCGCAGCCGCGACGATCGGCATCGCCCTGTTGACGATGCTCACCATGCTGTTTGTAGCCTTGGCGGCAGACCTGCCGGCACTCACCGGGCGGGTGGTCGACAATGCCGGTATTATCGACGCCGCGACCAAGGCGGCACTGACGCAGAAGCTCGCGGATTTTGAGACCAAAGGCTCCGACCAGATCGTCGTCGCCACCATCCCCAGCCTGGACGGCGAGGAGATCGAACCCTACGCCAACCGGCTGTTCCGCTTTTGGAAACTCGGCCAGGCCGGCGAAAACAACGGCGTGCTTCTGCTGGTGGCCAAGAACGACCACAAGATGCGCATCGAGGTCGGCTACGGGCTGGAAGGCACGCTGACCGATCTGCACACCAAGCTGATCATCGAAAACGACATGGTGCCGGCGTTCCGCGCCGGTGATTTCTCCGGCGGCATTTCCACGGCCGTTGACGACATGGTCATGGTGCTGGAAGGCAATCCGGAAGAGCTGGAGGCGCGCGGCAAGCGCAACCCGGCCGACCACAGCACGCCCGTCGATCCTATAGTCGCGGTCTTCTTGATCCTGTGGGCGGCGATGTTCTTCGGCGGCCTGGCGATGGCCTTCCTGCCGCCGATCTTCGGCACCAAGCTGTCGCCGGGCGTGTATAAATGGCTGGGCATGACCTTTCGCTACGGCCAGGGGCCGAGCGGATCGTCCTCGGGCTCCAGCAGTTGGACAACAAGTTCGTCGTCGGGCAGCGGATGGTCATCGGGAAGTTCGGGCAGCAGCTGGTCTTCGGGCTCAAGCAGCGGCGGCGGGTTTTCTGGCGGCGGCGGTTCGTCCGGCGGTGGCGGGTCTTCAGGGAGCTGGTGAGAGAAGATGGCAACACGACCGATCAGCCCACAGGACCATGAGCGCATCGCCACCGCGATCCGCGCGGCCGAGGCCAAAACCGACGGCGAGATCTACTGCGTCGTTGCGCATGCCAGCGACGGCTATTTCTTTCCCGCCGCCTTCATGGCGACATCAGGCATGCTGATTGCCAGCCTCGCCGCCGCCTATGGGCTGGAAGCCTGGTGGCTGTCGATCCGGCTGCCGCATTTCGTCATTGTCCAACTGCTGGCACTGGCCTCGGTGTTGGTGCTTTTGTGGGCGCTGCCCGGCTTGCGCATCCATCTGGTGCCGCGCCGGCAGCGTTACCAGGCGGCACATGACAATGCGCTCAGGCAGTTCCTCGCCCGCAACGTCCACCGCACCACGGCGCGCACCGGCGTGTTGGTCTTCGTGTCGATCGCCGAGCGTTATGCCGAAGTGGTCGCCGATTCGGGCATCGACAGCAAGGTCGGCCAGCATGTCTGGGACGGCGTGGTGCGCGATCTCCTGCAGCATGCCGGTGACGACCGGCTCGCCGACGGCTTCGTCAAGGCGATCGGGCAGGTCGGCGCGGTGCTGGCCGAGCATTTCCCGGTGACGTCGGGCGACGCCAATGAGCTGGACGATCATCTCGTCGAGATCTGAAGAGCCTGCACGCGCTACCCGGACGGACGCCTGACCGCGCCGGCTGGGCGCGTTTTCCAGGCAGGCTTTGCCCATTGTCAGCAGTGTCGCCATCGGCTGTGAGAAAGCGGTCGGCGGGCTGACCTCGACTCTTGCAAATGGCCGATGCGGGTTTATGGTTAACAAATCATGAATACGCTGAGCATCGACATCAGGAAAGCCGAACCGCGCGACGCCGGCGCCATTGCCGACGTGCACCAGCTGGCCTGGGAGGGCGCCTATTCCGGCATCATCCCGCATCGCTCGCTGACCTCGATGATCAACCGCCGCGGCGCCGACTGGTGGGCCAACGCCATCCGCCGCGCCGCCACCGTTCTGGTGGTCGAGATCGGCGGCACCATCGCCGGCTATGCCACGATCGGCAAGAACCGCGCCCGCGAGCTGAAGCAACAGGGCGAAATCTACGAACTTTACCTGCGTCCGGAATATCAAGGCATCGGGCTCGGCAGCCGGCTGTTCAAGGCGGCGCGGGCGCGGCTTGCCGACCACGGGCTGAAGGGAATGGTGGTGTGGGCGCTGGAAGACAACCAGAACGCACTTTCCTTCTATGCCGGCGCGGGTGGCCGTGACGTCGCCGAAGGCGTCGAGGTTTTCGAGCAGAGGGCGCTCAAGAAGGTCGCCTTCGTCTGGGAATGACCGGCCTCGGTTACAAATCATCATAAACCGTGCGCTTCCGTTAGCGCTTCGCACCAATCGCCGCATTGCACCATGCCGCGCCGCCCGCTATCGATCTTGGACATCGAGAGAGGGATTTAAGCCATGCGAATCGAAGCCATTGCCATCGGAAAGAACCCGCCCGAGGACATCAACGTCATCATCGAGGTGCCGATCGGCGGCGAGCCGATCAAGTACGAGATGGACAAGGAGGCCGGCACGCTGTTCGTCGACCGTTTCCTGCATACGTCGATGCGCTACCCCGGCAATTACGGTTTCGTGCCGCACACGCTGTCGGGCGACGGCGACCCGATCGACGTGCTGGTCTGCAACACGCGCGCGTTGGTGCCGGGCTGCGTCATCAATGTGCGACCGATCGGCGTGCTGGTGATGGAAGACAATGCCGGCCAGGACGAGAAGGTCATTGCCGTGCCGTCGCCGAAGCTGACGCTGCGCTACGAAAACGTCACCGAATACACGCAGCTGCCCGAGATCACCCGCGACCAGGTCCAGCACTTTTTCGAGCACTACAAGGATCTCGAGCCCGGCAAATGGGTCAAGATCGAAGGCTGGCACGATTCCAGATACGCCAAGAAGATGATCGTCGACGCGATCGCACGGGCGAAGGCGGCAAAGTAGCGCCGAGAGAGGCCTGCGTCTCGTTCAAGTAAGCGGCAAACGCCAGCGCGAGGCACCCCCTCTGGCCTGCCGGCCATCTCCCCCTCAAAGGGGGAGACGCAACGGCTTTCGTCAATTTTCAGCGCCGAAAGAAAAAGCACCGCCAGCGAAGCTGCCAATCTCCCCCCTTGAGGGGGAGATGCCCGGCAGGGCAGAGGGGGGGTGCCTTGCACCCGCGTGGCTAGTTATCCACCCGACCAAACGCCGGCACGTTGCCGATGACGGCGTGCTTGTCCCTGCCACAGGCGAAACTCTTCGCCTCGTCCGCCAGCTTGCGCGCCTGGTCGTTGGCCTGCGGGTTGCCGGTGGCCAGCACGAGGCCGATGGTGCAGCCGTCGCGGGCTTCCATCTGGGCGACCTTGGCGACGAGCAGCACTTCGGTCGGCTTGTTCTCGTCCTCGGGATTGCTGATCGAGCGGCGGTGGATGACAGCAAAGGGAACGGCAACGTCGCCCTTGGTCTCGATGCGCCATTCGACCCTGGCGCCGGACGAGTTGAAGCCGGAAAAGCTCTCCCAGACCGAGGTCATCTCGCCGCCGGGCGGAAACCCGTAGAACAGCGATTCACGCGCATCGTCATAGGCGATCAGCACGGGATAGCCGCGATAGCCGGAGCAGGCGAGTTCGGCCCAGTCGCCGTCACCTTCCTCGGCCTGCGCATAGGTGACGCAATCCTTTTGCGAGTCGAGGTCGGTGTAGACGCTGGATATTCCGTCGGCATGGGCGGTTTGGGATAGGGCGGCGAGGGCGAATGGAACAAGCAGCAGGGTTCGCATGCGGACGTCTCCCGTGAAGTTCGCCCCAGCCTATCGCCAAATCTGCGGCCGGCCTAGCGTGCCAATCTCAACGTTGGCGCCACCCACATCGCCCTGCCGGGCAATTCTCCCCCTGAACGGGAGAAAGTGGCCGGCTGCGCCGCTGGCGACAACCTTGCAACGCTGGCAATTGGCGAAATCGTGATGAGAGCGTTCCTCGCCCCATTTCCGGGAAAGGATGCCGGCAGGTGAGGGGCGGCGCCAACGTTAGAAAATGCTATTTCTTCAAGCTCGCTTCGATCAGCAGGTCGGCGTTGTGGGCCACCGATTGCGCCGGGCCGCCGAGGCCGAAGAGCTGGCCGCTGATATAGGCGCCTTCGATCAACAGCAGCAGGCCGTCGCCGAGCGTGTCAGGGTCTTTAGCGCCCATCGCTGCGGCCATCGCGCGCAGGCGGTGGCGCAACTCCTGCTTGTTGGCCTCGCTGACGACGCGCGCCGGATGGCCATGTTCGGGATATTCCACCGCCGCGTTGGTCATGCCGCAGCCGCGATAGTCCGGCCTTTGCGTGCGCTTGCCGACGCGAGTCAGGAAAGCCCTGAGCTGTGCCCGCGGGTCGCCGGGATGGGCAGCCACGGCTTCGTCGAAACGCTCCCAGTACTCACGGTCATATTGCCTGAGATAGGAAGCGGCAAGCTCGTCCTTGGAGGGAAAGCTGCGGTAGAGGCTGGGCTTGGTGACGCCGGCGCGCTTGACGATCTCGTCGACGCCGATCGCCCGGATGCCGCGGCGGTAGAACAGGTCGTACGCCACGTCGAGGATTTTCTTGGCAGCCTTGGGCGGTGCGGCTGCATGACCGTCTTTGATGGTCAGTTCAATATTTTTGTCCGTTGGCATGGTATGACTCGATTGACGTGTTACCGATCGGTACGTATACATGTCCTCACCCTGCAACGTACCGGTCAGTAACATGATAGCTCAATCCCGTCCCTTTGGCCAGCGCTACGCTTTCGTCGTGGTTGGCGTCATCTTCCTCTGCTTGTTGATCGCGGCCGGGCTTCGTTCCGCACCCTCGGTGATGATGCTGCCGTTGGATAAAAGCTTCGGCTGGGGGCGCGATACGGTTTCGATTGCCGCCGCGATCGGCATCTTCCTTTACGGCCTGACCGGGCCGTTTGCCGCCGCATTGATGGAGCGTATCGGCTTGCGCCGCACGCTGCTTGCCTCGCTTGTGATCATGTCGGGCTCGACCGCGCTCAGCCTGCTGATGACCGAGCCATGGCATCTGTTCCTCACCTGGGGCGTGTTTTCAGGTATCGGCTCCGGCGCGGTCGCCACCGTGCTCGGCGCCACCATCGTCAACCGCTGGTTCAAGACCAATCGCGGCTTGGTGATGGGGCTGATGTCGGCCTCCAGCGCCACCGGCCTCTTGGTGTTCCTGCCGCTGCTGGCATCGCTCGCCCAGTCGGGCGGCTGGCAGCCCGTCGCTACCGCCGTCTCGATCGCCACTGCCTGTCTTCTGCCGCTGGTCTGGCTGTTGGTTCCGGAGCGTCCCGCTTCGATCGGCATGGTGCGCTATGGCGCCGGGGCGGATGACGTGCCGCCGGTGTCGCCGGCATCGCAAGGCAATTTCCTGGCGCATACGCTCAACACGCTGCGCCGCGCTGCCGGCACCCGCGTCTTCTGGTATCTGTTCGCCACGTTCTTCATCTGCGGTTTCACCACCAACGGGCTGGTCGGCACGCATCTGATCTCCTTCTGCGGCGACATGGGCATCCCCGAGGTGCAGGCCGCGGGCCTGTTGTCGCTGATGGGCATTTTCGACCTGATCGGCACGACTTTGTCGGGTTGGCTCACCGACCGTTTCGACCCGCGCAAGCTGCTCGGCGTCTACTACGGCATTCGCGGCCTGGCGCTGATCTATCTGCCCTATTCCGGCTTCTCGGCGACCAGCCTGATCATCTTCGCCGTGCTCTACGGTCTGGACTGGATCGCCACCGTGCCGCCGACGCTCAGGCTCGCCAACGAGGCCTTCGGCGACCGCAGCGGCCCGATCGTGTTCGGCTGGATCGTCGCCGGCCACCAGGTGGGGGCCGCCACCGCCGCTGCCTTCGGCGGCACCATGCGCGAATTGCAGGGCAATTACGAACTGGCCTTCCTGATCGCCGGCTTGACGGCGATCGTGGCTGCGTGTCTGTCGCTGCTGATCAATACGAGCAGGCCGGCTTTCGATCCGGAGCCGCAAGCGGCGTAAGGCGCGGTACTAATCTCCCCCCTCAGGGGGGAGATGGCCGCGAAGCGGCCAGAGGGGGTCCGTGCGACCGGACTCAGCCTCTTGCGCATAGGAGGTCGGCGCTCCAAGCGAGGCGACCCCCTTCTGTCGCCTTCGGCGACATCTCCCCCCTCAAGGGCGGAGATCACCTGTCGATTGTTATCAAAGTTTCATCTTCCCGAGATGTGGCTGAAACATTGAAGCTGGAGCTTGCTGGCACCGTTCGAAGCCATCAGGAGACAGCCATGAACAAGATCTCGTTGACCCGCCGCGCTTTCGTCACCTCTGCCAGCGCCGCCGGTCTGCTCGGCGCATCGGGGCTCGCTTTGCCCTATTATTCGCGCGCCAGCCAGCGCCCGGCCTTCACCCATGGCGTCCAGTCCGGCGATGTCGATGCCTCGAGCGGCATGGTGTGGACGCGCACCGACCGGCCTTCGCGCGTCATGTTCGAAGTGTCGTCGACGGAAAACTTCGCCAATGCGACGCGGCTGGCGCCGCTCGATACCTCGCCGGCCAGCGACTTCACGGTCAAGCGCCTGCTCACCGACCTCGCCTCCGACCAGGATATCTTCTACCGGATGACTGCCGCCGACCTGTCGGATATCAACGCCGTTTCCGAACCGATCGTCGGCCGTTTCCGCACAGCACCCGCCTCGAAGCGCGACATAAAATTCGCCTGGTCGGGCGACACGGCCGGCCAGGGCTGGGGAATCGATGAGACCGGCATGAAAACCTACGCCACCATCGCCAGGCACACGCCGGATTTCTTCCTGCATTCCGGCGACACCATCTATGCCGATGGCGCCATGAAGGACGAGGTAGACCTGCCTGGCGGCGGCAAGTGGAAAAACGTCGTCCTGATCGACGGCAAGCGCAAGGTGGCCGAGACGCTGGATGAGTACCGCGACCAGTGGAAATACAACATGATGGACAAAAACGTTCTGGCCTTGAGCGCCATCTGCCCGACCTTCTACCAGTGGGACGATCACGAGGTGCTGAACAACTGGTCGGATTCGAAGAATCTCGGCGCCGACAGCCGCTACACCGAAAAATCCGTCCATGTGCTCGCGGCGCGTGCGGCGCGCGCCTTCCATGAGATGACGACGATCCGCTACGAGCCGTCCGAGCCCGGCCGCGTCTACCGCAAGATCGCGCATGGGCCGCTGCTCGACGTGTTCTTCCTCGACATGCGCTCCTATCGCGGCCCGAACGGCCCCGACATGCAGGAGGACATGACGCCGCAGTCACGCATGCTGGGCGAACAGCAGACGAAATGGCTGAAGCGCGAGCTGACGAATTCCAGGGCGACCTGGAAGATCATTGCCGCCGACATGCCGCTCGGCCTCGTCGTCTGGGACGACGGCGCCAAGAAGGTCGGCGCGGAAGCCATCAGCAATGGCGACAATGGCCTGCCCAAAGGCCGCGAGCTCGAGATCGCCGACCTGTTGCGCTACATCAAGACTGCCGGCATCACCAACACGGTCTGGTTGACCGCCGATGTCCACTACACGGCGGCGCACTATTACAACCCCGACAAGGCGCGGTTCCAGGATTTCAATCCTTTCTGGGAATTCGTCTCGGGCCCGATCCACGCCGGTACCTTCGGTCCCAATGATTTCGACATGACCTTCGGCCCGGAGCTGAAATTCATCAAGGCGCCGACCACCGAACAGGGCCAGAACCTGCCACCCTCGGCCGGCCTGCAGTTCTTTGGCCTGGTGGACATTTCAGGGGCGACAGAGCAGCTGACCGTGCGGCTGATGGATCGCGACGACATCGAGCTTTACAAGGTGACGCTCGATCCGGTGCGGTCGGCGTAAGCCTTTGGGTCGGTGCGAAGGATCGCTATGCCTGGAATGGGCAACTGTCAGTCCGGGTAGCAAACCGTCGGAATCTTCGGCCACACCGCGCTGTCGCAGCCTGCAACCTGCTGCCTCTGCTTGAAAGAGGCGCTGACCGGGCCGGTGACCACGGGGTCGACGCCATCAGGGGCGTCGGCAAACATCTGCTCGGCCGTCCGGTCGGACGACGAAGCCGGATTGGCTTCCTTCACCGTGGCGGCCGATTGAGCGGCATTGGCCGCCAGCACGGCAGCGAATGCGACCGAAGCGATGAGGGGCCAAAATCGGTTGAGTTTGTCGGTCATGAATTTCGAACTACCCGGGCCCAGAAAGGTTCCCGCCTTGGTTAACAAAACCATCTCACACCGAGATGCTTAAGATTTGATGAGTATTTGGTGGTGCGCCTCCTCTTTCGCAATTGCGAAAAACCCTGTATGAGCCGCGCAACCGAAAGAGGCGGCGCCTTTTGGCCTGCTGCCTGCAACGCTCCCGAGACCACAAAATGAAAATTCGTAATATCGCGATCATCGCGCACGTCGACCATGGAAAAACCACCCTCGTCGACCAATTGCTGCGGCAATCCGGTTCCTTCCGCGACAATCAGCGCGTCGCCGAGCGCGCCATGGATTCCAACGACCTCGAAAAGGAACGCGGCATCACCATCCTGGCCAAGGCGACCTCGGTCGACTGGAAGGACACCCGCATTAACATCGTCGACACACCCGGCCACGCCGATTTCGGCGGTGAGGTCGAGCGCATCCTGTCGATGGTGGATTCGGCGATCGTGCTGGTCGACGCCGCCGAAGGCCCCATGCCGCAGACCAAGTTCGTCGTCGGCAAGGCGCTCAAGGTCGGCCTGAAGCCGATCGTCGTCATCAACAAGATCGACCGTCCGGACGCCCGCCACGTCGAGGTGGTCAACGAGGTGTTCGACCTGTTTGCAGCGCTTGACGCGACCGACGAGCAGCTCGACTTCCCGATCCTCTACGGTTCTGGCCGCGATGGCTGGGTCTCGGAAAATCCGGAAGGCCCGAAGGACCAGGGCCTGGCGCCGCTGTTCGACCTCGTCATCAAGCATGTGCCGGAGCCGACCGTTCATCCCGGCCCGTTCCGCATGATCGGCACCATCCTGGAAGCCAATCCATTCCTCGGCCGCATCATTACCGGCCGCATCGAGAGCGGCACGCTGAAGTCCAACCAGGCGGTCAAGGTGCTCCACCATGACGGCACCCAGATCGAAACCGGGCGCATCTCCAAGATCCTCGCGTTCCGTGGCCTCGAGCGCCAACCGATCGAAGAGGCGCAGGCGGGTGACATCGTCGCCATTGCCGGCCTGTCCAAAGGCACCGTCGCCGACACGTTCTGCGACCTGGCGGTGACCGAGGCGTTGCATGCGCAACCGATCGATCCGCCGACCGTGACCATGTCTTTCCTGGTCAACGATTCGCCGCTCGCCGGCACTGAAGGCGACAAGGTGACCAGCCGCGTCATCCGCGACCGCCTGCTGCGCGAAGCCGAAGGCAATGTCGCGCTCAAGATCGAGGAATCGCCTGACAAGGATTCGTTTTTCGTTTCCGGCCGTGGCGAATTGCAGCTGGCCGTGCTGATCGAGACGATGCGCCGCGAAGGCTTTGAAATCGCCGTGTCGCGTCCGCGCGTCGTCATGCAGAAGGGCGAAAATGGCGAATTGCTGGAGCCGGTCGAGGAAGTCGTCATCGACGTCGACGAGGAGCACGCCGGCATCGTCGTGCAGAAGATGTCGGAGCGCAAGGCCGAGATGGTCGAGCTGCGGCCTTCGGGCGGCAACCGTCAGCGCATCGTCTTCCACGCGCCGACGCGCGGACTGATCGGCTACCAGTCGGAACTGTTGACCGACACGCGCGGCACCGCCGTGATGAACCGGCTGTTCCACGCCTACCAGCCCTACAAGGGCGAACTGCCGGGCCGCACCAACGGCGTGCTGATCTCCAACGAACAGGGCGAGGCAGTGGCCTATGCCATGTGGAACCTCGAAGACCGCGGCCCGATGGTCATCGACCCGGGCGTCAAGGTCTATCAGGGCATGATCATCGGCATCCATAGCCGTGACAACGACCTCGAAGTGAACGTGCTGAAGGGCAAGAAGCTGACCAACATCCGCGCCGCCGGCAAGGACGAGGCGGTGAAGCTGACGCCGCCGATCCGCATGACGCTGGAGCGCGCGCTGGCCTGGATCCAGGACGACGAGCTGGTCGAGGTGACGCCGAAGACCATCCGCCTGCGCAAGCTCTATCTCGACCCGAACGAGCGCAAGCGCTTCGAGAAGTCGGCCAAGGTTGTGGGCGCGGCGTAATCGTCTGATTGTCTAAATTCGAGAGGGGCGAAGCACCGGTGCTTCGCCCCTCTTGTCATTCACCCACGGCAGCCGAAATGATGGCTTCACGATCCGGCTCGTCGGCCAGGTCAATGCGAATCGCCGTGCCGTCGCGGGCTGGCTTGCGCAAAGCTCTGGCGCCTTCGGGAACAACAACCAGCAATCGTTTCTCCTCCAGCGCCTGAAGCCTTGATCGGGAGATGCCGAGTTCGCCGGCGAGCAGACGGTTGAGCCGCAGCGATGTCGGCATTTCCAGCCCAAGCCTGATTTCAAGCGCGGCTGCGGGTCGGCCTTCGCCGCCGAGCCGGTGTTTGTGAACGGCGACATCGGGAAACTCCTCGACGCGGCCGACCCGGTTTCGCAAAGCCACGACATCGAAGGCATGGCGGCGGGCGAGGGCCGGATCGTTGCTTTCGAGCGCTGCCAGCAGCGCGGGTTCGATGTCGCGGCGGTTGCAGCGTTCGAAAATGCCGAAATTCCACGAATTGTCGCAGTCGATGCAGCGATAGATCAGCCAGACATCAATGCGTTTGCCATTGGCGTTGACGCGGAATTTGTCGCTGCAGCGATAGGCTTTCACGGCGCCGCAGCGGTTGCAGTGGATCAGGGGTCGAGGTGCGATTTCGGGCGCGATTGCCCAGCGGATAGCGAGATGTTGGGACAAGCCGGAAGACCTTCCAGTGTGGAAGTTCTTCAGGTCGGCAATGGCGAGATGCCCATGCGGGCACGGCGTGGCGAGAGCTAGCTATGTCGGAAATCAGCTGTCACGGGCGGCAAAGCGCGCGACAACGGTTCAGCAGTGCCAAACCGGTCTCGAACCGCCGCCTGAGGAACACGTGAAATGGAGCAGGCACCGCTTAATGCGGCGCCCTGCCAAGTGTGATCAGGGAGTTGGCGAGACCGGCGGTTACTGAGGCAAAATGAAGCTCGAAATGAATGTCGGGACGGTTCTTCTAGCGGCAAGATGCCGAGCGGGCAAGGTTCATAGGGTGTCTCGCCCTGCTCAGGCGAAGGCGATCTGTACCTTCATCGATTTGTTGCGGTCGCCGGCGATCTCGAAAGCCGCAACCGCCTCGTCCATCGGATAGATGCCGGTCAGCAGCGGCTTGACGTCGACGCGACGGTTGTTGATCAGATCGACGGCCAGCGCGAACTCGTCGTGGAAACGGAAGGAGCCGCGCATTTCGATCTCCTTGGCGACGATGAGATTCTGAGGCAGCGACATGTCGCCGCCTAGGCCGAGCTGCACGAGCACCCCGCGCGGCTTCAGCACATCGAGCCCGGCTCGCACCGCGCGCTCATTGCCGGAGCATTCGAACATGACGTTGAAACTGCCCTTCTCGACATTGTAGCCAGCGAGCTTGTCGGCATCTGTGGCGACATTGATGGTGCGGTCGGCGCCGATCTCGTTGGCCTTGGCCAGAACCGCGTCCATGACATCGGTGACGACGATCTCGCGCGCGCCGTGGACGCGCGCGGCCAGGATGCACAGCGCGCCGATCGGCCCGCTGCCGGTGACCAGAACCCGCTTGCCGAGCAGCGAACCGGCGCGGTTCACGGCATGCAGCGTTACCGCGAACGGCTCGGCAAAGGCGGCTTCGTTGATGGAGACATGGTCGGCGATTTTGTGGCACTGCCAGGCCTCCGCGACGAGGCGCTGGCGGAAGGCGCCCTGTATATGCGGCATCGGCATGGCGCTGCCGTAGAAGCGCATGTTGAGGCACTGGTTCTGCATGCCCTGCAGGCAATAGCGGCAGGCATTGCAGGGCCGGCTGGGCGAAATCGCAACGCGGTCGCCGACGGCAAGGCTGGAAACGCCGGCGCCAAGTGCCTTCACCGTGCCAGCGACCTCATGTCCGAGGATCATCGGCTCGCGCAGGCGCACCACGCCGAAGCCGCCATAATTGTAGTAGTGCAGGTCCGAGCCGCAGATGCCGCCGGCCTCGACCGATATTTCGACCTGTCCGGCGCCAGGCGCGCCCGAATCGGTCTCTTCGATGCGCAGGTCTTTTGCGGCGTGGATGACGATTGATTTCACGGCCGCGATCCTTTCTCAAACCGCTGGCACGGGCAAGTCCGATCTCCGAAATGTGTCGCGTTCGTTGGCCCTCAGGCAGAGGGTGCCAAATTGACGCCGATCGGATATTCTTCGCCATCCAACGCTCGAAGGCTCCGTCATGCACCTCACCTCGCTCCTGATCTTCGCCGCCGCCTTGTTCGTCGCTGCCGGTTCGCCCGGCCCGTCGATCGCCGCACTTGTTGCCCGCGTCATCTCGAAAGGCTTTCGCGACGTGTTCCCTTTCCTGCTCGCCATGTGGATCGGCGAGGCCATCTGGCTGTCGCTGGCGGTGTTCGGGCTGGCGGTCGTGGCGCAGACCTTCCATTTAGCCTTCGTCGTCGTGAAATGGATCGGCGTCGCTTACCTCGCCTACCTCGCCTTCAAGATGTGGACCGCACCTGTCGACGCAAAAGAAGGCGAGATGCCGCGCGAGGATTCGGCGACAAAGCTGTTCTTTGCCGGCATGGCGGTGACGCTCGGCAATCCCAAGATCATGATGTTCTATCTGGCGCTGCTGCCGACGATCATCGACCTCGCTTCGGTGAGTGTCATCGGCTGGGTCGAACTGACGGCGACGATGGCGGTGGTTCTGATCGCCATCGATCTCGCCTGGGTCGTCGCGGCCTCACAGGCGCGCAAACTGTTGAAGAGCAAGCGTGCGATGAAGATCGCCAACCGCATCAGCGCCACGACGATGGCCGGCGCCGCCGCGGCCATCGCGGCGCGATCCTGACCGCCTTTCTATGGGAACCTCAAAGCTAGACTTTGTCCAATAGACCCATGCTATCAGACGTGCCAACTTTCCAGCCGGCGAAGCATCCCAAAACGCCACAGGCCGCGCATCGTACGCCAACATAAAGCCAGCGAACGCCGTCACGTTCCGGGTAGATGGAAAACCCGACGCCGATGTTTGCAGCTTCGGAGCCGCACTCGGTGCACGCCCATCGTTCCGGCTGGGCTTCGTCCCAAAATTCCGCACTGTCGCAGATAAGATGCTCGGATCCGCAGACCGTGCACGTTCGTCGCGCCACACCCTCGTCATCGTCGGCATCGAGGAGAAACGAGATGGAACCGCACTTGCAGCGGGCGAGCCTGAAGTCATGAACCTCGGCGTTGTCGGCGCCATAGGCTTCCAAGTATTCTCCGATGTCAGTGGGCTCGCTGCCAACCCACCACTTGCCTGACGTATCTATCGTCATTGGTCACCTCGCCATTGAGTGGTATTCGTCGTTCGGGCGCATGTCGATGGCCGCCGCCACGCGGTTCGACATGTTGAAGAAGGCGGCGGTCGAGGCGATGTCCCAGATGTCTCGGTTGGTGAAGCCGGCGTTGCGCAGTGCTTCCCTGTCCGCCTCGACGATCTTTGCCGGCTCTTCCGTCAGCTTGACGGCGAATTCGAGCATCGCCGTCTGTTTCGGTGAAAGATTGGCAGCGCGGAAGTTCATCACCATCATCTCGCCGAGAGCCGGATCGCCGGAGAGCTGGCGCACCGCCGCGCCATGCGCGGTCAGGCAATAATAGCAGTGATTGATCGAGGAAACGACGACCGCGATCATCTCCCGTTCCAGCTTCGACAGGCCGGATTCACCCAGCATCAGATCATTGTAGGTGTCGGTAAAGGCGCGCAGCTTCTTCTCGTCGAAGGCATAGGCAAGAAGCACGTTGGGAACCAGGCCGAGCTTTTCCTCGCATTTGGCGAAATAGGCTTTTGTCGCCTCGCTCAGTTCCGCGATACCGAGGTCAAGTGCGCTGATTTTGCCGGACATGGGGTCTCCCTCTTCGTTCACCGCCGCCTGACCGTCGAATTCCTGTAATTCTTATCGAGCCGTCAAACCTTTGTCGCCAAACAGCGGTCATCTGCTACCATAGTCGTAAAAGCATGTGACGGGAGGACAACATGGCGAGCGTGAAATCCGCAGCTAAGCCGAAGAAAACAGCCAATGCCGGGGTGAAACCCGACGGGAAGCCGGCCAGGCTCGCCGACTATCTGCTGGCCCGCGCGCCGGCCGAAGACATTGCCGCCTATGACGCCGCCGACCTGGAGCGCGCCGCCGACCTGGCAGGACGTGCGGTCGCCGCCCACAAGAAGGGCCAAAGTGTCGTCGCCGTCGATGCCGGGTCGGGCGTCTCCCGCGAGGGCCGCCCGATGACGATCATCACCGTCGTCAACGACAACATGCCGTTCCTGTTCGATTCGATCCTCGGCGAGATCACAGAAACTGCCGGCGAACCGACTTTGGTCACCCATCCGGTCATCGTCGTGCGTCACGGCAAGGCCGGCGTCGACGAGATCCTCGGCGACGGCAGCGCCCTCAAGGACGATGGCAATCACGACCGCCTGAGCGTCGTCCATGTCCATATTCCGCGCCTGACGGCGGAGCAGGCCGACGCGCTGGCCGACCGCCTGCGCAAGATGCTCAACCAGGTGCGCGCCGCCGTCAGCGACTGGAAGCCGATGCTCGCCCGTCTCGACCAGGCGATTTCCGAATTCCGCTATTCCGCCGTGCCGCTCGACAAGAAGAGCGTTGCCGAGGCCATCGCCTTCCTTGAATGGCTGCGCGACGACAATTTCACTTTCCTTGGCATGCGCGAGTTCAAATATTCCGGCGGCGCGGAGAGCGGCAATCTGGAGCGCGCCGACAAACCCGGTCTCGGCATCCTCGCCGACCCGGATGTGCTGGTGCTCCGGCGCGGCACCGAGGCGGTGACGACGACGCCCGAAATCCGCGCCTTCCTGCATGGGCCGGAGCCGCTGATCGTCACCAAGGCCAACGCCAAGTCGCTGGTGCACCGCCGCATTTATCTCGATTATATCGGCGTCAAAACCTACACCGCCAAGGGCACGCTTGCCGGCGAGTTGCGCATGGTCGGCCTGTTCACCTCGACTGCCTACACGCGCTCGGTGATGAAAATCCCGTATCTGAGGTCAAAGGCCGAGACCATCATCGCCAAGTCCGGCTTTGACCGGCACGACCATTCCGGCAAGGCACTGATCAACGTTCTGGAGAGCTATCCGCGCGACGAACTGTTCCAGGTGCCGGTGCCGATCCTGAAGAAGCACGCCGCGGCCATTCTCGGCCTGGTCGAGCGGCCGCGGGTGCGGGCGCTGGTGCGCGCCGACCAGTTCGACCGCTTCGTCTCGATCCTCGTCTTCGTGCCGCGCGACCGCTATGACAGCGTCGTGCGCGAGAAGATCGGCACCTATCTCAAGACCGTCTTCGAAGGCCGTTTGTCGGCTTACTATCCGGCTTTCCCCGAGGGCGGGCTGGCGCGTGTGCATTTCATCATCGGCCGCTCCGGCGGCAAGACGCCGAAGGTCGAGCAGGCGGTGATCGAAGCGGCGATCCGCGACATCGTGCGAACCTGGGACGACGCGCTGGCCGAAGCTGCGGAAGCCGTCGGCGGCGATCCATCGCTGAAGGCGATCGCCGCGCGTCTGCCTGAGAGCTATCGCGATTCCTTCAGCGCGGCCGTCGCGCTGAAGGATGCGGGGCGCATCGCCGGCATCAGCACCGCCAACCCGATCGCCATCGACTATTACCGCCATGCCGAGCAGAAACCGCATCAGGCAGCGCTGAAGATCTACCACCACGGCAGCCCGGTAGCGCTGTCGCGTCGCGTGCCGGTGCTGGAAAACATCGGCTTCCGCGTCATCAGCGAGCGCACCTTCGAGGTTGGCGAGGACGGCGGCGACACCGTCTTCGTCCACGACATGGAGCTGGAGAACAGCTACGGCAAGCCGATCGACCTCAGCGATGGCGGCGCGCTGTTCGAGGACGCGTTCCTGTCGGTCTGGCGCGGCGACATCGACAACGACAGCTATAACGGGCTTGCCCAGACCGCCGGCCTGTGGTCGGGCGAAGTCAGCATTCTGCGCGCCTATGGCCGCTACCTGCAGCAAGCCGGTATCCCGCAGAGCCAGGATTTCATCGCGGCCGCGCTCAACCGCTATCCCGACATTGCGCGCGGCCTGCATGCACTGTTCGTCGCTCGTCTCGGCCCGACCGCCGAGACGGAAGGCGTCATCGCCGCCAAGCACCTCAAGGCCAAGATCAAGGACGCGCTGGAGGAAGTCCCTAACATTGATGACGACACCATCATCCGCCGCTATCTCAACCTGATCGAAGCCTCGTTGCGCACCAACCATTTCGTTGCGGGAACGAAGGAGCGGGGCCAGTCACTGGCGATCAAGCTCGATTCGCAGGCGGTCGAAGGATTGCCGGCGCCGCGGCCGTGGCGCGAGATCTTCGTCTACGGTTCCGAGGTCGAAGGCGTGCATCTGCGCTTCGGCCCGGTTGCGCGCGGCGGCCTGCGCTGGTCGGACCGCGCCCAGGATTACCGCACCGAGGTGCTCGGCCTGGTGAAGGCGCAACAGGTCAAGAACGCCGTCATCGTGCCGGTCGGCGCCAAGGGCGGCTTCTATCCGAAGAAGCTGCCGATGAGCGCCGGCCGCGACGCCATCTTCGAGGCCGGCACCTCGGCCTACAAGAATTTCGTTTCCAGCCTGCTGTCGATCACCGACAACATCGGCCTCGATGGCGTCATACCCCCAGCCGGTGTCGTCAGGCGCGATCCTGACGACCCCTACTTTGTCGTCGCCGCCGACAAGGGCACGGCAACCTTCTCCGACACCGCCAATGCCATTTCGGAGAAACACGGTTTCTGGCTCGACGATGCCTTCGCCAGCGGCGGCTCGGCCGGCTACGACCACAAGAAGATGGGCATCACCGCCAAGGGTGCCTGGGAAGCGGTCAAGCGGCATTTCCGCGAGATCAACCGCGACATCCAGACCACCCCCTTCACCGTCGTCGGCGTCGGCGACATGTCGGGCGACGTGTTCGGCAACGGCATGCTCTTGTCGCCGCAGACCAGGCTGATCGCCGCCTTCGACCATCGCGACATCTTCATCGATCCCGATCCAGACAGGGTGGCGTCGATGGCGGAGCGCGAGCGCATGTTCGCGCTGCCGCGTTCGTCCTGGCAGGACTATGACAAGACCAAGCTGTCGGAAGGCGGCGTCATCGTCTCGCGCAGCCAGAAGTCGATCACGCTGCCTGCGGCAGCGGCGGCGGCGATTGGCCTCGCCAAGACCACCGCGACACCGGCCGAGATCATGACCGCCATCCTCAAGGCGAACGTCGACCTTCTGTGGTTCGGCGGCATCGGCACGTATTTACGGGCCTCGGGCGAAACCAATGCCGAAGTCGGCGACCGCGCCAATGACGCCATCCGCATCACCGCGCTCGATGTGCGGGCCAAAGTGATCGGTGAGGGCGCCAATCTCGGCGTCACGCAGCGTGCCCGCATCGAATTCGGCATGAATGGCGGTCGCTGCAACTCCGATGCCATCGACAATTCCGGCGGCGTCAACTGCTCCGACGTCGAGGTCAACATCAAGATCGCGCTGGCGTCCGCCATGCGCAAGGGATCGCTGACCCGGCCGGCGCGCAACAAGCTGCTGGCCGAGATGACCGACGAGGTCGCCGGCCTCGTGCTGTCCAACAATTACGAACAGACGCTGGCGCTTTCCATCGCCCGCAAGCGCGGCCTTGCCGACATCGCGCACCAGAGCCGGTTCATGGCGGCGCTGGAGGCTCGGGGCCTGCTCGACCGCGCTGTCGAGACGCTGCCGTCGCCGGCCGCCCTTGCCGAGCGCGAGGCGCGTGGCGAGCCGCTGACCCGGGCGGAGCTTGGCGTGCTGCTCGCCTATGCCAAGATCGTGCTGTTTTCCGACATCGTCGCCAGCGACGTGCCTGACGACGCGCATTTCGACCGCGATCTGATGGGCTATTTCCCTGACCGGATGGTGAAGAAATATGCGGCCGAGATCCATGGCCACCGGCTGCGCCGCGAAATCATCGCCCGCGTCATCGCCAACGATCTCGTCAATCGCGGCGGACCGTCATTCGTCAACCGGCTGCAGGAAGCCACGGGGCGCAGCGCGGCCGACGTGGTGCGCACCTTCGCCGTGGTGCGCGACGGCTTCGCGTTGCCGGCGCTCTATCGGGAGATCGATGCGCTGGACAGCCACATCGACGGCCAGGCGCAGCTCGATCTCTACCAGTCCGTCAGCCGGCTTATCTTCGTGACCAGCGGCTGGTACCTGAAGAACGATGCCGGCACCGCAGCGCTCGGCCAGCGCATTGCCGAACTGCAAGAGGCGCGCATGGCGCTGGAGCCGAAGCTGCTCTCGCTGCTACCGGCCTTCTCGCGCGAGCGGGTCGAAGAGCGGCGGCACGGCCTCTTCAAGGCCGGCGCCCCGGAAAAGCTCGCCGGGCAGCTGGCAATGGCCGATGTGGCGGGACTGATCCCCGACATCGCACTGACGGCGCGCACGGCCAATGCCGACGTCGTCGCCTCGGCCAAGGCGTTCTTCGCCGTCAGCGATGCCTTCCGCATTCCGCGCGTCGAAGAGGCGGCGCGTTCTATCACGCCGTCGGACTATTACGACCAGCTGGCGCTGTCGCGCGCCACCGACACGATCGGCGCGGCGCGGCGCGGCATCGCGGTGGCGGCTCTCGCCGGCCATGCCGGGACGGCGGATCCTGTGGCGGCCTGGCTGGAAGCCGGCGGCGAGCGCGTGGCGCGCATTCGCGAGCGGCTGCAGGCGCTGACCGAAGGCGGGGATATCACCGTGTCCAGGCTGTCGGTGGCTTCGGGGTTGATGAGCGATCTGACGGGGATGTGAGGCTCGGGACTTTACCCTCCCCCTTGTGGGGAGGGTCGCTGCGAAGCAGCGGGGTGGGGGTGCGGCACCGACCCCACCCGGACCTTCGGTCCGACGTCCCCACAAGGGGGAGGTAGAGGCGCGGCGCCTTTCTTCGCGTCTCTATGCAGGTAGACAG
The DNA here is from genome assembly GCF_040318435.1 of Mesorhizobium sp. M1143. NCBI lineage: Bacteria > Pseudomonadati > Pseudomonadota > Alphaproteobacteria > Hyphomicrobiales > Phyllobacteriaceae > Mesorhizobium > Mesorhizobium sp. M1143. The sequence goes on along the minus strand of NZ_JAMYMJ010000008.1, from coordinate 136,566 downwards.
CGGCGACATCCAGGTGAGGGGCAGCGCGAATCTTTGGCGGTTTGCATGAGCATTCGAAACATGCAGACATGGCGTCCGACAAGCGCGGTGTCCTGGGGGAATCATGATGGCGGCGGTAGAAACAGTGCAGCGGGCATCCGGGCGCGGCATCTGGGGATGGATGTTCTTCGACTGGGCGGCGCAGCCGTTTTTCACCGTTGTCACCACCTTCATCTTCGGGCCTTATTTCGTCTCGCGCATGGCGAGCGATCCGGTCTCAGGCCAGGCGGCCTGGGGCTACGGCATCGCTGTTGCGGGCCTGGTCATTGCCGTGCTGTCTCCCATCCTCGGCTCGATTGCCGACCAGACCGGGCCGCGCAAGCCGTGGATTGCGTTCTTCGCCTCGATCAAGATCATCAGCCTTTGCCTGCTATGGTTCGCCGCTCCCGGCTCGAACCTTTTCCTGGTGGTGCTGTTCTTTTCTCTCGCTTCGGTCGCGGCGGAATTCTCGACCGTGTTCAACGATTCGATGATGCCGCGCCTGGTGCCGAAGAGCGAGATCGGCCACGTCTCCAACATTGCCTGGGGACTTGGTTATCTCGGCGGCATGATCGCGCTGATCTTTGTCGTCGCCTGTCTGGCGGGTTCGCCGGAGACCGGCAAGACGATCATCGGCATCGACCCGCTCTTTGGGCTCGACCCGAAACTCGGCGAGGACGCGCGCGCCACCGGGCCGCTGTCGGCCGGCTGGTATTTCCTGTTCATCCTGCCGATGTTCTTCTTCACGCCAGACGCCATCAAAGGCATTCCGATCGGGCCGGCGGTGCGCGAGGGGCTGTCGGAACTGAAGTCGACGCTGACTGAAGTGAGCCGGCGCAAAGGCATCTTCCGCTTCCTTGTCGCCCGCATGATTTATCAGGACGGCGTCAATGCGCTGCTCGCTTTGGGCGGCACATTTGCGGCAGCGATGTTCCACTGGTCGATCACCGAGATCGGCATGTTCGGCATTATCCTCAACGTCGTCGCCATCGTCGGCTGCCTGGTTGCCGCATGGCTGGACACCGCGCTTGGCTCCAAGACCATCGTGATGATTTCGCTCGTCCTGCTCAGCATCGCCACCATCGGCATCGTTTCGACCGGGCCAGGCTACACGTTGTTCGGCGCCTGGATGATGCCGGGAGCCGATAGTGGCGGCCTGTTCGGCACGGCGGCGGAAAAGGCCTACATTTTCTATGGCCTGCTGATAGGGCTGGCGTTCGGACCGGTGCAGGCGTCGTCACGCTCCTACATGGCGCGCAGCGTGACCGCGGCCGAATCCGGCCGCTATTTCGGGATCTATGCGCTGGCCGGAAGGGCGACGAGTTTCCTGGCGCCGTTCATGGTGGCGTCGATCACGCTCGCCAGCGGCTCGGCGCGGCTCGGCATGGCGGCCATCGTGCTGTTCCTGGGCGTTGGGATCGCGATATTGATCTGGACGCCGTACCCGGCGGATCAGCCGGTGGAATAGCGCCGCACTTTTCCTTCTCCCCTTGTGGGAAAAGGCAGAGGCGCTCAATGCCTGAAATGCCTCACGCCGGTAAACACCATGGCGATGCCATGCGCGTCGGCAGCGGCGATAACGTCGTCGTCGCGCATCGAGCCGCCGGGCTGGATCACCGCCGTGGCGCCGGCTTCGATCGCGGATATAAGCCCGTCGGCGAAAGGGAAGAACGCGTCGGAGGCGACCACCGAGCCTTGCGTCAGCGGCTCGGCCAAGCCCGCCGCCTCGGCGGCGTCGAGGGCCTTGCGGGCGGCGATGCGCGAGGAATCGACGCGGCTCATCTGGCCGGCGCCGATGCCAACCGTGGCGCCGTCCTTTGCGTAAACGATGGCGTTCGACTTGACGTGCTTGGCGATGCGGAAAGCGAATTTGAGGTCGGCCATCTCGGCCGCCGTCGGTGCGCGCCTGGTCACCACCTTCAGTTCGAGATCGTCGACCACCGCGTTGTCGCGGCCCTGGACGAGCATGCCGCCGGCGACGGATTTCACAGTGATGCCGCCGGCGTGCGGATCGGGGAGACCGCCGGTGACCAGCAGGCGCAAATTCTTTTTGGCGGCGATGATGCGGACAGCGTCCTCCGACGCGTTCGGCGCGATGATCACCTCGGTGAAGGTTTTTACGATCTCCTGCGCCGCTTCCGCATCGAGGATGCGGTTCATGGCGACGATACCGCCAAAGGCCGAAACCGGGTCGCAGGCCAGCGCTCTCGCATAGGCAGCAGCCAGCGAAGCGTCTTCGGCGACGCCGCACGGGTTGGCGTGCTTGATGATGGCAACGGCGGCGCAGCGGTTGGGGTCGAACTCGCCGACCAGCTCGAAGGCGGCATCGGTGTCGTTGATGTTGTTGTAGGACAGCTGCTTGCCCTGCAACTGGCGAGCCGTGGCGACCCCCGGCCGCTTGTCGCCATTGACATAGAAGCCGGCGCTCTGATGCGGGTTCTCGCCATAGCGCATGACGCTCTCCAGCCGGCCGCCGAAAGCACGCCAGGTCGGATGCTCGATCTCCAGCGTTTCTGCGAACCAGCCGGAGATCGCCGCGTCGTAGCTGGCGGTGCGGGCAAAGGCCTTTGCCGCCAGCTTCTGGCGGAAATCCAGCGACAGCGAGCCGATGTTCATCTCCAGCGCGTTCAGCACCGAGGCATAATCGCCGGGATCGGTGACGATGGCGACATAGGCATGGTTCTTGGCCGAGGCGCGGATCATCGCCGGGCCGCCAATGTCGATGTTCTCGACAACAGCGGCATAGTCGGCGCCGGAGCGGCGGACCTCCTCGAACGGGTAGAGATTGGAGACGAGCAGATCGATCGGCTCGATGCCGTGATCGTGCATCGCCTTGGCGTGTTCGGGATCGTCGCGCACGCCGAGCAGCGCGCCATGCACCGACGGGTGCAGCGTCTTGACGCGGCCGTCCATGATCTCGGGAAAGCCTGTCAGTTCCGAGACGTCACGCACCGCCAGCCCCGCCTCGGCGATCGCCTTTGCCGTACCTCCGGTCGAGACCAGCTCGACGCCGGCCGCGACCAGCCCTTTGGCGAAGTCGGTCAGGCCGGTCTTGTCGAAGACGGAAAGCAGGGCGCGGCGGACCGGAACGAGGTCGGGTGCCGGAATGTTCTTGGCGGCGACGGCCATGGTCTGGCGGCCTTTCAGGGCTGATTGGAGAGCGTTGCCGGGCCGTAGCACATGAGGTCAGGAAATCAAGCCGGAAGCTCGATCAAGCCGGCGCCGGCAACGACGCTCAGCTGTTCTCGGGATAGCCGGCGATGCCGGTGCGCGTGAGCTGCCAATGCACCTCGGCGATCTCCGAGGCCTTGAAGGCGAGCACGATCTGGCGGCTGCGGCGCGGGCCGCCAAGGCCGGCGAAATAGATCGATTCCTCGACCTCCGGCACCACTTCGGTGCAGGTGAACACCCAGGTGTCGGCCTGGTCGGCGGTCAGCACCAGGCGGTCATGCTCGTCCTGCAAAAGGTTGATGTCAGGGTGGATGTGGAAGCGCACCACGACGAAGTCGCGGCCATTGTTGCGGATCGCCGCACCGCCTGGGCGGAGGAAGCGATCCCTGCCGGCGAGCACATTGCCCTCGCTCGACAGTTTCAGCTCGCGCTCATGCAGGAAGCCAAAGCGCTGCATATAGCCGTCATGGCGGGCGATGAAGCCTTGCGTGCCCTTCTGGTCGATGCGCTTGCAAGGCACATGCTGCGGGCCGCCGAGCAAGGGTGAGCCGAGCAGGTCGTTGACGCGCAGCGAATGGGAAAACCGCGCCGACGAGGTGTCGTTGATGGTGGCGGTCGAATGCGCCGCAGTGGCACGGGCCAGCGGCCGGAACTCGGCAGCGCCATAGGTGTCGATGCCGGCATTGACGATATAATGCTGGCGACCGGACGAGAGTTCGAAGGCCAGGCACCCGGCATGCGCGGCGTTGGACACATCGACGGCCGGCGACGGGCCGGTATCGGCAATCACCGTAACGCCGCCCATACACAGCCGCTCATAGCCGGAATGCGGCGCGTGCAGCAGCGGCGCGCCGGCGGTGTCGTCGTGGCGCAAGATGGTGGCAATGCGGTCGTGGATGGTCGCGCCCATGCCGTTGAAGCGGGCCAGGCTGCCATCCTGATGGCGGAAGAAACGGAGCGCCGGCAGCATGCGGTCGATGGCGCCCATCAGGGCTGCCGGTGGCGTTTCGGCCTGATTGGCATAGGTCTGACGCAGCGGCAGGAGATCGGCGAGCAGTTCGAGAACCGCCATCGGGTTGCGCGAAATATGGCCGCCGTCGGGAAGGATCTGGCGGTCGAGTTCTTCCGCCAGGTTGCGGGTGGCGCCGCGCAGTGCCGAGGCCGGCGCCGGCAGCGACAGCGCGGCGAAGGCAAGCGCGATGCGAGCGCGCAGCCTGTCCTTGCCGTCCGGCATTTCGCGCGCCATCGAGCGGAGATAGCGGATCTGCACGGCGAGCGATTTCAGGAAGGCGCGATAGAACGGAAATTCGGCCCCTTGTAGGACAACCGAGGAGTGTTGCAACCAGGCAATGACTCGCTTGGCGGTGGTGCCGGGCTCCCAGGCTATGCCGGAAATCTGGTTGCCATGCATGGCGATCCAGTCGGAGACAAGCGCGCGTGCATTGGCGGCGGCCAGCTCGGTGCCGGCGGCGCGCATATGGCGCAGCCAACGAAAGCCGTGCAGCGTCTTCACCCAGCCGCGATTGGCGACATCGATCTGGAATGGCGATTTGCCGCCGGTCTCGACGAGGTGTCCCGACAGCGGATAGCGGCCATAGTAGATCTCGAGCGCGATCTGCGGATCGGCGAGCCTGAGGTCGGGCGGTGCAATCAGGACGCGTTCGGGCGTGCGCCCGGAATAGCGCCAGCGATAAACTGGCCCCGCGCGAAGGCGCCGGCGCGTCTTGCGCCAAAACTCCTTAGCGACAAGCGTCCACAGACGTGTCGTGCTGCCGGCAGCCAGTGCCAAAACCCCTCCTCGTCGCCTGGAGATAGAGCATGATGTCGCCCGAAAACCGCGTCACACTTTTCGGCATCATGTTCCGGTACCCCAGCACAAGCTTATATGATTCAAGAACTTATGCGAAGTCGAATTCCGCCGACGTGAAGCGCCTCACGCTGCCGGCCACCGACCCACCCCGAAAAAAGTCAAGCGCTTCGCGGGTTTAAGCCCGGCAATCCTGCACTCACTTGCGGTTGTGGCGAGACCGAAATTCGCTGGGCGAACAGTTTTCGCGGTCGCGAAACAGACGGGAGAAATAGAAGGCGTCGTGGATGCCGACGGCGGCCGCAATGGACTCGATGGGCGAATCGGAGGCGGCCAGCATCTGTTTGGCGCGGTCGAGCCTCGTGCGCAGTTGGAAGGCCTTGGGCGACATGCCGGCTGCCCGCGCAAATCTGCGCCGCAAGGTTGCCGGCGACATCGAGAATTTCGCGGCGAAGGCATCGAGATCGACCGGGTCGCACGCGCAGCGGCGCAATTCGTCGACGATGGGCTGCATGTCGGCGGCATCCTGGAGGCTGGGGTTTCGTTGACGGTTGTTCCAATCCATTGCCTGGCGGGCGGCACGCACGACGATGCGATGCATCGTGGCGGCGGCTTCTGCCTGGCTCAGCATCGTATCGAGCGACAGCTCACCATGCAGCCTGTCGAACAGCCGCTGCATTTTGCCGAGGTCGCGCAAGGGGACGACAGGGGCGTCCTCGGCAATCAGCCGCAGCCGGGTGAAATCGCGTATCAAGGCGCCGTCGAAGAGCGCCCAGCGTTCGAGCCAGCCCGATGCGTCCGGCCCGTAGGAATGCATCCTCCCGGGAAGCAGCCAGAACAGGGCCGGCGCTTGGATCGTCTGCATGCCGGCAGTCCTGGTTTCAAGCCAGCCTTGACCGTTCTCAATCAGCACCACGGCGAATTCCGGCAATTTGCGCGCTTGGATCGCCTGCGTGACGCGATGCCGACCAATCCCTGTAACCGACAGGCCGCCGGCCGCGGCCGGTGCGGATCTGTAGAGTGCGTAAGAGAGATCGTTCATGAGCGAAAAGTCCATGGCTTCGTTACGTCCATGGGCGAGTGTGCAAACAGTATGGCATTTCCAGCTAAGGATGGAAAATCGCAGGTGGCTGAAATGTCAAGCTCAACAGGTGGCATGCAACGACGGAGTCCTGTTGCGTCAATCGATCTGAACGCCAACGGCAAGACATTATCGATGGCGCCGAACCGGTTGGGTCATCTCGTGCCAACCGACGCCGGGATCGGCATCGATGCCATTCGAGGCCTCCTTGCCGAGCAAGGCTATGTCTGGCTGAAAGGTATCCTGCCGCGCCGCGACGTCATAGATTTTCGCGGCTGGGTGTTTTCGTATCTGGCCGACACCGGCTTGCTGCAGCCCGGGTCCGATCCCGCGCTTGGCCTGGCGGCCGGCACGTTCGACCGTCAGCTCGCCGATCGCCGGTTGATGGCGCTGGTTCGCTCCACCGCCTATGAAGGGTTCTGCGCACAGCCCCGGATGGCCCGGCTGATGGATGCGTTCGTCGGCGGGCTGTCCTATTTGCACAAGCGCAAGATCATGCGCTTCACCCAACCGGGCACCACCGTGGCGACGCCGGCGCATTACGATCTCGTCTATCTTCGCGGCGGCACCAGCCGCATCGTCACGGCCTGGATCCCGATCGGCGACGTTCCCGTCGACATGGGCGGCCTGGTTTATCTCGAGGGATCGCACGCCATCGGCCTCGACATGGAGGCCCGGTTCGCCAGGGACAATGCCGGGCTGAGCCCGCAGGAGCGCATCAGCGCCTACAACAGGAACATGAGCGAGGGCGGCTGGGTGTCGAAGGACCTGCCCGACATGGCGGAGCGGTTCGATACACGCTGGCTGATCGCGGACTTCGAGGCCGGCGATGTCGTCCTCCACTCGCCCTACATGATCCACGCCTCGACGACCAACCAGAGTGCGGAGGGGCGTATCCGGCTCTCCACCGATATCCGCTACCAGAATGTCGATGATGAGATCGATGCAAGGTGGGGGAAGCACTGGTCCCTGGACGACATGCTTTAGGGGGCGCAGCCGTTCGGGATTAGTCGAGGCATTCGCACTTCGTCATCCCAGGGCGAAGCAGGAGCGAAGCTCCGTCGCGGAGGCCCTGGGATCCATTCCGTGACCTTGGCCGTGGGTTGCAGCGGAGCAGAATTCTGCGTCGTAGCGGCGCTCATGTGTCGCGGCATGGCATCCTCGGGTCTGCGCTGCGTCGCTACGCTCCTTGCTCCGCCCGTGGATGACGAAGTCACGAAGGGCTGCGGCTCTGCCGACAAAATCCTAGGCGACACGTCGCATGCGGGCGGCGAAGAAGCCGTCCAGGCCGGAAACCCCTGGCGAACCAAGGTCAAGATCGGCGGGTGTGGTGCGCAGCGTGCCTTGCGGGGTCAGGAAGGCGTCGATGCCAGCGATTTCGCCGGGCTGCAGCGGATCGTCGGCGACGGTCTTGTTGCCGGCCAGAAAGGCGCGATACAGATCCTCGCCTTCGATCGGGTCCAGCGAACAGTTGGAAAAAACAATCCGGCCGCCCGGTTTGACCAAAGTGACGGCGCGGGCGAGCAGCTTTGCTTGCAGATCGGCTAGCTTTTCGACGTCGGCTACCGTCTTGGTCCATGGCACGTCCGGGTGGCGCCGAACCGTGCCGGTGGAAGAGCAGGGCGCGTCGAGCAGGACGGCGTCGAAAAGCTCCGCCGGCTGGTATTTCAGCAGATCGGCCTGCACGATCTCGGCGGACAGCCCAAGCCGTTCGAGGTTCTGCGTCAGCCGCGCCAGCCGGTTCTTCGAGGTGTCCAAGGCGGTGACTTTGGCGCCGGCAAGGATAAGCTGAGCGGTCTTGCCGCCGGGGGCGGCGCAGAGGTCGGCGACGCGTAATCCTTTGACATCGCCGAACAGCCGCGCCGGAAAACTGGCGGCGGCGTCCTGGACCCACCATGCGCCTTCGCTGAAGCCCGGCAGTTCGGTGACGGAGGCGCTGAGCTTTTCCACTCGCACCGTGCCGGTCGGCAGCACGATGCCGCCGAACTTTTCGGCCCACAATTCGGGATCGGCCTTGACCGTGAAATCGACCGGCGCCTCAACGCGATGCGCCGCCAGGATCTGTCTGGTCATCTCGGCGCCATAGGCGGCCTTCAGCCGGTCGGAGAACCATTTTGGCGCCTCGTCGGTGGCGGCAAGAGCTGCCGGCAGTTCGGTCTCCTTGGCGCGCACCAAAGTGCGCAGCACGCCATTAACGAGGCCGGAAAAGCGCTGCGTGCGTGGGTCCGACTTGGCGTGGGTCACAGCCAAATCGACGGCGGCGCTGTCGGGGATGTCGAGGAACAGGATCTGCGCCGCCGCAACATGCAGGATGTGCGACAAAGCTGTGGCGTTGGGCGGCAGCGGCTTTTCAAGGCGGCGGGCGAGGAGCCCGGCAATGGTCATGCGGTAGCGCAGCGCGGTCACCAGTATGGCGCGCACCAGGCCGCGGTCGCGCAGGTCGAGCACCTTGTATTGCGGATGGCCGTTCTCGTGGTCCGTCAGCCCGTCGAGCGGCGTTTTGGCGTCGATAACGGCGGCCAGGAGCCGCGCCGCTGCCTTGCGCGCGGCGAGGCCGGCGACGAATTCGTCCGAGCTGTTTTCGCGAACGCCTGAATGTGCGGGCCGGGGTCTGGCGCCGCTCACGACCACGGACCTTTGGGTCCGGTCGGGTTGCGGCCCCACGGATTGGCTTTCGGCTTGGCCGGTTTGGTCGGCGGCGTGGGTTGTGCTGCCTTGCCCCACGGGCCTTGCTCGACATCGGCCGGGAATTCTTCTGTTTGCTCTGGCGTCGGCGCCTGGCGCGGCGCCGGCTGGCGGCCTGCCATGTCGCGCGCCATCGCCTGCAGCGCGGCGATGCGGTTGTCGGTGTTCGGGTGGGTCGAAAACAGGCTGTCCATTCGCTCGCCGTGAAGGGGATTGATGATGAAGAGATGCGCGGTCGCGGGATTGCGTTCGGCATCCGGGTTGCGGATGCGTTCGGCGCCGCGGGCGATCTTGTCAAGCGCTGATGCCAGCCAAAGCGGATTTCCAACGATTTCGGCGCCGCGCCGGTCGGCTTCGTATTCGCGGGTGCGGCTGACCGCCATCTGCACGATCATGGCGGCGAAGGGCGCGACCAGCATCGCCACCAGCACGCCGACAAAGCCGAACGGGTTGTTGTTGTCGCGGCTGCCGCCGAAGAAGAAGGCGACATTGCCGAGCATCGAGATGGCGCCGGCGAGTGTCGCGACAATGGTCATGGTCAGCGTGTCTCGATGCTGGATGTGGGCCAGCTCATGCGCCATGACTGCCGCCACCTCCTCATGCGACAGGCGCTCCAGCAGCCCGGTCGAGGCCGCGACCGCGGCGTTCTCGGGATTGCGGCCGGTGGCGAAGGCGTTCGGCTGCGGATTGTCGATCAGATAAGTCTTGGGCATCGGCAGGCCGGCCTGCTTGGCCAACGCCTCGACGATGGCGTGGAATTCGGGCGCGTTCTTCGCGTTGACCTCGACGGCGTGGTTCATCGACAGCACCATCTTGTCGGCATTCCAGTAGCTGAACAGATTGGTGCCCGCGGCGACCAGGAAGGCGATCATCATGCCGCCGGTGCCGCCGATCAGAAAACCGACGCCCATGAACAGCGCCGTCATCGCGGCCAGGAGCATGGTGGTGCGTAGCGTTCTCATCATCTGCTCCCTGTGCGGCCGTGGCAAAAAAAGGTCGATCGGGGTGAACTCATGGCTATATGATGGGAAACGCCGCCCTTCGTTTCAATCCGCCCGGACTATCGCATGACCGACCAACCCAGCAAAGCTGATGCCGACCGGGAGAAGGACCTGACGCCGGCGGCCAGCCGGGCGCTGGCTGAAGCCGAGGCGCGCCGTGAAGCGTATCGCCAGAAGGAAGCTGCGTTGCCGAAGGAAATCGGCGGCCGCGGCGGCAAGGAACCCGGCCGCTACGGCGACTGGGAAGTGAAGGGACTGGCTAGCGATTTCTAGGGGTTCAGGAACGGAAGAACTGGGGAACTGGTGAACTGAAGAGTTGAAGAAAAAGGCGCATAGCAGTCCTCCAGTCCTCCAGTCCTCCAGTCCTCCAGTCCTCCAGTCCTCCAGTCCTCCAGTCCTCCAGTCCTCCAGTTCCTCAGGCCGCGCTGCGCTGTGCTCCCAGCGTCATCCAGCCGCTGTCATCGATGGCGATAGAGACGGTTTCGTAGCCGCTAATCGAGTTGTGCTGAGTCGTCATTGGATACTGGTGAGTGGCGCTGATCACCATCACCGACGCGCCCGCTGCTTCCGCCGCCGCGATACCGGCCGGTGCGTCCTCGAAGACCAGACAGTCGCCGATATCGACGCCGAGCCGTTTTGCCGCCAGCAGGAAACAGTCGGGCGCCGGCTTGCCGTGCGACACATCCTCGGCCGCGACCACCAAGGCGGGAACCGGGATGCCGGCGGCCCGCATGCGCAGCAGCGCCAACGGGCGCGGCGCCGAGGTGACGATCGCCCAGCGCTCTGGCGGCAAAGCGTTGAGGAACGGCACGGCGCCGGCGATCGGCAGCACGCCTTCGACATCGTCCGACTCGGCCTGCAACAGCACAAACGCCTCATGAACAGGGTCGAGGCCGGGAAGCGCCAGCCTGGTGATGGTCTCGACCGCCCGCACGCCATGGATCGTCGGCAGGAAGGCTTCGACGTCGAGACCGTGCTTAAGCGCCCACGCCGCCCAGACGCGCTCGGCCGAGGCGATCGAATTGAGCACCGTGCCATCCATATCGAACAGCAACGCGGCGAATTTTCTGCCTGCAAACATCAGATTTTCCACGGGGTTAGGGATCGTTTCGGGAGGGTCGAAACATGTCGTGCGACCGTAACGTCGCCACGCCTGCCTGGGAAGCCGCGGGAGAGCCTTTTCGATAGTTCCAGGGAACCATGGTCCCGCCTCTGGCGTTTTGAGCATACTGTTTTCCACGGGATCGAAGGGGCAATCATTGTGCTGATCCGGCTCGGCTACGAAATCGCCATTGAATGCGTCGGCGCCACGCCGGTCATCTCGCTGCTTGATATCCACAGGGATCGTCAGGCCGACATCAAACGGCAGACGCGCGTGCTGACGTCGCCTTCAGTGCCGAGCAAGGTCTATCACGATCTGTTCGGCAATACCTGCCGCCGCTTCACCGCACCCGCCGGCAGTTTCCGCATTCTCTATGACGCAGCCGTCGAGGACAGCGGGGAGCCTGACGCGGTCAACACGCTGGCCAGGGAAGTGCCGGTGGCGGAACTGCCGGACGATGTGCTCGGCTACCTCCTCGGCAGCCGCTATTGCGAGACCGATCATCTGAGCAGTCTGGCCTGGCAGCTTTTCGGCCATGTTCCCTCCGGCTGGGCGCGGGTGCAGGCGATCGTCGACTATGTCCACAACCGGCTGTCCTTCGGCTATGGCTATGCGCGGTCGACGCGCACCGCAGCCCAAGCGCATGAGGAGCAGGTTGGTGTATGCCGCGACTTCGCCCATCTGGCGATCACGCTCTGCCGCTGCATGAACATCCCGGCCCGCTATGTGAACGGTTATCTCGGCGACATCGGCGTACCGGCCGACCCGGCGCCGATGGATTTTTCGGCCTGGATGGAAGTGTTCCTCGACGGCAAATGGTACACGTTCGACCCGCGTCATAATCGTCCGAGGATAGGCCGCGTCGTCATCGCGCGCGGTCGTGATGCCACGGATGTCCCGCTGCTGCACAGCTTCGGCCCGCACCAACTTTCGCTGTTCAAGGTCTGGACCTACGAGCAGGAAGGCAACCTGTTCAACCCGCCCTATCACGGCGTCGACAAGACGGTGAGCGCGCGGATGCTGGCGTGACCGGATTCTGATCCGCTTCGACACACAATCCGGAAATGGAAAAGGCCGCCGCTTCTTGACGAAGCCGGCGGCCTTCCGTGTTTCCGTCCGTGGCGCGGCCAATGGCGGCGACCGAGGTCACCCGCCGCGCTTATCGCGCCTTAACGGGAAGACTGCTTCCCGAAAGTGCAATCCGCTGAGGCCACGTTCTGGAAAACGAAATCACTCGACATCGGATCACCTCCTTTCGATTTGTTGAACACGTACAGATGATGGGGTGCGTTGCAGCAAAAAACAAGATGCCGATTTGAAATAGCTGGCGAGCCGCCTTTTGCGCCGGGTTGCGAAGAGCCGCGCGGGCGGGCAAAATCCATGCAAGGTGGATTGTCAGGACTCGGGAGGATGGCCATGGAGGCAGCCGAGAAGGCCGCGCGCATCGTGCGAACGGTGATCGAAACGCTGAAGCCGGGTTTTGCGGTCAAGCTGTGGACCGGCGAGCGGATCGGTCCCGCCACCGGGCCCGTGCTCACCATCAACGACCAGGACATCGTCTGGCAGGTGGTGAAGCGGCCATCGTTGTCGACGCTGATCGAGATGTGGATTTCCAAGACGATAGACATCGAAGACGGGACGATTTTCGATTTCTACGCACTGCCGTCGCAAGGCAAGCTCAGGACCAAGCTCAAGTCACTGCCGAAGCTGGCGATCCTGCGCGACCTGCCGGCGGTGCTCCTGTCACGCAAGCAGATGAGTGCACGCACCGATCTGTCGGGTCGCAACCCCTATGTCAGCGGGTCGAGCCAGGAGGCGATCCAGCATCACTACGACATTTCGAATGCCTTTTACCGGCTCTTCCTCGACGAGCGCATGGTCTACAGCTGCGGCTACTTTACGGATTTCGCCAATGGCATCGACCAAGCGCAGGCCGACAAGCTCGACCATATCTGCCGCAAGCTCAGGCTGAAGCCGGGCGAAAAGCTGCTCGACATCGGCTGCGGCTGGGGTGCCATGCTGATCCATGCGGCCAAAAATTACGGCGTCGTCGGCCATGGCGTGTCGCTGTCGCAGGCGCAGACCGATCTCGCCCGCGAGCGCATCCGCGCCGAAGGGCTGCAGGACCGCATCACCATCGAAATCAAATCCTATACGGAGCTCAAAGGCTCCTTCGACAAGATATCGTCGATCGGCATGTTCGAGCATCTCGGCCTCGCCAACCACGCCACCTATTTCAAGACCATCCATCGCTTGCTGAAGCCCGGCGGCATCTATCTGCACCACGCCATCACCAGGCGCAGCAAGGGCGACTTGAAGAAAACCTTGCGCAAGGGGCCGGAGTTCAAGGCGCTGCTCAAATACATTTTCCCAGGCGGCGAACTCGACACGATCGGCATGACGCTGGGCAATCTGGAAGCGCATGGCTTCCTGGTCTACGACGTCGAGAATCTGCGCGAGCACTATGCGCGCACCTGCCGGCTGTGGGCCGAGCGGCTACAGGCTCGCTTCGACGAGGCGGTCGCCGAAGTCGGCGAGGCCAAGGCACGGCTGTGGCTGCTTTATCTCACCGGCTGCTCGATCACCTTCGAGCGCGCCTCGGCGCAGATTTTTCAGACCGTCGTCACCAAACGCGCACGCGGGCCGAGCGGGCTGCCGCCGACACGGGCGGATCTGTATCGGTAGAGATAGGATTCGGGGCCGAACCCCACGCTTTCCAAGGTCTGCGATTCGCTGCCTCGCGGTAGAGGCCTACACGAACCGCATCGGCGCGCCGATCTCGACGCGGGCAGGCCTGTCCACAGTGCAATAGACGCCAAGATTGTGCGCGTTGTGGCGGACCAGATTGCGCAGGATGCCGGGATCGTGGTCGAAGCCGTCCTGGCTGATGATGGTGAAGCCGCAGCGGCGGCACGGCTCCGAGACGGTCACCAGCAGGTCGCCGATGGCAAGCTTGCGGCCAATCCATTCGGTCTCGGGAAACGAGCTCTCGACCGCCGCCATGTCGACGACAATGTTGGGGCGGAAGCGGCGCGGATCGGGAATGCCTTCGGGGTGCAGCGCCTTGAGCCGCGCCAGCGATGCGGTGGTCAAGAGATGGATCGGCGCTTTGCGGTAGCGCGCCGCGGTGAGCGGGCCGGTGTAGCCGGGGGCGTTGTCCTGGCTGAACGGCCGGATCGAGGCGGCGAAGCCGAGATAGGCCGAGATGGCTTGGTCGCATTCCACACCCGGCACTGCCAGCCAGTCGCCGTCGGGAACGGCGATCTCCAGCTTGCGGTCCTTGCTCAGCTGGGTGCGGATGCGCGGCACCTTGTGCCACTTGGCGTCGCGGTCGGGCCGCGCGATCTCATTGTCCGAGACATCGACAAGGCCGAACAGCCGGTCGCCGTCGATGGTTTCAAGGCCGACCGAAATGGCGTCCTGGCGTTCGCCGGCAAGCGAACTTGCGGGGTAACGCCAGAGCTCCGTGACTGCGCCCAGTGCAGCCATCAAATCCCCTCAGCCCTTCTTGTTCTGGCGGTTGGCGATCAGATCATCGACCACGGCCGGATCGGCCAGTGTCGAGGTATCGCCGAGCGCGGAAAAATCGTCCTCGGCGATCTTGCGCAGGATACGGCGCATGATCTTGCCGGAGCGGGTTTTCGGCAGTCCGGGCGCGAACTGCAGCTTGTCGGGCGAGGCGATGGCGCCGATCTCCTTGCGGACATGGGCCACGAGCTCCTTGCGCAGTTCCTCGCTCGGCTCCACGCCTTTCATCAAGGTAACGTAGCTGTAGATGCCCTGGCCCTTGATGTCGTGGGGATAGCCGACGACAGCTGCTTCCGACACTTTCTCGTGGCTGACGAGCGCCGATTCGACCTCGGCCGTTCCCATGCGGTGGCCGGAAACGTTGATGACGTCGTCGACGCGGCCGGTGATCCAGTAATAGCCGTCGGCGTCGCGGCGACAGCCGTCTCCGGTGAAGTATTTGCCCTTGTAGGTGGAGAAATAGGTCTGCACGAAGCGGTCGTGGTCGCCATAGACGGTGCGCATCTGGCCGGGCCAGGAATCGGCGATGCAGAGGTTGCCGTCGGCCGCCCCTTCCAGCACCTTGCCTTCGCCGTCGACCAGTTGCGGTTTGATGCCGAAGAAGGGCCGCGTCGCCGAACCGGCCTTGAGGTCGGTGGCGCCGGGCAGCGGCGTGATCAGGATGCCGCCGGTCTCGGTCTGCCACCAGGTGTCGACGATCGGCACCTTGCCGTTGCCGACGACGTTGAAATACCACTCCCATGCTTCCGGATTGATCGGTTCGCCGACCGAGCCCAGCACGCGCAGCGACTTGCGCGAGGTCTTCTTCACCGGTTCGTCGCCGGCGCCCATCAGCGCGCGCAGTGCCGTCGGCGCAGTGTAGAAGATGTTGACCTTGTGCTTGTCGATGACTTCCCAGAAGCGCGACTGCGAGGGGTAGTTCGGCACGCCCTCGAACATCAGCGTGGTGGCGCCGTTGGCGAGCGGGCCATAGACGATATAGCTGTGGCCGGTGACCCAACCGACATCGGCGGTGCACCAGTAGATATCGCCATCATGGTAGTCGAAGACATATTGGTGGGTCATCGAGACATAGACGAGATAGCCGGCGGTGGTGTGCAGCACGCCCTTCGGCTTGCCGGTCGAGCCTGAGGTATAGAGGATGAACAGCGGATCCTCGGCCTTCATCTTCTCCGGCTTGCAGTCGCCTTTCACCGTGGCGATCTCGTCATGGTACCAGATGTCGCGTCCCTGGACCCAGCCGGTCTTGCCGCCGGTGCGGCGAACGACGACCACTTTTTCGACCCTGGTGCCGGCCTTGGCGGCGATTTCGATCGCTCTGTCGGTGTTTTCCTTCAGCGGGATCGGCTTGCCGCCGCGCAGGCCCTCATCGGCGGTGATGACGAAGGTCGACTTGCAGTCATCGATGCGGCCGGCCAGCGCGTCCGGTGAAAAGCCGCCAAAGACGATCGAGTGGATGGCGCCGATGCGGGTGCAAGCCAGCATCGCGTAGGCGGCTTCCGGGATCATCGGCATGTAGATGGTGACGCGGTCGCCCTTCCTGACGCCGTGCTTCTTCATCACATTGGCGAGCCGGCAGACATGCTCGTAGAGCTCGTTATAGGTGATCTTCTTGTCGTCGTAGGGATTGTCGCCTTCCCAGATGATGGCAGTCTGGTTGCCGCGCTTCTTCAAATGGCGGTCGATGCAGTTGTAGGAGACGTTAGTTTCGCCGTCCTCGAACCATTTGATCGAGACCTTGCCCTCGAAGGAGGTGTTCTTGACCTTGCTGAACGGCTTGAACCAGTCGATGCGCTTGCCGTGCTTGCCCCAGAACTTGTCCGGATTCTTCACGCTGTCAGCATACCATTTGAGGTAGGTGTCATTGTCGATCAGCGCATTCTTCTTCCACGCCGGCTGGACGCGGTGGATCTTCACCTCGGACATGTCTTCACTTTCCTCCCAAACCACCCCGCCGGCTTGACCACAGCCAGGATCACGGCGACGCAGCCGCGAATTCGGCGGCATTATTAACAGTTCCGCGCTGACGGCAACATTAGACGTTGGATTCGCGTGGCGGGATGCCGCAGCTCCCGTCTCGGTTGTATCAGCACTCGGCAGCGGTCGCTGCTAACTACATGTTTTCGTGCATAAAACCCGACTGGGATCAGGAAAATCATAGACAGTTAAGGAACGGCGCGCACAATTCGGTGTTGGGAGGAATGGAGAATCAACTAGGCCAAGGGGCTGTCATGCGCGATCATTCCGAAATGGACCTGATGCTCAAGGGGTATGGCCTGACCACGGCCAAGATTCTATACCATTTTCCCGACCACCCGCATCTGCTGCAGAGCTTCATCTGGCAGGATTACGATCTGGCGCCGAAGTTTCCGGTGCTGATCAAGTTCATCGAGTTTTGGAAGGCCAGGCTCGACGGGCCGTTGCATTCGATCAGCTACACGCACCAGAAGCTGATCGCGCCGAACGAATGGCGGAAGGTGGATGGGGAGTTCGTGCTGCACTGAGCGGCGCGCTTGATCTCCCCCCTTGAGGGGGAGATGGCCGCAAAGCGGCCAGAGGGGGTCGGTTCGACCGGACGCGACCCTCCTGCGGCAGATGGGGGCTAGCGCTCCACGCGCGGCGACCCCCTCTGTCGCCTTCGGCGACATCTCCCCCTCGAGGGGGGAGATTTGGCAGCGTCGGCGATCACACCGCCGGGGGGTTCAGCCGGGCGAAACCTTCCTGGCGGTGATAGGGGAAGTACGGGTAGGGCGCGGTCACTTCGCTTGCCTTGTCGAGCTTTTTGACCTGCTCCGGCGTCAACGCCCAGCCGACGGCGCCGAGGTTCTGGCGCAGCTGTTCCTCGTTGCGGGCGCCGATGATGACCGAGGACACGGTCGGGCGCCGCAACAGCCAGTTGATGGCGATCTGCGGCACGGTCTTGCCGGTCTCTTCAGCCATCGCATCAAGCGCATCCATGACCCGGTAGAGATGTTCGTCCGCGACCGGCGGGCCGAAATCGGCGGTGTCGTGCAGCCGGCTCTTTTCCGGCAGGGGCTGGCCGCGGCGGATCTTGCCGGTCAGGCGGCCCCAGCCGAGCGGGCTCCACACCAGCGCGCCGATGCCCTGGTCGATACCGAGCGGCATCAGCTCCCATTCATAGTCGCGGCCGACCAGCGAATAGTAGACCTGGTGTGCGGCATAGCGCGGGTAGCCATGCTTGTCGGCCTCGGCCAGCGATTTCATCACCTGCCAGCCGGAGAAGTTGGAGACGCCGACATAGCGCAGCTTGCCGGCGCGCACGAGGTCGTCCAGCGTCGACAACACCTCCTCGATCGGCGTGCCGGCATCGAAGGCGTGCAGCTGCAACAGGTCGATGTAATCGGTGCCCATGCGCTTCAGGGACGCGTCCACGGCCTTGATCAGCCGCGAGCGCGACGAGCCGTAATCGGCCCGGCCGTCCCCCATCGGCAGCGAGGTCTTGGTCGAGATCAGCACCGCGTCGCGGCGGCCTTTGATGGCTTCGCCAAGCACTTCCTCGGAGGCGCCGTTTGAATAGACATCGGCGGTGTCGAACAGATTGACGCCGGCCTCGAGGCAGATGTCGATGAGCCGCCGCGCTTCCTTGGCGTCGTTGTTGCCCCACGCCCCGAACAGCGGCCCGGAGCCGCCGAAAGTGCCGGCGCCGAAAGACAGTGCGGGCACTTTCAGGCCCGATGCGCCGAGACGTCGATAATCCATTTTATGCTCCTTGATGATGTCGAAGAAGGATTTGCGCGTGATGCTCATGACGGGGCGCAGACCGGCGCCCCGATTGTGGGGGCGCGATCGAGGCGCAGCGCCAGGGAAGCGACGCCAAGAGCCGCGACCGGCAGCAAAGCGGCGATCCAGGTTAGTGAGCCGAGGCCTGGGCAATCACCGCGCCGCCAAGCCAAGCGCCGGCGGCATTGCCGAGGTTGAAGGCGGCGATGTTGAAGGACGAGGCGAGGCTCTGGCCCGCGCCTTGCGCCTTTTCCAGCACCCACATCTGCAGCGGCGCCACGGTGGCGAAGGCGGCGGCACCAAGCAGGCCGACATAGATGACGGCCAGGATTTGGCTGTGGACGGCGAAGGTCATTGTGGCCAGCACCAACGCCAGCACCACGAGGCTGCCGAGCACCGCCGGCACCAACCAGCGGTCGGCGACCTTGCCGCCAAGCAGATTGCCGGCAATAAGACCGCCGCCGAAGACGAGCAGGATCGGCGACACCGCGGCCTCCCTGAAGCCGCTGATCTCGGTGAGCAGCGGGGCGATGTAGGTGAAGACGGCGAAGACGCCGGCATAGCCGAGCACGGTGGTGGCGAGGCCGAGCAGCACCGGCGTGCGGCGCAGCACGGCGAGGTCGGCGCGCAGATTGGTCTTCTCGGGCGCTTCCTTGCTGCGCGGCACCAGAAGCAGGATGACGGCAAAGGCTGCCAAGCCGACCAGGGTTACCGCCCAGAAGGTGGCGCGCCAGCCGAAGGCCTGGCCTAGCCAGGTGCCGAAGGGCACGCCGAGGATGTTGGCGATAGTCAGTCCGGTGAACATCAGCGCGATCGCCGAGGCTTTCTTGTTGGGCGCGACCAGGCCGGTGGCGACCACCGAGCCGACGCCAAAGAAAGTGCCATGGGCAAAGGCGGTGATGATGCGGGCGCCCATCAGCGTCCAGTAGTCGGGGGCGATCGCACAGGCGAGGTTGCCGAGCGTGAAGATCGCCATAAGGGCCAGAAGGACGGTCTTGCGGGGCCAGTTGCCGGTGGCGATGGTCAAAAGCGGCGCGCCGATGACGACGCCCAACGCGTAGCCCGAAATCAACTGGCCGGCGGCCGAGATCGAGACTCCGAGATCTTTGCTGACATCGATCAGCAGCCCCATGATGACGAATTCGGTGACGCCGATGCCGAAGGCGCCGGCAGCGAGGGCGTAGAGAGCAAGAGGCATGGCGGTTTCCAGTTCGAACTCGAATGAGCGCGCTGTCCAGACCCGCGCCCCGACCGCAGAGATCGTGTTGCCATGCCTTGTGAACCAGACTTGCCTTGGGCATATTTCCTGTGAAATAGATTCACAGATGGCCAGACCCGACATCAACCGTTCCGGCGAGATCGAAGTGTTCGTCCGCGTCGTCGAGGCGAGCAGCTTCTCGGCTGCGGCTCGTTCGCTGCGTATGACACTGTCGGCGGTGAGCAAGCTGATCGCGCGACTGGAGGCAAGGCTCGGCGCGCGGCTGGTCACCCGCTCGACGCGCAAGCTGCAGCTGACGCCGGAAGGGACGGCGTTCTATGACAGCGGGGTGCGCATCTTGGCCGATATGGCGGCGGCCGAGCGCGAGGCGGCCGGGGGTGCCGCGCCGCGCGGACGGCTGCGCGTCAACTCCTATGTGCCCTTCGGGGTGCATCGGCTGATCCCGCTGCTGCCTGATTTCCTCGAACGCTATCCCGAGATTTCGGTCGATCTGGTGCTGACCGACAGCGTCATCGATTTGATGGCTGAGCGTGCCGACGTCGCCATCCGCGCCGGGCCGCTCGGCGAATCGCGGCTGGTGGCGCGCAAGCTCGGGCAAACCCGGATGACGGTCGTTGCCGCACCGTCCTATCTCAAGACACATGGCACACCGCTGATTCCAGCCGATCTCAGCCGGCACAATCGCATGGCTTTCGGCTTTGTCCGGCATGTCGATGGCTGGCAGTTTGTCGACGCAGCTGACAATGCCATCACGGTTCCCATCGTGGGAAACACGCTGGTCGGCGATGGCGAGTCGATGCGGTTGATGGCGGTCGGCGGCGCCGGCATCGCCCGGCTGGCACACTGGCATGTGGCCGATGACATCGCGGCGGGGCGGCTGACGGCGCTGCTGGAGGATTTCAATCCGGGCGACGAGGAGCCTACCCACGCCGTCTATGTCGGCCAGGGCCGGCATTTGCCCGCACGGGTGCGGGCGTTTCTCGACTTTCTGGTCGAGAGCGTGCGGATGAGCTGAAAAGACGTTGGGGAGCCAGATGACCCCCCAAGCATCAGGCGACAGCGATGACTATTTCTTCGGGGTGAACGGCGCCGGGCGGCGACCGGCGCCCTGACGCTCCAGCATCCAGCCGGGATATTCGGCCGGCAGCGCACTGACCTCATCCAGTCTGGCGAGATCGTCGGCGTCGAGCTTCACCTCGGCCGCGGCAAGGTTCTGCTCGAGCTGCTCCATGCGGCTGGCGCCGATGATGACGCTCATGACGAAAGGTTTGGCCAGGACATAGCCGAGCGCGACCGTAGCGACGCTGACATCGTGCTTCTTGGCGATGTCGCGCATGACGGCGACGGCGGCCCAGGCGCGGTCCTCATTGACCGGCGGGAAGTTGAAGGCGGCGCGGCGGCCCTCGCCATTGCCGGGCGCGCCGGGGCCGTATTTGCCCGACAGCAGGCCGCCGGCCATTGGCGACCAGACCATCAGGCCGAGCTTTTCCTCGTTGATCAGCGGCACGATCTCGCGCTCGAGGTCGCGGCCGGCGATCGAATAATAGGACTGGATGGTCTCGAAGCGGGAAAACCCCTTGCGGTCGGCTATGCCGAGGGCCTTAGAGATGCGCCAAGCAGCCCAGTTGGAGACGCCGACATAGCGAACCTTGCCGCTGGCGACGAGATCGTCGAACGCCCGTAGCGTCTCGTCGATCGGCGTCACCGTATCGGTGCCGTGCAACTGATAGAGGTCGATATGGTCGAGCTGCAGCCGCTCCAGGCTGCCCTCGACCGAATCCATGATGTGGCCTCGCGACGAGCCGCGCTCGTTCGGGCCCTGGCCCATGGTGCCATGCACCTTGGTGGCGATGATGACGTCCGAGCGCTTGACGCCGAGATCCCTGAGCGACTGGCCGAGCAGGCGCTCGGACTGGCCGAAGGAGTAGACGTCGGCGGTGTCGAAGAAATTGACGCCGGCGGCGATGGACCGGCCGACGATGTCGTTGACGCCCTTCTGGTCGAGGCTGGCGATCAGGCCCCATTGGGCATTCTCGCCGGCGGCGCCGAAGGTCATGGTGCCGAGGCAGAGTTCGGAGACGAACATCCCCGTATTTCCAAGTTGATTGTAGCGCATGGTTGCGGCTCCAGCAGAATTGTGATGACGCCAAGCAAATAGGAACGGTACGTTTCGTTTCCAGTCGTGGCGTAATCGACCGGATGCATCTGGCCCCATAGAACTCGTCAACCGTGGCGAGATGCGCGAGGCGATGTTTGTGTCGAAAATCTATCAGAATTCCACGGGTCGGATCATCGTCTCTGAGCGGCGGTTGACCTCCTCGACGAAATCGTCGTCCCATGCGGGACCGGAGAGGAGATATTCCGCAAGCGAAGGCTTTGCGCCGATCAGTTGGTCATAGTCATCAGGAGACAACACGACGGCAGCTGGCTTTCCGCGCAAGGTGATGGTTTGCGGCCCTTCTTCGCGCGCCTGTCGCACAAGCTTCGAAAGATTGTTTCTTGCGTCCCTGAGGTGCCAGTCCAAGAAGAATAGTCCTCGCTAACTCGGCCGGATGTGCTCGATACATTAGCTCGAAAAATCGGGGATCGACAGGTGTCTCGCGAAGCCGACGACTACCGGGTGCCAAAAATCGCCGAGCCGACGCGGACGCTGGTGGCGCCGAAGGTGATCGCTGTCTCGTAGTCGCCGGACATGCCCATCGACAGTTTGGCGACGCCGGCCTCCTTGCCGAGCTTTTCCAGCAGGGCGAAATGCGGGCCGGGGTTTTCATGCGCCGGCGGAATGCACATCAGGCCTTCGATGGCCAACCCATGGACATCGCGGCAACGGGTGACGAAGGCGACAGCGTCGTGCGGCTCGATGCCGGCCTTTTGCGGCTCCGAACCGGTGTTGACCTGGACATAGAGCTTTGGTGTTTTACCCTGCCGGACAATCTCCTTGGCGAGTTCGGCGGCGATTTTTTCGCGGTCGACGGTCTCGATGACGTCGGCGAGCGCAACGGCTTCCTTCGCTTTGTTCGATTGCAACGGGCCGATGAGATGCAGCTCGATATCCGGGAATTCGGCTTTCAACGCCGGCCATTTGCCATGCGCTTCCTGCACGCGGTTTTCGCCAAAGACGCGCTGGCCGGCTTCGATGACCGGGCGGATGGCGTCGGCCTCAAAAGTCTTCGACACCGCTACCAGCGTTACCGAACCGGCGTCGCGGCCGGCCTCGCGCTCGGCGGCAGCGATCCTCGTCCTGACGGCGAAAAACTGTTCGACGGCGCTCGCCATGCCTATATCCTGCCTGTCTTTCTAGCCCTCGCCGGCTCGCCGCAGTTGACGGGTCCGGCAATCCATGGTGAACACCGCCACGACATTTACCTTGGCCACCGGGCCTTGTCCGGCGGTCTGCGCCTGCTTTTAAGTGAAAATCATCCGATGGCAACCGAACGATACAATCCGCGCGCGTCAGAGCCCAAATGGCAGAAGGCCTGGGCCGAAAAGAAGCTGTTCGAAGCGCATAACGACGATCCGAAGCCGAAATACTACGTGCTGGAGATGTTCCCCTATCCCTCCGGGAAGATCCATATCGGCCACA
Source organism: Mesorhizobium sp. M1143 (assembly GCF_040318435.1). NCBI lineage: Bacteria > Pseudomonadati > Pseudomonadota > Alphaproteobacteria > Hyphomicrobiales > Phyllobacteriaceae > Mesorhizobium > Mesorhizobium sp. M1143. Next base: position 113,630 of record NZ_JAMYMJ010000008.1, on the reverse strand, counting down.
CCCGCAACTACACGATGGGCGATGTGGTGGCGCGCTACAAGCGGGCCAAGGGTTTTAACGTGCTGCACCCTATGGGCTGGGACGCTTTCGGCATGCCGGCCGAAAATGCGGCGATGCAGAACAAGGTCCATCCCAAGGAATGGACCTACGCCAACATCGCCGCCATGCGCGAGCAGCTCAAGATGATGGGCCTGTCGCTGGACTGGTCGCGCGAGTTCGCCACCTGCGACGTCGACTATTACCACCGCCAGCAGATGCTGTTCCTCGATTTAGTCGAGAAGGGGCTGGTGACGCGCAAATCCTCCAAGGTCAACTGGGACCCGGAGGACATGACGGTGCTCGCCAACGAGCAGGTCATCGACGGGCGCGGCTGGCGCTCGGGCGCGCTGGTCGAACAGCGCGAGCTGACGCAGTGGTTCTTCAAGATCACCGACTACGCGCAGGACCTGCTGGACTCGCTGGACGGGCTTGGCGAATGGCCGGAAAAGGTCAAGCTGATGCAGCAGAACTGGATCGGCCGCTCGGAAGGGCTGCTGATCCGCTGGCCGCTGGCCGCTCCGGTTGGCGATGCGAAGGAACTGGAGGTCTACACGACCAGGCCCGACACCATTTTCGGCGCGTCGTTCATGGCGGTTGCCGCCGACCATCCGCTGGCCAGGAAGGCCGCCGAGACCAATCTCGATCTGGCCAAGTTCATCGACGAAATCAGGCATATGGGCACGTCGGTGGCCGCACTGGAGACGGCCGAGAAGAAAGGTTTCGACACCGGCATCCGCGTCGTGCATCCGTTCGACGACTCGTGGACCCTGCCGGTCTACGTCGCGAATTTCGTTTTGATGGAATACGGCACCGGCGCCATATTCGGCTGCCCGTCGGGCGACCAGCGCGACCTCGATTTCGCCAACAGATACGGCCTGCCGGTGATCCCGGTGGTGATGCCGGAAGATGCCGACGCCAAGACCTTCCATGTCACGGAAGAGGCCTATGTCGATGACGGCGTGATGATCAATTCGCGTTTCCTCGACGGCCTGAAGCCGGAGCAGGCGTTCGACGAGGTGGCAAAGCTCCTGGAGCAGAAGACCATAGGCGGGCGGCCAATGGCGGAGCGCAAGGTGAACTTCCGCTTGCGCGACTGGGGCATTTCGCGTCAGCGCTACTGGGGCTGCCCGATCCCGATGATCCATTGCGAGGATTGCGGCGTCGTGCCGGTGCCGAAGGCCGACCTGCCGGTCAAGCTGCCCGACGACATCGAGTTCGACCGTCCCGGCAATCCGCTCGACCGCCACCCGACCTGGCGGCATGTGAAGTGCCCGCAATGCGGCAAGGATGCGCGCCGCGAGACCGACACGATGGACACGTTCGTCGATTCGTCCTGGTATTTCGCGCGCTTCACCGCGCCCTGGGCCAATGAGCCGACGGAGCCCAAGGCTGCCGATGACTGGCTGGCCGTCGACCAGTATATTGGCGGCATCGAGCACGCGATCCTCCATCTGCTCTATTCGCGCTTCTTCACCCGCGCCATGCGTGCGACCGGGCATCTCGACCTGGCCGAGCCATTCAAGGGCCTGTTCACGCAAGGCATGGTGGTGCATGAGACCTACCGCGTCGGCGGTGCGTCGAACAATGGCCGCTGGCTGTCGCCGGCTGAGGTCAGGATCGAGGATGTCGGCGGCAAGCGCCGCGCCATCGAGATCGCCACCGGCGAAGAGGCGGCGATCGGCTCACTCGAAAAGATGTCGAAGTCGAAGAAGAATACGGTAAGCCCGGAAGACATCACCGACGGCTACGGCGCCGACACCGCACGCTGGTTCATGCTGTCGGATTCGCCGCCCGAGCGCGACGTCGAGTGGACGGACGATGGCGCCGCCGGCGCGCACCGTTTCATCCAGCGTGTCTGGCGCCTGGTGTCGATCGCCGCCGAGACGCTCGATGGCGTCAAGCCACAGGCGGCGCAGGATGGCGAGGCCGGTGCCGTTTCCAAGGCCGCGCACAAGATCCTGAAAGCGATCGGCGAGGATATCGAGAAGCTCGGCTTCAACCGGGCCATCGCCCGCATCTACGAACTTGCCAATGCCTTGACCGCGCCGCTCAACGACGTTGCCGAGGGCAAGGCCGATGCGGCGCTGAAAGGCGCCTGCCGCGAGGCGGTGGAGATCCTTGTGCATGTGGTCGCGCCGGTCATGCCGCATCTGGCCGAAGAGTGCTGGCACACGCTCGGCGGCACCGATCTGGTCGCCGAACGGCCATGGCCGGTCTACGACCCGGCGCTGGTGGTCGACAACGAGATCGTGCTGCCGGTTCAGGTCAACGGCAAGAAGCGCGGCGATTTGACAATTGCCCGCGACGCGGACCAAGGTGCGGTCGAAAAAGCGGTTCTGGCTCTCGACTTCGTGCAGAAAGCGCTGGAAGGTAAGGCGCCCCGCAAGGTGATCATCGTGCCGCAGAGGATCGTCAATGTCGTTGCCTGATTTCAAAAAGACGGGGCTTGACTTCGGAAAGACGACGCATGTGCTGCGCCGCACCGCGCTCTGCGGGCTGGTGGCCTCGATGACGCTGGTTTCGGCCTGCACGGTCAGGCCGCTCTATTCGAGCGCGCCGCTGACGGCAGGCTCGACTGTCAGCGCGTCGGCGGAGCTCGCCTCGATCGCGGTCAAGCCGGTCAAGACCCGCTATGCCCAGCAGGTCCGCAACAATCTGATCTTCGCCTTCGGCCAGGGTGCCGGCGAGACGACGGCACCGGTCTACATGCTCGATCTCGGTGTCACCGAACTGGTCGAATCGGCCGCGGTGGTGCAGATTCAGACCGACGAAGACGAGCCGACGGCAGGCACGGTGACGCTGACCGCAAACTATGTGCTGACCGATGCCAGGACCGGCGTGGTGATCGCCACCGGCAAGCGGTCGATCCCATCATCTTTCGACAAGCCGACGCAGGAGTTCGCCTCCTACCGGGCGCAGCTCGACGCCGAGAACCGCGCCGCACGCGAACTGGCTGAAATGGTGAGCCTGTCGGTCGCCCAGGATTTGGTCAGGCACGGCAAGAAGGCCTGAGCGTTTCCTAGCCTTGCCAACTCGACTTTAGCAGTCCGCAATAAAAAGGCCGGTTTCCCGGCCTTTTTGTATCGAACCCGATCTCAGCCGATCTTCTGGCCGGTCTTGGCCCAGTCGGCAGCAAACTGATCCAGGCCCTTGTCGGTCAACGGGTGCTTGACCAGCGCCTTCAGCGTCGCGGCCGGCGCGGTAACGACATCGGCGCCGATCAGGGCTGCCTGCTTGACGTGGTTCACGGTGCGAACCGAAGCGACGAGGATCTCGGTGTCGAAATCGTAATTGTCGTAGATCTGCCGGATCTCCTGGATCAGTTCCATGCCGTCCGCGCCGGTATCGTCGACGCGGCCGACGAAGGGCGAGATGAACGAGGCGCCGGCCTTGGCCGCCAGCAGCGCCTGGTTGGCCGAGAAGCACAGCGTTACATTGACCATGCGGTTCATCTCGGTGCGGATCGTCTTGCAGGCGCGCAGGCCGTCGAGCGTCAGCGGCACCTTGATGCAGACATTGTCGGCGATCTTGGCCAGGATGTTGGCCTCGGCCATCATGTCCTTGTATTCGACCGCAACAACCTCGGCCGAAACCGGGCCCTTGACGATGTCGCAGATTTGCTTGGTGACCTCGGCGATCTTGCCGCCGGATTTCAGGATCAGCGAGGGATTGGTGGTCACGCCGTCGAGCAGCCCCAGGTCGTTCAGTTCCTTGATGTCCTTGATGTCAGCGGTGTCGACAAAAAATTTCATGGGGGTCTCCTGAAAGATTTCCATGTGCATGCCATGCACATTCGGGGTTGCCCTTTGATCTAGACCAAAGTCGGGGCAAGGTCACGCCCGATGATCGAAGATTCGCCCTTTGTCGCAGCCGCGCCGGTGCTGGTGCCGATGCCCGCCGAACGGCCCTACACCTACGCTGTGCCCGCCGGCATGCGCGTGGTGCCGGGCTCGATCGTGCGCGTGCCGCTCGGTCCGCGCCAGGTTGCCGGCATCGTCTGGGATGGTGCGGTCGAGAATATCGACGCCAAAAAGCTGCGCCCGATCGAACAGGTCTTCGACTGCCCGCCGATCGACCGCGGCATGCGCCGCTTTGTCGACTGGCTGGCGCAGTACACGCTGTCGCCGCCCGGCATGGTGGCGCGCATGCTGTTGCGCGCGCCGGAGGCGTTCGATCCAGAACCGTGGATCGAGGGCCTGCAGCGAACCCTCGTCATGCCGGACCGGATGACGGATGCCAGGACGCGCGTGCTGGAGACGGCGGAAGGGGGGCTTGCCTGGACGCGATCCGGCCTGGCGCATGCGGCGGGCGTGTCGTCGACGGTTATCGAGGGACTCAAGGCGCAAGGCGTGTTCGAGACGGCGATGATCCCGCCTCGACCGGTGGTCGCCGCGCCCGATCCCTCCTACGCCATGCCGGAGCTGATGCCGGACCAGGCAGACGCGGCCGCCATGCTGCGCGCCAATGTCGCGGCCGCTGCTTTCAACGTCACGCTGCTCGACGGCGTCACCGGCTCGGGCAAGACGGAAGTTTATTTCGAGGCGGTGGCGGCAGCCCTCGACCGGGGCAAGCAGGTGTTGATCCTTTTGCCGGAGATCGCGCTGACGCATGCCTTCCTCGAACGCTTTCAGCAGCGCTTCGGCGCCAAGCCGGCGGAATGGCATTCCGACCTGCCGCCCCGAATGCGCGAAAAGGTCTGGCGACAGGTGGCGGAAGGCGGCGTGCGCGTCGTCGCCGGCGCACGCTCGGCGCTGTTCCTGCCGTTCCGCGAGCTCGGGCTGATCGTCGTCGACGAGGAACACGACCCCGCCTACAAGCAGGAGGACCGTGTCTTCTACAATGCCCGCGACATGGCGGTGGTGCGCGGCCATATCAGCGGCTTCCCGGTGGTGCTGGCGTCGGCGACGGCGTCGGTCGAAAGCCGGGTCAATGCGAGCCAAGGTAAATACGATAGAGCGGTTCTCTCTGCCCGCTTCGCGGAGGCGGCGCTCCCGCATCTCAAATCGATCGACATGCGCCGCGCGCCGCCGGCGCGCGGGGGGTTTCTGTCGCCGCTGCTGCTCGGTGAGATGCAACGTACGCTGGAGAAGAAGGAACAGTCGCTGCTGTTCCTCAACCGGCGCGGCTACGCGCCGCTGACGCTGTGCCGTGTCTGCGGCCACCGCTTCGGCTGCCCGGTTTGTTCGGCCTGGCTGGTCGAGCACCGCTTTCGCGGCCAACTCGTCTGCCATCATTGCGGGCACAATGAGAAGCGGCCGGAGGCTTGTCCGGAATGCGGCACGCTCGACCATCTGGTCGCCTGCGGGCCTGGCGTCGAGCGGATAGCTGAAGAAGTCGTGGCGCATTTCCCCGACGCGCGCACGATCGTCCTGTCATCCGATTTGATGGGCGGGGTGCGCCGGCTGCGGCTGGAGCTCGAGGCCATCGCCAATGGCGAGGCCGACATCGTCATCGGCACGCAGCTGGTCGCCAAGGGCCATAACTTTCCCAACATGACGCTGGTCGGCGTCGTCGATGCCGATCTCGGCCTCGCCAATGGCGATCCGCGCGCCGCTGAGCGCACCTTCCAATTGCTCAGCCAGGTGACTGGACGCGCCGGCCGCACCGGCAAGAAGAGCCTCGGCCTGCTGCAGACTTTCCAGCCGGACCATCCGGTGATGCGGGCGATCGTCTCGGGCGATGCCGAGGCCTTTTACGAACGCGAGATCACTGAGCGCGAACGGGCAGCCCTGCCGCCCTTCGGCAGGCTTGCCGGCGTCATCGTCAGTGCGGTGACGCGGGCCGAGGCCGAAGGCCACGCGCGCGGCCTGCGCCGTGCAGCACCCCAGGCCAGCGACCTGTTCGTGCTCGGTCCGGCCGAGGCGCCGCTGTCGCTGCTCGGTGGGCGCCATCGTTTCCGTTTGCTGATCCAGGGTGAAAAGCGCGCCGACATCCAAGGCTTCATCCGCACCATGCTGGCCGAAGGGCCGAAGCAGCGCGGCTCGGTCCGCGTGCAGGTCGACATCGATCCGCAGAGCTTCTTGTAAGCACAAAGGCTGACGCCGCCGCCGGCCGCCCGTAAGCCGTTTTGTCAAGAAAGCTCAATATCTTAGCGCCCGCTAAAATACGTTCTGCTCATATGCACAGCCCCGTCCGTTGCGGAACAATCCTGATCAAAGAACTCATAAAATAAATGTTGACTCGTTTTATCATGAATTATAACTGGGCCTTTCCGCTCTGGCACTGGGGACCAGGGCATGGATGGGGGCAGCATGCGCAGATTTTACAGTTCACTTCTTTGGTCATCGGCTTTGGGTTGGTCGATCCTGGCAGGCGCGGCATTTGCCCAGGAAGCCGCCCCGACAGGCAAGCAGGAAGCCACCGTGCTCGATCAGATACTGGTCACCGGCCGCAATGAAAGGTCGATTTCCAGCGTCGCCCAGTCTGTCCAGGTCGTGGAACAGGAACAGGTCGAGGAAGCCGCGCAGGAAAATATCGACGCCGCGACCCTGATCAGCCGCATCGTCCCCGGCTACGCGCCACGCAACCAGACCATTTCCGGCGCTTCGGAAACCTTCCGCGGGCGCAGCGTTCTCATCATGGTCGACGGTGTGCCGCGCAACACACCGCTGCGGGACGTCTCACGCATCCTGTCGATGATCGACCTGAATTCGGTCGAGCGCATCGAAGTCATCAATGGCGCGTCCAGCCTTTATGGCGCCGGCGCCACCGGCGGCACGATCAACTTCATCACCAAGCGCGGCGACAGCGACAAGCCGAAGGTGACGGTGCGCACCGGCGTCACCGCCTTCACCGAAAACCCCGGCAAGTCGGCCGGGCCAAGCACCAGTGTCTCGGTCGAGGGCAAGAAAGGCGATTTCGACTATTTCTTCTCGGCCTCGGGCGATCTGTCGCGCCGCACCTATGACGGCCACGGCAACGAGGTGGCTTCCGACGCCATGCTTGGGCAAGGCGGCGGCGACCGCACCGGCACGGGCAATCTCTTCGGCGTGGCCGGCTACCAGTTCGATTCCAGGCGCTTCGAGGCCAGCGTCGACTGGACCTATGCCAACCAGAAGCCGGACTGGTTCACCGATTACACGACCAATCCCGTCTCCCCGGATTTCGGCGATCCCTATGAAGGCAAGCCGCTGAAGGAAGATTCGAAATATCTGACCGCCAAATACACCGACAGCGACTTCGCGCTCGGAAACCTCGAGGTCAAGGCGTTCTACAACGACATCTTCAAGCAGTCGCCCTTTACCAAATTCTCGGCCGTCAACAGCCAGGTGTATTTACCGACGAACCCGACGCGGCCGGTGATCCTGCCGCCGGGTACGGACCCGACCGCCGACTTCAACCAGACGGCGCTGCAATCGCGGCGCAGCGGCGTCAACCTGACCGTCAACACGCCGATGGACTTTATCACTCAGGGCAGCACACTGACCTGGGGCGCCGACTACGTTTTCGATGCCACCGATCAGCAGCTGACCAACGGCCAGGACGCCATCTCGCCCACGACCCAGAACTCGGTTGCCTTGTTTGCGCAGGGCGAAATTCCGGTGACGGATCGCTTTCGCATCAGCGGCGGCGCGCGCTACGACCAGTTTTATCTCAACGTTGAAGACTTCACCCGGCCTGCCGCTGCCGTTCTGCTAGGCCGGAACATTATCGGCCTGCCGGCGATCCAGGTGACCGGCGGCTCGTTCGACTACGACGCCGTCACCTTCAACGCCGGCGCCGTCTACGATCTGACCGAAAGGATGCAGCTTTTCGGCAATTTCTCGCAAGGCTACAGCCTGACCGACATTGGCGGCTTCACCCGCCGGGCCGGGTTGAACTCCAACGCCGAAACCTGCGACGCCTATGGCACCGCCATCCGGCCGCTGCTGCCGTGCACCAACGCGCCGGATTACGCGATCACCTATGCCGATATCGCGCCTGAACCCCAGCTGGTGAACACCTGGGAAGCCGGTCTGCGCGGCGATTGGGCCGACTATCGCGGCGGCGTCAGCACCTATCTGTCGACCTCGGACAACGGCGTCAGCTACGACATCGTCAACAACCGGGTATCGCAGCAGAAGGAACGTATCTGGGGCGTTGAAGCCAATCTCGAGGCAGACCTCAGCGGCATGTTCACGCTGGGCGGATCGGTCGGCTATGTCGAAGGCAAATACGACGCGGATCGCGACGGCCACATCGAAGCGAACGAGTATCTGCCGAACAACCGTGTCCCCTCGACCTACAAGGGCCTGGTCTATCTCACCACCCGTTTCGAGAACGAGCTGACCCTGCGCAGCGAGTTGGAGCTGTTTTCCGGACGCGACCGCATCGCCACCCAGGAACTGGACGGTGCAGCACTGGTCAATCTCGCCGTCTCGAAGACGTTCGGCAATGAAAGCGTGCTGAACCTTGCCGTGCGCAATGTGTTCGACACCTACTACATCAACCCTTCCGCATCGGCGACCCGCGGCGCCGACGTTCCGGGTCTGGGACGTTCGGTTGCGTTGTCCTACCAGATCACATTCTGAGGGGCGGCGGTGGCGGTGTCTCTCCAACGAAACGGTGCATTAGTCTCGCTGCTGGCAGAAGCGCCAGCCGATCCGGCGGATGGCGCGCGCTATATCGAGGCGCTCGGCCGCCTTTCGCAGGAACGGGAGCCGTTCGTGCTCCTGGTCGATATCCGCATCGAGATCGCGCTGAGCGACGCCCAGCGCAAGGCGCAAAACCTCTGGTACAAGGCGGAACGCGAGCAGCTCGAAAAAGCCTGCCGCGCCTGTGCGCTGGTGCGCCCCGCCGCCGACGAGAACATGCAGCGCGTCTGGCAAAGCCTGTTCGGCTTTCCAGTGCTCGTCACCCGCAGCCGGGCGGAGGCCGGCGCCTTCCTGAACGGTTACGCACCGAAGGACTATGTCAAATGAGCGCCGACGCAGACCGGCCGGCGCCCGCCGGGCTTTCGCGCCTGCGGCTTTTCGTCGTTCTCGCCTGCCTTTATCTGGCGCAGGCCATCCCGAGCTATCTGTTTGCCGCGGCGATCCCGCCGATCCTGCGCGAGCAGGGCGTGTCGCGCACCGCCATTGGCTTGATGGCGCTGCTGATGCTGCCGCTGGTGCTGAAATTCCTATGGGCGCCGCTGGTCGACCGCTTTCGGCCAATGGCCCGCGCCCATCGCGCCGGCTGGGTCATCATCACCCAGATCGGCGTCATCGCCGGCATCGCCGCCATGCTTTGGATCGAGCCGACCGATGTCGCCGGTATCTTTGCCGTCGGCCTTGTCGTGAGCCTGTTGATGTCGACCCAGGACATCGCCACCGACGGCTACGCGGCCAAATATCTCGACCCGAAGGACAGGCCGATCGGCAATGCGATCCAGGGCGGCGCCGTCGCGCTCGGCGTCGTTCTCGGCGGCACGCTCGGCCTGTTGGCTTATCATCATGCCGGCTGGCAAACCATGGTGGCCATGGTGGCCGCGCTGTCCATCATCCCGCTGGTCGCCGCCTTCGCCATGCGCGAGACCGATCCCGTCGCCAGCGCGCCGCAGGCGGCCATCGACCGCCCCTCGATCCTGCGCTTTCTGCGCCGGCCGGAGGCACGCCAGATCCTGTGGATCGCGCTCATCTACCGCGCCAGCGAGGGGCTGGTGAAGTCGATGGAAGGCTCCTATCTCGTCGATGCCGGCGTGCCGCTCGATATCATCGGTTATCTCTCGGGCGGTGCCGCGCTCACCGTCGGGCTCGGCGGCTCGGCGCTGGCGGCGTGGCTGCTGCACAACAGGGGCGCCGCCTCGGTGCTCGGCCTGCTCGGCGCGCTGCGAACCATCTGCTTCCTGATCTTCGCGCTGCACGCTTTCGGCGCTATCGCCGGCTTCTGGCCGATCTTCGGCGCCTCGTTCCTGCAGACGCTGGTGCGCTACATGGAGATCGTGGCGCTCTACAGCCTGTTCATGGCCGTGACGTCGTCGGACCAGCCGGGCACCGACTTCACCATCCTGTCCTGCGCCCAGCTTATCGTCTACCTCGTCGGCTCCATGCTTGCCGGGCGCCTCGCCGACATGCTCGGCTACTCCGCGCTGTTCACCCTGGCGACCGTGCTGTCGGGCATAGCCGTGGTGGCGACCTATCGCATGTTGAATGCCCATTTCGCCGATACCGCAAAGACCCAGCCAGGAACGCCGATGCCGCTGCCGAAGGTCGCCGAATGAGTGCGGGTTCGCTAGTGCTTATGAACCATGGCTGCAAGACCGGCTGCGGCCAGAGCCAGCGCCGCGCAGCCGGCCAGCGGCGCAAAGGGCCAGAGCGTGAAGGCGAAGCCGCCGGCCAATGCGCCGATGCTCTGGCCGAGCACATGGGTGCTGGTGAGCCAGCCGGCCGCCGCGCCCTGCTCGCCGGGCTCCAGGCGCTTCATCAGCCAGGCGGTGTAGCCGGGTGTAGCCAGGGCAATGCCGGCCGCCGCCACCACCAGAGACGCTGCCGAGGCAACATGGCTGGCCGTGACGGCCAGCGCCGTCATGCCGACGCAAACCATGAGACAGCCGACGACGACGCTGTTGCGCTCCGCCAGCCGCAGGCGCGCCATGAGCAGTCCCTGGACCAGAACCATGACGACGGCGACCAGCATCAGGGCCAGGCCGGTCAACGTCGTGGCCTGCGTCGCACCAAGGCCAAAACGCTGCTGGGTCATCGGGCCGAGCATCATCTGCACCTGTCCGAAGCCGAGCGTCAGGCACAAGCCCATCGCCAGGCAAGGCAGAGCGCGGCGATCGAAGGGCGATATTCCACGGCCGACGTCGGCCGCCCTGCCGTCGGTCCGTCCGCCGGCTTCCCCTTTGCCCGGCGCGAGCCACAGCAACAGCGGGCTGAACAGGAACAGGATGGGCGGCAGCAGCGGCGACAGGACGGCAGCCGTCGCCGCCAGCGCGCCGGCCAGCCGCCCCATGCTGACGCCGGCGCCAAGCAGTCCCAGCGCGGCCTGTCGCCTGTCATCGGCAACCGAGCGGCTGGCCCAGATCTGCGCCGTCGGCATGACGCCGGACGCGGCAAAACCGTACACGGTTCGCGAGAGCATCAGCAAAGCGATGCCGAGCGCGGCTCCCATGCCGGCTATCAGCAGCATGGCGAACACCGCCTGGCCGGCCAGCATGGCGAGGCCGAGCAAGCGCAGCAGCCTGGCATGGCCAAGCCGCTCGCCCATGCGACCCCACAGCGGCGAGCCGACCAGAAAGGCCGCCGCGCCGACAGCAGTTGCCGCGCCGATAGCAAACGTGTCGAGCCTCAGCCGCTCCATCACCAGGGGAACGAGCGATACGAAGGCCGACTGGCCGAAGCCGATTGCCGAGACCGCGATCGCCAGGCGGCGCAGAAGCGAAGATCGATTTTTCATACGGGTCGTCACAAGACCAAGCTTATTTCTTGTTCAGAATAGATAATCAACAGAAATGTTTAAAGACGACAACGTATAAATGCAATGCATGCAGTATATTATGATTTATGAGGATGCACATGGAACAAGTAAAACCAGAATCTTCCTCTGCATTAAGCCCGTTCCTCAACGCGTTGCTGCGGGAATGGGATGGCTGGGAATTCGTCGACGCCAGGCAAACCGGGCTGTTTCGGCCGCAGGCAGCCGTGCTGCGTCTGAATTTCCCTGCCTCGCGCGCGGCGGTGCTCGTCGAGGCGCGGCATCGCTCGAAGGTTGGTTACCACGATTTAGCGATGCCGCTCTGGCGCCTCGATATTAGTAACGACGGGGCCGATGGCGAAGCGACTGAGATCGACATTTTCAGCCTTTTGGCGCTGATCCTGGCGGATCCCGACATTGCCGGCCGGGCGACAGCGAAAAGCCGACTGACCTTCCTGCGCCGCAGCCTGGCCAGCATCGCCGCAATCGCTGACGCGACTGCGGCGCGTGGATCGTCGCGGCCCTTCTCCGAAGGCGATCCTGATTTCATCGATGCCGAAAGCGCCCTGCGTTTCGGCCACGCGGTGCACCCGGCGCCGATGAGCCGCGAAGAGTTCACGCAGACTGATTCCGAGCGCTTCGGGCATGAATACGGCAATGCGTTCAAATTGCGCTGGTGGGCCGTCGACCCGGCCATACTCACTGGGGGCAGCGTCGAGCCGCTAGATGTCAGCGAGATGGCCCGCGGGCTTGCCGTCAGCGATCCGCAGTTGCTCGCCCGTGCCGGCCAGCAGCAGGGCAAGGTTCTCGTTCCGATGCATCCGTGGCAGGCCGCGCGGCTCACGTTAGAAGACCGCGTCGAGAGCCTGTTCCGCGCTGGCCGCATTGTCGATCTTGGCCTCGGCGGACAAGCGTGGCGCGCCACGACCTCGCTGCGGACAATTCATTCAGCTGAAGCCGAGTGGATGCTGAAATTCTCGCTCAGCCTGCGCCTGACCAATTCCCGGCGCATCGTCGAGGAGCATGAGTGCCGGCGCGGCCTTTCGGTCCACCGGCTGGTCAAGGGCAAGCTTGGCGATGCCTTGCAGCGGCGCTGCCCGACCATGACGGTGCTGGGCGAGCCGGCCTGGTTCGGCTTGCGCGACGAAGACGGCCGGCTGATGACGGACACCATCGTCTCGCTCCGCGAAAACCCGTTTCGCGGCACGGGCAGTCCGCCGGCTGCCGTTCTCGGCGCGCTTTGCGAGCGCCATCCCGGCCGTACCGAAAGCCATCTGTCCGACCTGGTCCACCGTATCGCCCGCAACGAGAAGCGACCTGTCGAGGAAACGGCGCGTTTCTGGTTCGAGCGTTTCCTCGAAGCTGCCATCGTGCCGTTTATTGTGGCCTTCTCGGAATTCGGCCTGTTGTTCGGCGCCCACCAGCAAAACCTCGTCGTCGGCCTCGCGGGCGGCTGGCCGGATGCGCTCTATTTCCGCGACAGCCAGGGCACCGGTTATGTCGAGGAATTCCTGCCCAGGCTGCGCGAATTCCTGCCCGAGGCTGGTCAGGCGGGCGATCATGTCTTCCCAGCGGAAGCGGCCGCGAAGCTGTTCGGCTACTATCTGGTCGTCAATGGCGCTTTCGCCGCCGTCGCAGCCCTTGCCGCCGCTGGCCTCACCAACGAAGACGATCTGCTGGCGATATTCCGCCGCTCGCTCGAGCGGCTGGCCGCCACGCCGATGGCTGACCGGTCCTGCGTCGACTATTTGCTCAACGCGCCGACGCTTGCTGCCAAGGGCAATTTCCTGATCGCGCTGCGCGACATCAATGAGAACACCGAGGTGACCGACCCGCTGGCCGGTTACGTCGAGCTTCCCAACCCCCTGCATGTGAGAGAATACGCATGAACATCGAGGCTGCGAAAAACTGGTCACCCGCCACCGTCGCCGGCAACGAAGGATGGCAGCATCTGGCCTCGGCCGCGGAGCCGCTCGCCATCCGTGCCGGCGATGGCCATGTCAGCCTGGTCAACGCTGAGGGAACAGCGGTGGGACAGGCCCGCATCTCCATCGCGGATGGCCGCCTGCTCATCGATGACGTCGCGTTCACGGGAGGCCGTCTCGATCAGCCGCAGGTCCTGGCGGGCCTCGTTGACGCGGCACTGCGCCTGCATCCTACCTTCGACCGCGCCTTCCTGCCGGCGGCCAAGACGCTGTGGCCGGTTTCGGCGCTGGCTACCGAGACGGTTCCGGGTGAACCGGAACGCGCCGTCATCCATCGCTCGGTCCTGCGCCAGCTGCCGCTGCTGTGGCGCAGCCAGGCCTCGCATGTCACCTATCCGGCATTGATGACCGCTATCGGCCCGCAAGACCGGCTGCCGCCATTGCGCCAACCGCGCCCCTGCGGCCCGATGTACGAACGCTGGATTGCCGAGCTCGGTCTCACCGTGTCGTTGGGTCCGATCGATCGCCGGACCGATCTCGACCTCTTCCATCGCTGGATGAACGATGGCCGTGTCGCCTTCTTCTGGGAACTTGCCCAGAGCCATGAAGAGCTCGACAAATATCTCGCCGAGCAGGAAAGCGATCCGCACATCTTCGGCGTCATCGCCAGCTTCGATGGGGAGCCGACCGGCTATTTCGAGTTCTACTGGGCCAAGGAGGACCGGCTCGGGCCTTATTACGAGCCGCTCGACTGGGATCGCGGCTGGCATGGGCTGATCGGCAATACGCGCCATCTCGGCCGGCCGAAGACGCTGGCTCTGTTCCGTTCCGTCACCCACTATCTGTTCCTCGACGAGCCGCGCACGCAGCGCATCGTCGGCGAGCCACGCGCCGCGCACCAGAAGATGCTGAGCTATTGCGCCGACGCCGCCTACGACAAGGTCAAGGAGTTCGACTTCCCGCACAAGCGCGCGGCGCTGGTCTGCTGCGAACGCGAGCGCTTCTTCCGCGAGGTGCCGCTGTGACGGTGCAGCAACCGATTGCCAAAGCGGAGGAGGCGACACGCTGGGCTGCGATCAACCGCGACGCCGTCGCCAAGGCCATTTCCGAACTGACCTTCGAGGAGTGCCTGTCGCCCCGCGAGCTTTCGCCCGGCCGATGGAAACTGACGCCCGGCCCCGGCGTGACCTATCGCTTTGCCGCGACGCGGCGCCTGTGGGGTCAGATCGCCGTCCGTCCGGAGACGCTGACCCGCGATGCCGGCATCGAGCTGCCGGTCGACGATGCGGTCGCCTTCTTCGCCGACGCGCGCGAGACGCTCGGCATGTCGCCGGCAACATTCTGCACCTATGCGAAGGAGCTTTACAACACGCTGATGGCCGACATGCGGATCGCCAAAGCCCGCGGCAATCGACCGGCCGCCGATCTAGCCGCGCTGCCGGATACCGAGTTGCAGGCATTGCTCGACGGCCATCCGAAGGCGCCCGCCAACAAGGGACGGCTTGGCTGGGGACGGGACGACTTCGAGCGCTACGCGCCAGAATCGGCTGCCGCATTCCAGCTCTTCTGGCTTGCCGCCGCCAGCGATCGCTGCCTGCTGGCGCTTGACTGCGGGCTCGACGAAGAGGCGCTGCTGCAGGCCGCACTCGGCGACTACGAACGCGCAAGGCTCGAAGCGGCCTTCACTGCCGCCGGGGCCTCGCGATCGACGCATAGGCTGCTGCCGGTCCACCCCTGGCAGTGGCAGGCGATGATCGCCTCGCAATATGGTAGCGAGATCGCCGCCGGCCGGCTGGTGCCGCTTGGCCAGTTCGGCGACGCGTTCCTGCCCCTGCAGTCGCTGCGCACTCTTGCCAACGTGGCACGGCCCGAGGCGCTGCACGTCAAGCTGCCGCTGACCGTCCTCAACACCTCAGCGTGGCGCGGCGTGCCGGGCAAATACATGGCGATCGGCGCCGATCTGTCGCGCTGGCTGGCCACGGTGGCGGCCGCGGACCCGGTGCTCAAGGACGTCAAGGTGCTGAAGGAAGTCGCCGGCGCCTTCTATCCGCATCCGCACTATACCGGCGTTGAAGGCGCGCCCTATCAGTTTTGCGAGATGCTGGGCGCCATATGGCGCGAAAGCCCCGAAAAGGATCTGACAGCGGGCCAGCGGCCGATGATGATGGGCGCCCTGCCGCAGCGCGACGCCCATGGCAGGCCGATCGCCAGCGCCCTGATGGAGCAGTCCGGCCTTGGTCCGGAGGCATGGCTCGATCGCCTGTTCTCCACGGCCTTTGTGCCGCTCTACCACTTCATGTGCCGTTACGGCGTCGGCTTCATCGCCCATGGCCAGAACGTCACCATCATCCTCGACGGAGCGACGCCTCTCGGCGTGGCGGTCAAGGATTTCCAGGGCGACCTCGATCTCGTCGACCAGCCGTTTCCCGAACTGGCCGGCCTCGACCCCAAAATCCTGTCGACGCTGAAGCGCCGGCCGCCGGCACATCTTCTCCAGCATCTGCAAACGGGACACATCGTCAGCGTTCTGCGCTTCCTATCCGAGGCGCTGGCCGCCTATGACCGCTTCGACGAGAGGACTTTCTACGCCATCCTGGCCGCCGCCATCCGGCGCTACCAGGCGCAGAACCCTGAGCTGTCGGAACGGTTCGCGCTCTTCGATCTGTTTGCTCCGAAGATCCCACGCATCGCCATCAACAAGGTGCGCTTCGCCATCGGCTACGGCGACAGCGGCGAACGCCCTCTGCCCGACCTTGGCACACCGCTCGACAATCCGCTTAACCCCGAGTCAGCCCGGCGATCTCCCATCAGCCCAGCCAGCTCCATAAGGAGTTCGCCATGACCCATACGCTTGACCTCGCAGGCATCGGCATCGGGCCGTTCAATCTCAGCCTCGCCGCCCATCTCGATGCGGTGGACGGCGTCGAAGCGCGCTTCTTCGATCGGGCGACGCGGCTCGAATGGCACCCGGGCATGATGCTGCCGGGCGTCGAACTGCAGACATCCTTCCTCAAGGATCTCGTCACCGCGACGCATCCGACCAGCCCATGGTCGTTCATGTCCTATCTGGTCGCGCAGAAGCGGTTCTATGAATTCCTCAACGCGGATTTCTCAGCCATCCCGCGGCCGGAATTCGCCCGCTATCTCGGATGGGTCGGCGAGAACTTGTCTTCGCTGCGCTTCGCCAGCGCCGTCGACCGGATCGACTTCGACGGAACGAATTTCAGGCTGCGTATCGGCCGCGAGCAGGTGAACGCGCGCAATCTCGCCATTGCCGTCGGGCTGGTGCCCAACATCCCCGCCTGGGCGCGGGCGGCGGCCTCCGATCAATGCTTCCACAACGCCCAGGCCGCCAACCGCCTCGATCGCCTGAGCGGACAGCGTGTCGCCGTGATCGGCGGTGGCCAGAGCGGCGCCGAAGTGCTTCTGCATCTGATCTCCTCCGACCGCTTCGCCGGCCGCGAAATCGAGTGGATCTCGATGCGGCCGAATTTCCTGCCACTGGACGACTCGCCTTTCACCGACGAACTCTTCACGCCGGGCTATGTCGAAAGCTTCCATCGGCTGCCGCAAGGGCGGCGTGAGACGATCCTGGAACAGCAACTGCTTGCCGGTGACGGCGCATCGACGAGCACACTGAAGGCGATCTATCGCCAGCTTTACACGCTGCGGCACCTCTCGGAGGAAACGACGGCGGTCAACATGACGCCGCACCGCGAAGTGCTGAACGTGAGGCGGGAAGGCAGCGAATACCGGCTGATCATGCGCAACGGCTTCGACGGCGCCATCGAGACGCGCACCGTCGATGCGGTGGTTCTGGCCACCGGCTATGCCTTTGCCATTCCTGATTGCATGGCGCCGCTCATGAACAGGATCGCGCTGGACGAGCGCGGTCATTACAGGCTCAACGCCAGCTTCGAGGTCGAATGGGACGGGCCCGACGACCGCCGGATCTACGCGCTCAATGCCGGCCGGCTCAGCCATGGCATAGCCGAGCCGCAGCTCAGCCTGATGGCTTGGCGCAGCGCCAAGATCGTCAATTCGCTGCTCGGGCGGGCACAGTTCGATCTCGATCTGCCCGATCCGCCGGTTGCCTGGAGTTCAAGGCACACGATACAAAGCCTGCATCATCTCGGCGCCAATGCGAGGATGACCGAATCGGGCGCGCGGTGATGTTTGTGGAGGCGGGCCGAAGAGCGTGGTACGGCGCGCGTTAAGATTGACATCGACCCGTAAAGCTTTTCTGTGAGAGAGATCGTTCGGTCCTGCTGGAGGCTCAGCGCATGAAAACCCTTGGCCTTATCGGCGGCATGAGCTGGGAATCGACGGCGATCTATTATCGCCTGCTCAACGAGATCGTGCGCGTGCGGCTGAGCGGGCTGCATTCGGCAAAACTGTTGCTCTATTCCTTCGACTTCGCCGAAATCGCCGACCGGCAGCATCATGGCGACTGGGACAGTGCGGGCGTGCTGCTGGCGGATGCGGCGCGCAAGCTGGAGGCGGGCGGCGCCGAGGGTCTGCTGATCTGCACCAACACCATGCACAAGCTCGCCGACCGGGTGCAGGCGGCGGTGTCGATCCCGCTTATCCACATTGCCGACGCCACGGCCGTCGCGGTCAAGGGCGCCGGCGTCAAGCGGCCGGCGCTGCTGGCGACCCGCTTCACCATGGAGCAGGATTTCTACAAGGGCCGGCTGACGGAGAAATACGGGCTGCAGCCCGTGGTGCCGGACCAGGCCGGGCGCGACATGGTGCACCAGGTAATCTACGACGAGCTTTGCCGGGGCATCGTCAACGCGGCATCGAAGGCGGCCTATATCGACGAGGTCGCCCGTCTGCGGCGCGATGAGAAGATCGATGGCGTCATCATGGGCTGCACCGAGATCACCATGTTGATTGGCGAGCGCGATTTCGACATTCCGGTGTTCGACACCACGCGCATCCATGCCGAGGCGGCGGTCGCATTCATGCTGCCCTGAAGGGTCAAAACAAGGATCAGGGCTGGGCAGCCACGGCGACATTGCCGCTGCCGGCCACTTTCAGCTTCCATCGATCTGCTTCAGTGCCGGCCAGATTGAGGTGCCCGGTCAGGAAATAAAGGCGACCGGTGTCGGGGCCTTTGGCTGTGCAAAACCGGTCCTGCAGATAGGAGGGAGGCGTCGCCTGACAATACAGGTTGGCCACGATGCTGGCCGGACGCGCGCGCGGCCTAAACAGCCTTCCGCTCCTTCACGAATTGCGCGCCAAAACTGCCGCGCGCTTGACTTCTTTTTGCAGCGACATTCAATGCATCCGGCATTGCTGTGAGGGGATGAAAGCAAGATGGAATTCGCGTTTCCGTGGCCGACCAGCCAGGGCGAATGGCTGGCTTGGTCTAGCGCCGTCGTCACCTTGGCGCTCGGTCTGCTGTTTTTCCTCGCGCCAGGGCTGGCATTTCGGATTCTGCGGCTGCAGGTCCGGGCCGAAAGGGCAGCGGCAATCGCGGAAGGGCGCGGCCGGATGTCGGGCTTCTATCTCGGCGTCAGCCTGTGCTGCATTCTGTTGGCGCAGCCGTGGCTCTATATGGCACTCGGCTTTTCCTGGCTGTTCACCGCTTTTGGCCGTTTGCTGTCGATGATGTCGGACGGCGCCAACACGCCTTTCAACTGGGCGTCGATCGTCGTCGAACTCGTCCTGGCCGCGTTGCCGCTCGCCTTCGTCTTCGGCTTTCTGCCCTGAATCGGCAGCCAATCCAAAGGCTTCGGTTGAACTCTGCGGCCGGATGCGACAATAGTGCCCGAAAAGCATGCGGAACGACGCATTGCGGTCTTAAAATGCCTGTGCTAGACGGCAATCGACTTTCGGCCGGGGATAGCGGAAGCCGCGCCTCCGTGCTTGGAAAAACTTAGTAAGGTCAAAGATTTAGCCAGAGTTTTTGCTCGCGCCAACAATCTGCGGCCCCTCAGACAAGAGAAAAGACGGTCCGTGGCTCAATCGTCATCGCCAATCTCAGGTGTCGCAGAACGCTACGCGGGTTCGCTGTTCGAACTTGCGCGGCAGTCGAATTCGGTGGCCAAGGTCGAGGCCGACCTCAACAGTTTCGCCAAGATGCTGGATGACAGCGCCGACCTGACGCGCCTCATCAACAGCCCGGTGTTCTCCAGCGAGGACCAGGCCAAGGCAATCGCGTCGATCGCCGACAAGGCCGGCATCACCGGCCTGACCGGCAATTTCCTGCGCGTCGTCGCCCGCAACCGCCGGCTCTTCGCGGTGCCCGGCATGATCAAGGCATTTCGCCGGATCTCTGCCGAACAGCGCGGTGAGACATCAGCCGAGGTCACTTCGGCGCATGAACTGACGGCTGCCCAGCAGACGGAACTCAAGGCCGCGCTGAAAAGCGTCGCCGGCAAGGACGTGGCCATCACTGTTACCGTCGATCCGTCGCTGCTCGGCGGGCTGGTGGTCAAGATGGGCTCGCGCCAGATCGATACGTCGCTCAAAACCAAACTCAATTCGCTCAAGCTTGCACTGAAAGAGGTCGGCTGATGGACATCCGCGCCGCGGAAATTTCCGCAATTCTCAAAGACCAGATCAAGAATTTCGGCAAGGAGGCCGAGGTCTCCGAAGTCGGCCAGGTGCTGTCCGTCGGTGACGGTATCGCTCGCGTCTACGGCCTCGACAATGTCCAGGCCGGCGAAATGGTCGAGTTCCCCGGCGGCATCCGCGGCATGGCGCTCAACCTCGAAGCCGACAATGTCGGTGTCGTCATCTTCGGCGCCGACCGCGACATCAAGGAAGGCGACATCGTCAAGCGCACCGGCGCCATCGTCGATACGCCTGTCGGTATGGGCCTGCTCGGCCGCGTCGTCGACGCGCTCGGCAATCCGATCGACGGCAAGGGCCCGATCAAGGCGACCGAACGCAAGCGCGTCGACGTCAAGGCGCCAGGCATCATCCCGCGCAAGTCGGTCAACGAGCCGATGTCGACCGGCCTCAAGGCCATCGATGCGCTGATCCCCGTTGGCCGCGGCCAGCGCGAGCTGGTCATCGGCGATCGCCAGACCGGCAAGACCGCGATCATCCTCGACACGATGCTCAACCAGAAGGCCGTGCACGACAACGGGCCGGAAAAGGAAAAGCTCTACTGCGTCTACGTCGCCATCGGGCAGAAGCGCTCGACGGTCGCGCAGTTCGTGAAGGTTCTCGAAGAGCGCGGCGCCCTTGAATATTCGATCATCGTCGCCGCCACAGCTTCCGATCCGGCGCCGATGCAGTTCCTGGCGCCGTTCACCGGCGCCACCATGGGCGAATATTTCCGCGACAACGGCATGCATGCGCTGATCAGCTATGACGATCTGTCGAAGCAGGCCGTCGCCTATCGCCAGATGTCGCTCTTGCTGCGCCGCCCGCCGGGTCGCGAAGCCTATCCGGGCGACGTGTTCTACCTGCATTCGCGCCTGCTCGAGCGCGCCGCCAAGCTCAACGACGATCTGGGTGGCGGTTCGCTGACCGCGCTGCCGATCATCGAGACGCAGGCCAACGACGTGTCGGCCTACATCCCGACCAACGTGATCTCGATCA
Organism: Mesorhizobium sp. M1143; assembly: GCF_040318435.1. Classification (NCBI taxonomy): domain Bacteria; kingdom Pseudomonadati; phylum Pseudomonadota; class Alphaproteobacteria; order Hyphomicrobiales; family Phyllobacteriaceae; genus Mesorhizobium; species Mesorhizobium sp. M1143. The sequence goes on along the minus strand of NZ_JAMYMJ010000008.1, from coordinate 92,730 downwards.
CCGACGGCCAGATCTTCCTCGAAACCAACCTGTTCTTCCAGGGCATCCGTCCGGCGGTCAACGTCGGCCTGTCGGTGTCGCGCGTCGGTTCGTCGGCGCAGATCAAGGCGATGAAGCAGGTCGCCGGCTCTATCAAGGGCGAGCTCGCGCAGTACCGCGAAATGGCTGCGTTCGCGCAGTTCGGCTCCGATCTCGACGCCGCCACGCAGCGCCTGCTCAACCGCGGCTCGCGCCTGACCGAACTTCTGAAGCAGCCGCAGTTCTCGCCGCTCAAGGTCGAGGAGCAGGTCACGGTGATCTTCGCCGGCGTCAACGGCTATCTCGACAAGCTTGCGCTGAACCAGGTCGGCAAGTTCGAGCACGGCCTGCTCAGCCATATGCGCTCGGCCGGCAAGGACGTGCTGGACGGCATCCGCAAGGAAAAGGCGCTGTCAGACGATCTGCGCGCCAAGCTGAAGGCCGAGATCGACGCCTTCGCCAAGACCTTCGCTTGAGAAGAAGCCGGACGCTCGGGATCAGGTTTGAAGCATGCCTTCATTAAAAGACCTTCGTAACCGTATCGCCTCGGTCAAGGCGACGCAGAAGATCACCAAGGCGATGCAGATGGTCGCCGCGGCGAAGCTGCGTCGCGCGCAGGAAGCAGCGGAGGCGGCGCGTCCCTATTCCGAGCGGATGGGTGCAGTGCTGGCCAATATCACGCAGGCGATCGGCGGCGGCGGCGATGCCCCGGCGCTGATGACCGGCACCGGCAAGGACGATGTGCATCTGCTCGTCGTCTGCACCGCCGAGCGCGGCCTGTGCGGCGGCTTCAACTCGCAGATCGCACGTCTGGCCCGCGACCATATCCGCCGGCTTCTGGCCGACGGCAAGCAGGTCAAGATCATCTGCGTCGGCAAGAAGGGTTTCGACATTCTGCGCCGAGACTATGCCTCGCTGATTATCGACCGCGTCGACCTGCGCGATGTCAAGAAGCTCGGCTTCGTCAATGCCGATGCGATCGCCCGTAAGATCATCCATCTGTTCGGCGAAGGCGGCTTCGATATCTGCACGCTGTTTTATTCGCAGTTCAAGTCGGTGATCAGCCAGATTCCGACCGCGCAGCAGATCATTCCTGCCGGCGTGGCTTCCGCTCCCGCCGAAGCGACCGCGGGTGGCAATGCCGTCTACGAATACGAGCCGGAGCCGGGCGAGATCCTCACCGACCTCATTCCGCGCAACATCTCGGTCCAGGTCTTCCGCGCGCTGCTCGAAAACGCAGCCGGCGAGATGGGCGCCAAAATGAGCGCCATGGACAATGCAACGCGCAATGCCGGCGACATGATCAACAAACTGTCGATCACCTATAACCGCCAGCGGCAGGCGCAGATCACCAAGGAACTGATCGAAATCATTTCGGGCGCCGAAGCGCTCTAGGCGCGACCGCCAGGAGGTCATCGACCTTCTGATGGAGCGTGAGAAACAAAGGACGAGAAGGGTAAAGACGATGGCGAAAGCAGCGACCCCCGCGAAGACGGCCCCCAAGGCGGCCGCAAAGGCTCCGGCAGCAGCGGCGAAGGCCGCTCCGGCCAAGAAGGCGGCCGCGCCCGCCAAGGCCGCGGCCCCGGCAGTGAAGACGACGAGCGTTGCCGTCAAGAAGACCGGCGCCATCGGCAAGGTTCGCCAGGTCATCGGCGCCGTCGTCGACGTGCAGTTCGGCGATCATCTGCCGGCCATTTTGAACGCCATCGAAACCTCCAATGTCGGCAACCGCCTGGTGCTCGAAGTTGCCCAGCATCTGGGCGAAAACACCGTGCGCTGTATCGCCATGGATTCCACCGAAGGCCTGGTTCGCGGCCAGGACGTCTATGACACCGGCGCGCCGATCACCGTTCCGGTCGGCCCGGGCATGCTCGGCCGCATCATCAACGTCATCGGCGAGCCGGTCGACGAAGAAGGCCCGGTCGACGGCATCGAGATGCGCGCCATCCACCAGCCGGCGCCTACCTATGTCGAACAGTCGACGGAAGCGCAGATCCTGATCACTGGCATCAAGGTGCTCGACCTTCTGGCGCCCTACGCCCGCGGAGGCAAGATCGGCCTGTTCGGCGGCGCCGGCGTCGGCAAGACGGTTCTGATCCAGGAGCTGATCAACAACGTCGCCAAGGCGCATGGCGGCTTCTCGGTCTTCGCCGGCGTCGGCGAGCGCACCCGCGAGGGCAACGATCTTTATCACGAGTTCATCGAGTCCGGCGTCAACAAGAAGGGCGGCGGCGAAGGCTCCAAGGCGGCACTGGTCTATGGCCAGATGAACGAGCCGCCGGGCGCGCGTGCCCGCGTCGGCCTGACCGGCCTGACGGTCGCCGAATATTTCCGCGACCAGGGCCAGGACGTGCTGTTCTTCGTCGACAACATCTTCCGCTTCACGCAGGCCGGTTCTGAAGTGTCGGCGCTGCTCGGCCGTATTCCTTCGGCCGTGGGTTACCAGCCAACGCTGGCCACCGACATGGGTGCGCTGCAGGAACGCATCACCACAACGACCAAGGGTTCGATCACTTCGGTGCAGGCGATCTACGTGCCGGCCGACGATTTGACAGACCCGGCGCCTGCGACCTCGTTCGCCCACCTGGACGCGACGACCGTGCTCAACCGCGCGATCTCGGAAAAGGGCATCTACCCCGCCGTCGATCCGCTCGACTCGACCTCGCGCATGCTCGATCCGCTGGTTGTCGGCGAGGAGCACTATGCCGTCGCCCGCCAGGTGCAGTCGATCCTCCAGCGCTATAAGTCGCTGCAGGACATTATCGCCATCCTTGGCATGGATGAGCTTTCGGAAGAGGACAAGCAGACGGTGGCCCGCGCCCGCAAGATCGAGCGCTTCCTGTCGCAGCCGTTCTTCGTCGCCGAAGTGTTTACGGGTGCGCCGGGCAAGCTGGTCGACCTCGCCGACACAATCAAGGGCTTCAAGGGCCTCTGCAACGGCGACTACGATCACCTGCCGGAAGCCGCCTTCTACATGGTCGGCGGCATCGACGAAGCGGTCGAGAAGGCTCAGCGCCTGGCGGCTGAAGCAGCGTAATCAAGGCAATAGGGAGTGGTCAGTAGTCAGTAGTGAATAGCGGCCGGGTGATCAGGACAGCTGTCCTCTCCCTACTCCCTACTCACTATTCCCTACTCACTAAATTGACATGGCTGAAGCTTTCAAGTTCGAACTGGTCTCGCCGGAGCGCCTCCTGGTTTCCGAGCAGGTCGAGTCCGTCGTCATTCCAGGCGCCGAAGGTGAAATGACAGTCATGGCGCACCATGCGCCAGTCATGACCACGATCAAGCCGGGCGTCGTCACGCTGAAGACCGCCGGCGGCAAGGAAGAACGCTATGTGGTGTTCGGCGGCTTTGCCGACATCGTCCCTGCCGGCTGCACGCTGCTCGCCGAATCGGCGGTCGCCGTCGGCGATATCGACCGCGCCGATCTCGCCCGCCGCATCCAGGAAGCCAAGGAAGACGCCGCCGACGCCAAGGACGACCAGAGCCGCAGCAAGGCGGAGCAGTTCCTTAGCCAGCTTACCACGCTCGAAGGCGCGCTGCTGCCGGCGTAAGCCGCAGAATGATTGGACGTGATCCGAGGGGTCATGGTCGGGCAAAGGTATGAAACAGGCCGGGCTTAAGCCCGGCTTTTTGTATCCGGGCGACGTCAGGTCACCTGGTCTTTCCCGGTATACCCAGTGCCGCGAGCGCAAGCACGATCCCGCCTTGCAGGATATGCTCGCGATGGGCGGCGACCAGTTCGATCAGCGTCTGCCGCTCGGGCTTGCCGCTGGCGAAGCCGGCCCAGTCGAACACCGCCGCTACTCGTTCCAGCATCCGTCGTTCGTCGAGCGCCGCCAGCGCCGCGTCGAGCGGATCGGTAAAGTGGGCTTCCGGCAGGTCCTTGCCGCGCGCCTCGCAGGCGGCGATCCAGGCGGCGATCACCAGCGTCAGATGCTCCGGGACCAGGCCGGCCTGGATGCACTCGATGGCGGTAGCGACAATGCGCTGCGGCAATTTCTGGCTGCCGTCATTGGCGATCTGCGCGGTGCGGTGGGCCAGCGCGGTGTTGGAGAAACGTTCGGCAAGTTCGGCCGTATAGGCTGACGTGTCGAGCCCGGCATCCCCAGGCAATGTCGGGATGGCCTCGGCCCAGAGCCGGTCGACGAACGCGCGGATCGCGGGATCCGCGAAGGCGCGGTCGACGGTGACGTGGCCGCTGAGCAGGCCGATATAGGCGATGCCCGAATGGGCGCCGTTGAGCAGCCGAAGCTTCATGTCCTCGAACGGCCGGACATCCTCGACCATGGTGACGCCGAATTTCTCCCAGGCCGGCCGTCCGGCTGGAAACCTGTCCTCAATCACCCATTGCCGGAATGGCTCGGTCATCACCGGCCAGGCGTCCTCGAGGCCGAGTTCGACCGCGATGCGCGCCCGGTCGGCATCGGCGGTTGCCGGCACGATGCGGTCGACCATGCTCGATGGGAATGCAACGTCATCGGCTATATGACCGGCGAGGGCAGCGTCGCCTGAAGCAGCAGCGCCGGCATCGCGCAGTTTTGCAAACCCGACCAGCAGCCGGTGCAGCGTGGCGCCATTGGCCGGCAGGTTGTCGCAGCAAAGCACGGTGAAGGGCGGCGTGCCGGCGGCCCGGCGTCGCACCAGCGCTTCCGCCAGGAATCCATGCGCTGTCCTGGGAGATCCGGGATTGCCCAGATCGTGGACGATATCGGGATGGTTTTCGTCGAGGCTGCCGTCGGCGGCCCTGAGATAGGCCTTTTCGGTGATGGTCAGGGTGACGATGCGGGTGCGCGGGTCGGTCAGCGCGGCCAGCACCGCGCCGGGGTCTTCCGGCGCGACCAGCATCAACTGGATCGAGCCGATAATGTGCAGCGCTTCGCCATCGCTGCCGCGCACCGCCAGCGTGTAGAGCCCGTCCTGTGGCGTCAGCGCATCGCGCGTGTCGGGGCTGCGCAGCGAGACGCCGACAATGCCCCAGCCGGTCTCGCCGGCCGCTAGGCAGTCATCGACATAGGCGGCCTGATGGGCACGGTGGAAGGCTCCAACGCCGAGATGGACGATGCCTGGGGCGACACTGGCGCGATCATAGGCGGGGACGGCGACCGAGGCCGGCAAGGATTGCACTGTTGCGTTGGAAAGGCGTCTGCTGGTCATGGCGCGGCTTGTCGCTGGATGGTGTGCGGGGCGGGATCTGCTAGCGGCGTAACATCCGCTCTTCCGCCGCACAATGACCTGACGCCGGTTAAAAGTCATCATACAACAATCCAGTTTTTGTATGTTGACATTATTTCTTTCCAATCCTACCGATATCGCCCTTGGGAGGAACGACGTGGCGGGACTGACCGATCCGGATCTGCTTTTTGCCGCCGAAGGGCGCGCGCTGTCGATCGCGCGCGATCTCCATGCCGGCATCAAGGACCTGCCGATCATCAGCCCGCACGGCCACACCGATCCGCGTTGGTATGCGCTCAACGAGCCATTCCCCGATCCCGCGCAATTGCTGGTGGTGCCCGACCACTACATTTTCCGTATGCTGTTCAGCCAGGGCGTGCGGCTGGAAGATCTCGGCGTCCCGACCCTCGACGGCTCGCCGGTCGAGACCGATCCCAGGGCGATCTGGCGGCGCTTCGCCGAGCACTATTACCTCTTCCGCGGCACGCCGACGCGGTTGTGGCTCGACCATGTGCTCGAGCATCTGTTCGGCATCGAAGAGCCGCTCAACGCCAGCACCGCTAGCCGCCATTACGACACCATCGCGGCGCTTTTGCAGCGCGACGATTATCGCCCACGCGCGCTGTTCGAGCGCTTCAACATCGAGGTCATCGCGACGACCGAGGGCGCACTCGACGATCTCCAATGGCACAAGACGATCCGCGACAGCGGCTGGCAGGGCCGCGTCATCACTGCCTACAGGCCGGATGCTGTCGTCGATCCCGACTTCGAAGGATTTTCGGCCAATCTCGATCGTCTGGGCGAGATCACCGGCTGCGACACCGGCACATGGGCCGGCTATCTCGACGCGCATCGCAATCGCCGCGCTTTCTTCAAAAGCTTCGGCGCAACCTCATCGGACCACGGCCATCCGACGGCCGAGACCGCCAATCTTTCCGATGCGGCGGCGGAAGAGCTGTTCAACCGCATCCGCCGCGGCTCGGACGACGAGCGCGAGCGCAAGCTGTTTCGCGCCCAGATGCTGACCGAAATGGCCAAGATGAGCCGCGACGACGGGCTGGTCATGCAGATCCATCCCGGCTCATGGCGCAACCACTCGCCTGGTGTTTTCCAAAAATTCGGCCGCGACAAAGGCTTCGATATTCCGACCCGCACCGACTATGCCGCGGCGCTCAAACCCTTGCTCGACTGCGTCGGGCTGGAGCGCGACCTCTCCATCATCCTGTTCACGCTGGACGAGACCAGCTACGCGCGCGAACTGGCGCCGCTGGCCGGCGTCTATCCGGCGTTGAAGCTCGGGCCGGCCTGGTGGTTCCACGACAGTCCGGAAGGCATGCGCCGGTTCCGCGAGATGACCACCGAGACCGCCGGCTTCTACAACACCGTCGGCTTCAACGATGACACCCGTGCCTTTCCGTCGATTCCCGCCCGTCACGATGTGGCGCGCCGGGTTGACTGCGCCTTTCTCGCCCGTCTCGTCGCCGAGCACCGGCTGCGTGAGGACGAGGCGCATGAGCTGGCGCGGGAGCTTGCCTACACGCTTGCCAAGAAGGCGTACCGGCTGTGAGCCGGGCGCGTGGAATTTTAAAAGGGAGGAAGACAGTCATGTTGCATTTTTCAAAACTGGTGGCAGCCACATTCGCCTTCGGCTCGCTGATGATCGGCGTTGCCGGCGCCCAGACCGTACTGCGCTCGGCCGACACCCATCCGGACGGGTATCCGACTGTCGAGGCGGTCAAATATCTCGGCGAGCTCATCAAGGAGCGCACCGCCGGCCGCTATTCGGTCGAGGTCTATCATTCGGCGCAGCTCGGCGAGGAAAAGGACACGATCGAGCAGACGCAGACCGGTGTCATCGATCTGAACCGCGTCTCGATGGGTCCGTTCAACGGCATCGTGCCGGAAACCGCCGTGCCGTCGCTGCCCTACATGTTCCGTTCGGTCGAGCACATGCGCCATGTCATGGACGGGCCGATCGGCGACGAGATCCTCAAGGCCTTCGAGACGCATGATCTGGTCGGCCTTGCCTTCTACGATTCCGGCGCCCGTTCCTTCTACAACACCAAGAAGGACATCACCTCGATCGCCGATCTGAAAGGCATGAAGTTCCGCGTCATCCAGTCCGACGTGTTCGTCGATATGGTCAACGCGCTTGGCGCAAATGCCACGCCGATGGCGTATGGCGAGGTCTATTCGGCGCTCGAAACCGGTGTCATCGACGGCGCCGAGAACAACTGGCCCAGCTTCGAATCCGCCAAGCACTACGAAGTCGCCAAGCACTATACCGTCGACCAGCACCAGATCGTGCCGGAAGTGCTGGTGATGTCGAAATCGAGCTGGGACAGACTGACGCCGGAAGACCAGGCGATCGTCAAGCAGGCGGCCAAGGATAGCGTCGTCAAGATGCGCGAATTGTGGGACGCGCAGGAGAAGAAGTCGCGAGAGATCGTCGAGAAGGCCGGCGTCAAGGTCAGCGAGATCGACAAGCAGCCGCTGATCGATGCGATGAAGCCGGTCTACGACAAGTATCTGAAGACGCCGGAGCTCAAGGACCTCGCGACCCGCATCCAGGCGACCAAGTGATTTTCTGGCGGGGCGGCATGGCGCCGCCCCGCCAATCGCTTTTAGGGGACGGAAAGACCGGGAGGATCGGATGACTGCGGGAACGGCCAGGAGCGGAGCGCCACCGCGCTTCAGCGCGGTGCTTTCGAAGATTTGCGACGGTGCGCTCTATCTCGCGGGCATCGGGATGGTCGCCATGACCGCGCTTGTTGCCTACCAGGTGTTTTCCCGCTTCGTGCTCAACGCGTCACCGAGCTGGACCGAAGTCACCGCCATCATGCTGATGAACTGGTTCATTTTCCTGGGCGCTGCCGTCGGCGTGCGCGAGAATTACCATATGGGCTTCGACGTGCTGCTCTATATCCTGCCCAAGGGCAGCAAATGGGCGCTGCGCACCCTGTCCGACCTGATCGCGTTCGGCTTCGGCATCGGCATGGTTTGGTACGGCTGCAAGCTGGTCGGGCTGACCTGGCGGACCATCATCCCGGCGCTCGAGCTTCCCGGCGGTTTCGACTATCTGCCGCTGGTCGCCGGCGGCTTTCTGATCTGCCTGTTCTCGGCCGAACGCATCGTGCTGCGCTGGTCCGGCGCCGACATCGACAAGGATATCAATCTCGAGGAAGTGCCGGAAATGCCGGCCGTGCAGGAGGCCTAGATGGAACTCTGGATCCTGTTTGGCGTCTTCACGCTTTTGATGTTTGCCGGCACGCCGATCGCCTTTTGCCTGGGTGCGGCGTCCTTCGCCACCGTGCTTTATCTCGGCCTGCCGCCCCTGGTGGTGTTCCAGCAATTGAAGTCGGGCATGTCGGCGTTCTCACTGATGGCGATCCCGTTCTTCATCTTTGCGGGCGATCTGATGGTGCGCGGCGGCATCGCGCAGCGCATCGTTTCCTTTGCCGGCTCGCTGGTCGGTCATGTCCGCGGTGGGCTCGGTCAGGTCAACATCATCGCCGCGACGTTGTTCGGCGGCATTTCCGGCTCGGCTGTGGCGGAAGCCGCTGCCGTCGGCGGGCTGATGATCCCGCAGATGAAAGCGCGCGGCTACGGCGCCGACTACGCCGTCAACGTGACGTCGATGGCGGCGCTGATCGCGCTGCTTCTGCCGCCGTCGCAGAACATGATCATCTATTCGATCGCCGGCGGCGGCAAGATTTCGATCGCCGACCTGTTCACCGCCGGTATCCTGCCTGGCCTGCTGTTCGCTGCTTCGCTGATGGTCACTGCCTATTTCGTCGCCCGCAGCCGAGGCTACCCGGTCGAGGCCTTTCCCGGCTTCTCGCGTGTCGGCGAGCTGGCGGTCATCGCCATCCCCGGACTTCTGCTTATCGGTATCATCTTCGGCGGCGTTCGCTCGGGCGTTTTCACGGCGACGGAAAGCTCCTGCATCGCCATCATCTACGCCTTGCTGGTCACCGTCTTCGTCTACCGGTCGATGGCCTGGGGCGATTTCGTCCATGCCACAAAGGGCGCGGTGCGCACGACCTCGATGGTGCTGCTGATCATCGGCACGGCGGCCTCGTTCAGCTGGCTGATGGCCTATCTCAAAGTGCCGGTGCTGCTGATCGCAGGCATGAACGCCATCTCCACCGATCCGCTGGTGGTGCTGCTTCTGCTCAACGTCCTGATGCTGCTGCTCGGCACCTTCATGGACATGGGGCCGATGATCATCATCTGCACGCCGATCTTCCTGCCGTTGGTCACCCATTACGGCGTCGACCCCGTGCATTTCGGCGTCATCACCATCCTCAATCTCGGCATTGGCCTGAACACACCGCCGGTCGGCACGGTGCAGTTCGTCGCCTGTGCCGTCGGCAAGATTACGGTCTGGGAAGCGATGCGCTCGATCTGGCCGTTCTATGGCGCGGGCATCGTGGTCCTGGGGCTGGTCACCTATATTCCGGCGATTTCGCTCTGGTTGCCGAGCGTGTTCAAATAGGGCGTCTTCAAATAGACGTCTTCAAACAGGGGTGCGATATGGCATCGGATAGCGCTGTTGATCTCAGGGTCGAGAGAAAACCCAAACTGTCGGAGACCGTCGTCGCTGCGATCCGCAAGCAGCTACAGGCGGGCGAGATCCTGCCCGGCTACAAATTGCCGACCGAAGGACAACTGACCGAGACCTTCGGCGTCAGCCGCACCGTCATCCGCGAAGCGCTGGCCAAGCTCGCCGCCGACGGGCTGGTCGAGGCGCGCCAGGGCGCAGGCGTGTTCGTCACCGAGCACATCTCAACGATGTTCGGCGCGCTCGCCGCCGACATGGGCAGCAAGGATTCCATCGCGCTCAATGTGCTCGAAGTGCGCCTGGCCGTCGAAATCGAATCGGCCGGGCTCGCCGCCATTCGCCGCAACGCCGCGCAGGAAGCAGCGATCCAGGAAGCGTTCTTCGAATTCGAACGGCTGCTGCTCAACAGCGAGCCGACCGGTCCGGCCGATCTCGCCTTCCACCGGGCAATCGCCAGCGCCACCAACAACCCGTTCTATGTCGAGATGCTCGATGTGCTCGGACGCCGCGCCATTCCTTGCGACGTGACCTCGCCCTGGTCGACCGAACTGGTGCAATCCGACAGCTATCAGCGAGGGCTGCAACGCGAGCATCTGGTGATCCTGAATGCGATCACCTCAGGCGACGCCGAAGCCGCGCGCGAGGCGATGCGCGCTCATCTCACCGCCAGCCAAGAGCGCTACCGCGAGCGGCTGCACGCCCGCCAGGTCTACTACGCCGACTCGGTCAAGGCGTCGGCAACCAAATAGCCATTCATTCAGCTGGAGCAGCAATGACTCAAAGTCACCCGCATACCGATTTCACCTCGCGTTTCGCCATCGACCCGGTCGCCGCTGCTTCCATGGGCACCGACGAACTGCGTCACAATTTCCATATTGACGACCTGTTCCAGCAGGGACGCATCAGCCTGACCTACACCCATTATGACCGCATGATCGTTGGCGGCGCCGTGCCGGAAGGGACAGCGCTGCCGCTGGAGGCGATCAAGCCGACGGGGACCAAGAATTTTCTCGACCGCCGCGAGCTGATCATCGTCAACATCGGCGGCGCCGGCTCGGTGACGGCAAATGGCGAGACCCACCAGTTGCAGGCACGTGACATGCTCTATCTCGGCATGGGCAGGACCGACGTGTCGTTCGCGTCGGCCGACGCGGGCGCACCGGCCAAATTCTACCTGCTCAGCGCGCCGGCGCATCATACCCATCCGAGCCGGCTGATCCGCATTGGCGATGCCAAGCGCCTCGATCTCGGCAGCAAGGAAACCTGCAACGAACGCTCCATCTTCCAGTTCATCCATGCCGATGGCGTCAAGACCTGCCAACTGGTGGTCGGTATGACCCAACTGGCGCCGGGCTCGGTGTGGAACACCATGCCTTGCCATGTGCATGACCGGCGCATGGAGGCCTATCTCTATTTCGACCTGCCGGAGACGGCGCGCGTCTTCCATTTCATGGGCGAGCCGGACGAAACCCGCCACATCGTCATGGCCAATGAGGAGGCAGTGCTGTCGCCAGGCTGGTCTATCCATTCCGGGGTCGGCACCTCGAACTACTCCTTCGTCTGGGCGATGGCCGGCGACAATGTCGACTACACCGATGTCGACCCGGTGCCGCTGGGTGAATTGCGTTGAGCGGCCCTTCCTCCTTCAGCCTGGCCGGCAAGCGTATCCTGGTCACCGGCGCGAACACCGGCATCGGCCAGGGCATCGCCGTCTCGATCGCGCGCGCCGGCGGCATCGTCATCGGTGTCGGCCGCTCTGTGATGGACGACACGGAAAGACAAGTCGCGGAAGCCGGCGGCCAGTTCGAGACTGTGCGGTGCGATCTCGCCGATCATGTTGCCGCCAAGGCCATGCTCGACCAGGTGTGGGAGAAGACCGGCCCGATCGACGGGCTGGTCAACAATGCCGGCATCATCCGCCGCGCCGACGCGGTCGATTTCTCCGAGGCCGATTGGGACGACGTCATCGACGTCAATCTGAAGACGCTGTTCTTCCTCAGCCAGGGTTTTGCCAGGCGCGTGCTGGCCGATTCCGGGCAGCGCGGCAAGATCGTCAACATCGCCTCGGTGCTGAGTTTCCAGGGCGGTATTCGTGTCGCGTCCTACACCGCGTCGAAACATGGCGCGCTCGGCATAACCCGGCTGCTGGCCTGCGAATGGGCGGCAAAAGGCATCAACGTCAACGCCATTGCGCCCGGCTATATTGAAACCAACAACACCGAGGCGTTGCGCGCCGATCCCGACCGCAGCGCCGCTATATTGGCGCGCATCCCGGCCGGGCGCTGGGGCGGACCGGAAGACATAGGCGACGCCGCTGTCTTCCTGCTGGCCCCCGCATCCGACTATATGCACGGCGCCGTGATCCCGGTGGATGGCGGCTGGCTGGCGCGATGAGGAAACAGTCATGATCGAGCATAAGATTTTTGCCCAACCCGGCGAGAGCGCGTGGACGCCGACGCCGGACGGCAACAGGCGGCGCGTTCTCCTGCATACGGATGAGCTGATGATGGTCGAGTTCGGCTTCGACAAGGGCGGCGTCGGCGCACTGCATTCGCACCCGCATGTCCAGGCCAGCTATGTCGCCGAAGGTCGCTTCGAGGTGATTATCGACGGCCGCACCGCGACCATCGAGACCGGCGGCAGCTTCATCGTGCCGTCCAATCTGGTGCACGGCGTCAAGGCGCTGGAGGCCGGGCGCCTGGTCGACAGCTTTACCCCGCACCGCGCCGATTTCCTGGCCTGAACCTTTTCGGCAATTCCAGAAACAGGAAACCCGCGCCTCCGGGGGAGGCGCGGGCTGTTGCCTGTGCGCTCGTGGCGCAGCGGTACTCGAAACATCGCCGCAGGGTTGGACGGTGCCGCAACATGGTGAAGATAGGTTTAACGATGCCAACCAGGTCGATCGCCGGTGGGGTGTTGCTGCTGCTTGTTGTGGTCACGCAGGGGCTGCGCTAATCGTTCTGTCCACGCCGCTGCTTCGGGCGGCCGATCGAAAACATCAGTGATGCAGATATCGACGACGAGCGTACCGACGCACGATCCCAAACGGCGCGTCCTCAAGGACGTGTTCGGTTTCGACGATTTCCGTCCCGGACAGGCCGCGGTGATGGAGGCACTGCTTGGCGGCCGCCACGTGCTGGCGGTCATGCCGACGGGTGCGGGCAAATCGCTGTGCTATCAGGTTCCGGCGCTGGTCAAGGGCGGGCTGACCATTGTCGTTTCGCCGCTAGTGGCGCTGATGCAGGATCAGGTCGCCGCACTGCGCCTCGCCGGCGTCGCCGCCGATACGATCAATTCCTCGATCGACCGTGATGCCAATGTCGCGGCATGGCGCCGCGTCGCGTCGGGCCAGACGCGGCTGCTCTACCTCGCGCCGGAACGGCTGATGACCGAGCGGATGCTGGATGCGCTTGCCAGGCTCGATGTCAGCCTGATCGCCATCGACGAGGCGCATTGCATTTCGCAGTGGGGGCCGGCGTTCCGGCGCGAATATGAAGACCTTTCGCAACTGCGTGGCATCTTTCCCGACGTACCGATCATTGCGGTGACGGCGACGGCGGACGAGACGACGCGGGCAGACATCGAGAGACGGCTGTTTGGCGGGCGTGTCGAAACGCAGGTGCTTGGCTTCGACCGGCCCAACATCAAGCTTGCCATCGAGCCCAAGCAGGACAGCAAGCGGCAGTTGCTCAACTTCATCGAGCGCCATCAGGGGCGCAGCGGCATCGTCTACTGCCTGTCGCGCAAGAAGACCGAAGAGATGGCGGCATTCCTCGAAAAGAACGGCGTCCCCGCGCTCGCCTATCACGCCGGCATGAGCAAGGAGGCGCGTGATGCCAACCAGAACGCCTTCATGACGCTGTCGGGCGTCGTCATGGTGGCGACCATCGCCTTCGGCATGGGGATCGACAAGCCTGATGTCGCGTATGTCTTCCACACCGACCTGCCGGGCAGCCTCGAGGCCTATTACCAGGAAATCGGCCGCGCCGGTCGCGACGGCCGGGCGGCGGAGGCGCATATGCTTTACGGCCTTGGCGACATCCGCATGCGCCGCATGTTCATCGACGACGAGGACGCCGCTGTCGAACACAAGCGCCGCTCGCATGGCCGGCTCGATACGCTGATCGGCTATTGCGAGACGGCCGAGTGCCGCCGCCAGGTGCTGCTCGGTTATTTCGGTGAAGAGGCGGTCCCTTGCGGCAATTGCGACAATTGCCTGGAACAGGCGCCGCGCGCCGACGGCACCTCCGAGGCGCGCCTCATCCTGGCGGCGGTGGCGCAGAGCGGCGAGCGCTTCGGCGCCGGCCATGTCATCGACATCCTGATCGGCCACGAGACTGAAAAGATCGCGGCAAGGGGGCATCACAGGCTGGCAGCCTTCGGCAATGGCGCCGCGCACAAGAAGGATTTTTGGCAATCTATGATTCGCCAGCTGGTCGCGAACGGTTTCCTGATGCCGGACCCGGCCGGCCATGGCGGGTTGGCCATCGCGGACAAGGGCCACGCACTCGGCCGGGACGAGGTGCCGTTCCAGTATCGGGTCGAGATGCGCACGCGCGCCGCGCGCCGCGCGGCTCGCGCCGGGCAGAGCCCCCAGAGCGAAAATGTAGATGCGTCGCTGCTCGCGGCGCTCAAGACGCTGCGGCTGCGTCTGGCCAAGGAACGCCAGGTGCCGGCCTATGTGGTGTTTTCGGATCGTACACTGATCGACATGGCCGAGCGTCGTCCGCAAGACCTCGACGATTTTGCCGGGGTGAATGGCGTCGGCGCCGCCAAACTCAAGGAGTTCGGCAAGGCTTTTGTGAGCGCCATTGCCGCGCACCTTTCCGAGACGCCAGGCTGAAAGGGTTTTGCTGGACCAAAGCCCGATCCGGCATCAGTACGCCTTCAACTTGCCCGCCCGCTTATGCTTTCATTTTGGCGCTACCCTGCCGTAGGGGAATGGCCTTCTAAATTGTATGGAACCGTGACGACAACACACATTCCTGAATCTATGCGGTCGATTCCTCGGATGTAGCCGTGACTATGGAAACCCGCTGTTGCGCGCGGATGGCGGTTTTCTCGGCCTTGGAGACGCTACCTCGGCAGCCGCTATCCGCTGACCCGAATGGTATGATTCAGACCATCTTTGTTGTTGAAAACCCGCTTTCGACGGGAGTATAAAACTCGAGGTTACCATTGCTTTTCGTATAGAGGCTGTGGTGGAAACGTGGGTCCAATCCGCAAAGCATTGCCTTGCGTGGAAGTGGTCGAAGCCGGCGGCGGATGGTCCGTTCCTGTGGCCAAGGAAGACCAGGAAATTACCCGATCATTCGTGATTGAACCGTTTGCGCTGTCCTATGCTGAGGGCCAGCGGATACGCCTGCATCTCGACAAGTTCGTTCGTCTGTAGAGAGGCTAAGCCCGATGAAAGACCGGTGGGAACCTGACCACCAGTTCATTGAAAGCGCCCGCCGTAGCCAGCTCCGAGCGGAGAGCCAACTGGACTCCCTGCAATCGACCATCGCCGAAACGCGACGCGTCCTAGAGGCTTCACGGAAGCTCTTGGAAAAGATAGGGAATGGCCGGTGCAGGTTGGGCATGCTTGTGGGGCTTCACCGCACCGGCCACTGCGGGAAGATATGAGGCCCCCCGCGCCGCCTAAGATATAGGCATATTAGCAATCGCGCAATTAACCCTATTGCGCTACCCAGCCGTAGAGGCAAGGAAATCGGAGAAGTTGGTGCCGGTTAACCGCCAGCACGCGAGCAAGTCATTCTGAAAGCATGAAAAACGCGATTTTGCTCGTGCCAATTGAGCGTCTGAAATCTAGTTCCTCCTGCCGATTATCCCTAAGTTAACTGGAATACTTATATCCCCGAAGGGTTGCGAATCAGTCGATTGTCAAGCGCATGCCATGGAGCAAGCAAGGGATCGATTTGAGCAGAAGGGCCGCAGCGGTCGAAGCGCGCTGGGAAATCCGAGCGGCTTCGGCAATTGTCCGCTCTGGCTCGCCCGCTACAACTCGACTCGCGCAGTGTGGACGGAATCACCGGCCATGTGGACGAGAACAATCTGGCGATGTCGTTCACCGAGTTTCGTTCGCGCTACAGCCTCTAAGGGCAAGGTAATCAAGGCGCTCGGATCGCCGCCTCAGGCGGCTTCGCGTTCGGCCTGCGCAGTCAGGTCCGGCTCCCGGCGGCTGTACTGCCGCGGCGAACAGCCCATGACGCGCTTGAATGCCGTGCTGAAGGCGCTTTCGGATTCGTAGCCGAGCGCCAGCGCGATGACGGAAACCGGATCGCCGGAATGCATCAGCCTGTCGCCGGCCAGCATCATGCGCCAGCGCGTCAGATAATCCAGGGGTGAGGCCCCGACCGTCTGCTTGAATCTGAGCGCAAAAGTCGATCGCGACATGCCGGCGCGCTCCGCCAGTTGCTGCAATGTCCAGCCATGCGCCGGGTCCTCGTGCATGGCGCCGATCGCCGCGCCGATCTGCCTGTCGGTGAGTGCGAACAGCCAGCCGACATTGCCTTGCGCGGTCATATGCAGGCGCAAGGCCTCGATCAGGATCATGTGGGCGAGGTGCTCGACGATGAGAAAGCCGCCGGGACGCCGCTGGCGCAATTCCTGCATCATCCGCTCCACCGGCCAGCGAAGCGCCGAATGGTCGCTCTCGCCGCGGATGTGGACGATGGGCGGCAGCATCCGCAAGAGGATGCCGGCATGGTCGCCGGACAGCGTGAAGCGACTGCTGACCAGGAGGAAATCGCCGCCGCCATTATGGACGGTGATGCCGCCGGTCCGCGCCGGTGAAAAGATCGTTCGCGCATCGACCGTCGGCAGGCCGAGATCGCTGGCAAGGCGGAAAGGCCGGCCGCGCGGCAACAGGAAGCAGTCGCCCACGTCCAGCCGCACCGCGTCAGGGACGCCCTCGACCGACAGCCAGCATCGGCCGGACACCACGGCGCCGCATTTGATGGCGGCCTGCTGGTCAGGAAACTGGATCGCCCAGTCGCCACCGGTTTCCAGCCCAGCCGACAGGTAATTGCGCGGCTTCAGTAGCGACAGCACGTCTGACAGCGGATCCATGAGCGTTCTCGGACGATTGCGAAGATATCTCGGATTTTACAGTATAGATCGTATGATCTCAAACTTCTATCTCCTTCGCAACGGGCTGGCTGTACGGCGTTCGACAAAAACCAAGGAGAAATCATCATGCGTGTGTTCGTTACCGGGGCTACCGGTTTTGTCGGTTCGGCTGTTGTGCGGGAATTGCTCGGGGCGGGCCATCAGGTGCTTGGCCTCGCGCGGTCGGAAGCAGGTGCGGAGTCGATCGTGGCCGCGGGTGCCGAGGCGCATCGCGGCGATATCGAGGATTTCGACAGCCTGCGCAGCGGCGCTACCCAATCGGATGGCGTCATCCACACGGCCTTCAACCACGACTTTTCGAGATTCGCCGCCAGTTGCGCAGTTGACCAGCGCGCCATCGAAACGCTCGGCGCGGCGCTCGAGGGTTCCGAGCGGCCGCTGCTTGTCACCTCCGGCCTCGCCGGTTTTGCGCAGGGAAGGCCGGCAACCGAAGACGACAAACCCGCGCCTCCATCGGCCGCCATGCCGCGCGCTTCGGAAGCAACGGCCGTGGCGCTCGCAGCGCGCGGGGGGCGCGCATCGACGGTGCGGCTGGCGCCGACCGTCCATGGCGAGGGCGATCACGGTTTCGTGCCGATGCTGATTGCCATTGCGCGTGAAAAGGGCGTCTCGGCCTATGTCGGCGACGGCGCAAATTGCTGGGCGGCGGTGCACCGGTTCGACGCCGCCACCCTGTACAGGCTGGCGCTGGAGAAGGGGGCGGGCGGCGTCAGCTATCATGCGGTTGCCGAACAGGGCGTGGCGAGCAAAGAGATCGCCGAGATCATCGGCCGCCGGCTCGGCCTGCCGGTGGTTTCCATAGGCCCCGAGGACGCGGCTGCGCATTTCGGCTTTCTCGGGCATTTCATCGGCAGGGACTTGTCGGCGTCAAGTGAGCAGACCCGCACTGCGCTGGGATGGCAGCCGACCGGGCCGGGGCTCATCGCCGATCTCGATCGTGCCCGCTATTTCGAGGCCTGATCAGGCCGGCCAGTCGCGTTGCATTGCACGACCGACAGCCTGGCGATCAGCGGCAGTGCCAGCAAAACGGCCAGACGCAGCCCGCCGAGCGGGCAGCACCGTCGTGCTGCTGGAACCGCCGCCACATCTGTATGGCGGCAAGCAGAACGAACACGGCGTAGGCCGCCCGCAGCCCGGACGACCTGCTCGCCCGTCGCCGGAAAGCCGGCGAAGGCATGGCCTCGTCATGGCAGACCTACCTTGTTACGGGGATGCGCGCGCGATTCCCGCGCCTAGTTAGAGATCGCCCTTCCTCACCTTGCCGTAAACGATATTCCGGTTCGAGCCATAGTAGACTTTCGCGTCGAAAGGACTCCCGCCGAGGGCGGCATTGATGATGTCCCACATATCGTCGGCCGAACGTAGGATGAGCGGCCAATCCATGAAAGTCTCCATGTAACCATCCGTCGTTATCTCGTCGCTGAAATTGGCAAACAGGAATTCGCCACCGGGCTTGACGAGTTCCATGGCTCTTTGAAGCAGGCGGATGCCGATGGCACGCGGCAGGTAATCGTAAAGCCCCGATGCGTAGACGAGATCGAATGTGCCAAGGGCGTAGGCGCGGCGCAGGATGCCGCGTACGGAACCCTGGACTGCCTCGACTGCCGTGCCGGCAAAGTCGTGGTTCACCGTGGCTACGCTGACGGGGTCCTGATCCAGGCCGATCCAACGTTGCAGTTTATGCCTGGCCAACGCATCGGAGCGTTCGGCTTCCCTGAGGTGGCCGCAGGCAATCGCCAGCACCTCAGCCTTTTCCACACTGCTGGCCGTCTCGTCCACGGTCCTGGCCAGAATATCCCGCCGCTCGCGCCCCGCCACCGAACTGGCAGCTTCACTGGTGTACGCATAAATTTGCCGACCAAGTAAGGTCGACGAGGCCACGATCTCGTCGGCGATCGGATGCTTGTAGTAAATATCCAGCAGGCCTGCATCGCCCGAATACCCGCGCGGTTTTTCGACCGACCACCGCGTGAACGGGTCTTGGAGCAAATATTCCGCGACCCGATGCTGCTGAGCCAAAGGAACGAGTTTCTGCCAGACCGCGGGAGCAACCTGCCGGCGGAGCTTGTGGAGTCGCCCCGCCAAACGATGGACGACGGGGGCGGCCGGTTTGTTTCGCGCAAAGGCTTGATGAGCAAGGTCCAGTATCAGGGCGAGCTGGGCCGTGCTGTCCCTCAACTCGTCGGAGTCAGCCGCCTCTTCGGAGGTCGCAACATGTTTCGTCATCAGCCTGGTGGTGACCAGGCTGTATTGGTCGAGCTGCAGTTTTGGCTTGATAGGCATGCCGTTTACTCTCCGGTTTACCGCCCCGGTCCCCGGCCAGCAGCATAGGTGCGCCGCTAACCAACGCTAACAATTTTAATAAAATTTTAGTAAAATTTTAATCAACGGAACGGCCATCAATCCTGCAAACTGGCTAAATCCGAACCGCCCGTTTACCCTCGGTTAGCGACATCTGACTTTTCTTGCGGACAGGGACGTCTTCATTCCCCAACCGCAGGCGACGTCGGCTGTTGCATTCGCTACTGCAGATCGCGGAGGAGCGTTGCGATGCAACTGAGCGAGGACGTTGCCCAGAAGGTGGCGGCAGCGATTGGACGTCCGCGGTGGCATTCCGCCGATCCGGAACTGCTGGCACTGTTCCTGCAGAAGGATGCCGATGAGAATCGCAGCCTTGTGCGATGGGGTATTGCGGCTGCTGTATTCAGCTATGTGGCCTATGGCCTTTTCGATTGGTTTCTCTTTCCGGATGTCGCCGGCCGGCTTGTTTTGACGCGCGTTACGCTAGGGATCACTTCCCTGGCGCTTGTCGAATTTGTCGCCCGACGGGGCTTTGGCCTTGCCACCTTGCACCTTGTAGCAGCGCTGGCGATTGTTTCCGGTGCCCTTGGGTGGCTCGTCTCCGCTGTTGGAACAGAGCATCAGGATGCCCTCTCCCATTTCATGGTTTTTGGCACAGTGTTCATCCTGGGTGCGAATCTGTTCTTCAACTTCCGTTTTTGGCTTTCAGCCCTTGCCTCCGCGACGGTCGCCGCAAGCTTTGTGTACGCCGCGATGTTCTCCCTTCAGGCCGACATCGCCGGTCGGGTCGTGTTGTCGGCCTATTTCGTGAACTGCCTCGTCTTGTCGCTTTATCTTTCCTGGCGGCTGAGCCTGGAGCGTTACCAGACCTTCCTGCACGCGCTTCGGGCACAGTTCCAGGAGCAGGCTGCTATCAAGAAGGGGCAGAAACTAACCGAAATCGCCGACACCGATCCGCTCACGGGAATGAAAAACCGCAGGGCGATCATTCGAGAATTCTCGGAGCTGCGCGAAGACTGGGCCGCGGACGACGACGAGATAGGCCTCATTCTGATCGACGTCGACTACTTCAAAAGGTTCAATGACGGACTTGGTCATCAGGCCGGCGACGATTGCCTGATCAAACTCGCCCATGTCCTTTCCGAGATGGCGGCTGCCAACAACGCCATCGCGGCCCGCTATGGCGGAGAAGAATTCGTCATTCTCTGCAAGGTCACCGGGCGGGCTCACCTTCATGAGATAACGAAGAAATTCTGTCGCGCTGTAGAGGATTTGGATATTTACCACCCTGATCGGGGCGACAAGCTCAACATCGTCACGATCAGTGCCGGGGCGTCGTTGACGCGCGCCGATCAGAGCATAGAGCTTAGAATCCTGCTGCAGGAAGCTGACCGCGCCCTCTACGCGTCCAAGTTTGCCGGTCGGGCTACGTTCACGATTTACGACCCGCATGCCACCAGCCAGGATCGCTCCGGCGAAAATCTTTCAGAACTGCTGAAGGTGGCAGTTTCCAACCAGCTCGTTTCTGTCGCCTACCAGCCAATTCGCGAGCTGGCGTCGGGCCGCGTGCTGGGGCACGAGAGTCTGATGCGTGTATGCGACTTCGACGGCACCATGATCAGTCCGTCCGTGTTCATACCCGTTGCCGAGCAGACCGGAGCGATCGTGGAACTGGGTACGTGGCTGATCGATCGAGCCTGCGGTGACATGGCGGAATACGGATTGGGCTCGGTCGTGACGGTGAACGTCTCCGTTCTTCAGCTCAAGGCTCCCAACTTTTCACTCCGGATCACCGAGATCCTTGGCAGGCACGGCCTTGCGCCCCAGAAACTGGCCATCGAAATCACCGAAGGCAGTGACATCTTTCTGGAGGCGCAAGCGGTAAGAAACGTGGAGCGGCTGCGAAAACTCGGCGTTCAGATCTGGCTGGACGATTTCGGAACGGGATTTGCCGGCCTTACATGGCTGCGCCGGTTCAAATTCGACGTGGTCAAGATCGATCGCAGCTTCCTCCACGATTGCCAGACCTCTCGCGGCTTGAGCCTGTTGCGGGACATGGTCGGACTGCTTCGCAATCTCGGCCATGTCGTGCTCGCCGAGGGCGTCGAAACCGAAGAGCAGTACATATTGCTGCAGCGCCTGGGGGTAAATTTGATGCAGGGCTTCCTCACCGGGCATCCAGTCCCGATCGAAGAGGTAAACCAAATGAGGCAAGGCCTCGTTGCATAGCGGCAGCCCCTTCGCTGAAGCTTCGGAGGGCATCCTGCTTCGTTCCGGTCCCCCTACGCTACTTCGTAGCTTCGGGCGACACTCCTACGCCCAGATGCGGTTCCGGGTGGCGGAGAGGGAGGGATTCGAACCCCCGATGGGCTTGCACCCATGCCGCATTTCGAGTGCGGTGCATTCGACCACTCTGCCACCTCTCCGCGGTCATGGTCGGCCGTTGCCGGCGCGGCGCACTAGATAACGGCTGGGCGGGCAGGTTACAAGGCCAAATCCGCGGGGGAATTCAGCTTCCTGTGCGGGCTCTGCCGGGAGGGCTGCGTTGCGGCCACGTCGGCAGATGGGGCTAACCGGTCCTCGACCGGAGGGATCGGGGGCGGCAAGGAGGCGGCGTGGCCAAGGATTCCGCCCGTTTGCCTTGACTCGTACCGAACCTTCGGTTAGGGGAAGCGCGCAATCGGCGTGGAGGGTTCTTCCACGCCGCTTGTTTTTCGAACCCGCAGACTGACAAAAAGACGGCCGAACCGCGTGACGCGGCTCATCGAGGCCGACCGAACAGCGAAAGGCAAAAAATGTTCGCAGTCATTAAAACGGGCGGTAAGCAGTATCGCGTTGCCGCCAACGATCTCCTGAAGATCGAGAAGCTCGAAGCCAATGTCGGCGATATCGTCGAAATCGGCAGCGTCCTCGCCCATGGCGAAGGCGAAAATGTCACCTTCGGCGCCCCGTTCGTCGATGGCGCTCTGGTCACGGCGGAAGTCGTCGAGCAGGGCAAGAACCGCACCGTCATCGCTTTCAAGAAGCGCCGCCGGCAGAATTCGCGCCGCAAGATCGGCCACCGCCAGCTTCTGACCACCGTGCGGATCGCCGAGATCCTGCTGGGTGGCGCCAAGCCTTCCAAGAAGGCCTCAGCCAAGGTGGAAGCCAAGGAAGTCAAGGCTGACGTAGCGCCCGAGGCGAAGGCCGAGGCCGCGCCGAAGGAAGCCAAGGCGAAGAAGGAAGCCAAAGCCGAGGCTGCTCCGAAGGATGAAGCCAAGACGGAGACCGCCGTCGCCGCGCCGCTGTTCAAGGCGCCGAAGGGCGAGCCGGACGATTTGGCCGTGATCAAGGGCATCGGCCCGGTTGCCGCCGGCCAGCTGCACGAGCAGGGCATCACCACCTTCGCCCAGCTTGCCAAGCTGTCGGACAAGGACGTGGCCAAGATCGACGCGCACATGCCCTTCAGCACCGACCAGATCAACGACTGGCGCGAGCAGGCCAAGGAACTGGCGAAGAAGTAAAACGAACCGGCGACAAGGTCGCCGGATCGGACTTGAAACGGAACGCGAACGCGTTCATAAGACCATTCAAGCGCCCCAGGGCGCATCGGAGTTAGTTAGATGGCACACAAGAAAGCTGGCGGCTCGTCGCGCAACGGTCGCGACTCGCATTCCAAGCGTCTGGGCGTGAAGAAGTTCGGCGGCGAAGCCGTCATCCCGGGCAACATCATCATCCGTCAACGCGGCACCACCTGGCATCCCGGCGTCAATGTCGGCATGGGCACGGACCACACCCTTTTTGCGCTCGAGACCGGCGCAGTCACCTTCAACAAAAAAGCCAACGGCCGAACCTACGTATCGGTCAACCCGATTACCAAAGCCGCGGAGTAGCCGGTTCCGCACTATAAAACCGGCGCCCATCTCGGGAACCGGTGTCTGGCCAAACCAGTGAATGGAGCCAGGAAAAGGATCAGGGGAGATGGGTTTTCCATCTCCCCTTTTTTCTTGCCTGGAGGACGTCGAATGGTTGCCGAAGCGGAAGACACCGAAGACGAAAGTTACGCGATAGATTGCCCGGTGCTGGCCACGGAGCGGCTGGTGATGCGCGCTCCCTGCGAAGCCGACATCGCGCAACTGGTCGAGCTTGCCGACAACCGTCACGTCGCCGAGATGCTGGCCCGCATGCCGCACCCCTATGGTGAGGCAGAGGCACGCGCCTTCCTGGCTATGACGAGATCGCGCCGGGCCGGCATCGCCTATGCGCTGACGCTGGCCAGTACCGACATTTTCGTCGGCTGCGCCGGCCTCAACATGACCGACCGCGGGCTGGAGCTCGGCTACTGGATCGGCGAGCCCTACTGGAAGCGCGGCTATGCGACGGAGGCCGCGCATGCGTTGGTCGACCTCGCCTTCCAACGGACCTCGATCCAGGTGCTGCAGGCTTCGACGCGGGTGATCAATCCGGCCTCGCGCCGGGTCATCCACAAATGCGGCTTCCAGTATGCCGGCCAGGGCATGCTGAACTCGATCGTCGCCGGCCAGGTGCCGGTCGAGCGGTACCGGCTGGACAGAAAGACCTGGATCAGTCTTCGAAACTGGGTGCATTTCTAGGTGTTTTGATATTCAGGTGAGGCCGGCCTGCAAACGCGGGTTTTATGCGCTTCCGGTGCACGTACTTAAGTACACTCCGCTCCGGTTCTCGAAAACCAGTGTTTTCGGCTCGGCCTGACCTGAATCTCAACACACCTAGCGCGTGCCTCCAAACGACAGGTTTGGAAACGTTGTGGATCGGGCTCAACTCAGCCCATCTCGACCCAAATCGGGAGATGGTCCGAACCGACCGCTTGCGGGTCGACCCACAGGCGCTTCAGCGATCCGGCGAGCGAGGCCGAGGTAAAGATGTAGTCGATGCGCTTGTGGCGGCTTGTGTCTTCGGGTCGCGTGGGATCGACCCAGGTGACGACGTCTGGTGTGTTCAGGCGCTGGGCGACGTCGACGGCGAGATCGGCGGTCAAGGGCATGCCGAATTCATGATCCGGGCGGCCGACGAGTTCGACATATTCGGGCGAGCCGGGCAGCATGTTGAAGTCGCCCATGACGATGAAGGCTTCGGGATAGGGCAGGTCCGGCAGGCCGATCTCGGGAATGCCGGAGAGGCCGCCGCCCTCGAAGGCATAGTTCAACAGGCGCTGGCGCAGGAAACGGATCTGGCTGGCGCGTTCAACCGGACTGCGATGGTCGAGATGCGTGGAATAGAAGCGGATGAAGCCGAGCGGGGTCTCGACCAGCGCCTCGAGTGCGCCGCGCTGGAAGTTCATCGCCTCAAGGCTGCGGCTGCGCGGCAAAAGCAGATTGCGCGACAGATGGATCGGTGTCTTCGACAGCACCATGTTGCCGAGCTGGAAAGTGGTGGTGATGGCGCGGCCGGCCTCCAGGCGCGAGCCGACATTGACCTCGAAATTGCTGCCGTAGGCGGCAAAATATTCGGGCAGCGCCTCACCGATCTCGGCGACCATGTCGCGGTTGCCGTTCCTCGGATTGTTGCGGGTCACTTCCTGCAGCGCGATCACGTCGGCGCCGCGAACCGCCTCGGTGATGCGGCCGAGATCGTAGCGGCCATCCAGACCGATACCGTACTGGATGTTGTAGCTCACAACCTTCATTCCCGCGCCCCTCAAGCTCCGTCCGCGAACACTGCTACCGCGTCCCCGACAAAAGGGCATCCGGCGCTTTAGTCGCAAAACGGCCTCGCCCTTGGCCGCGCCTTGGTTTAGAGCAAGGCGCAAGATCTAGAGCAAAGCCGCAAGGCCACCAGAAACTGCGTAGTCCAATGAAATTTCTCGATCAAGCCAAGGTTTATATCCGCTCCGGCGACGGTGGCGCCGGCTCTGTGTCGTTCCGGCGCGAAAAATTCATCGAGTTCGGCGGCCCGGATGGCGGCGACGGCGGCCGCGGCGGCGATGTCTGGCTGGAAGCGGTCAACGGTCTCAACACGCTGATCGACTATCGCTATCAGCAGCATTTCAAGGCCAAGACTGGTGTCCACGGCATGGGCCGCAACATGACCGGCGCCAAGGGCGCCGATGTGACGCTCAAGGTGCCGGCCGGAACCCAGGTGTTTGCCGAGGACAATGAGACGCTGATCTGCGACCTGACCGTGGTCGGCCAGCGCTTCCTGCTGGCCAAGGGCGGCAATGGCGGTTTCGGCAACCAGCATTTCAAGACCTCGACCAACCAGGCGCCTCGCCGCGCCAATCCCGGCCAGCCCGGCGAAGAGATGAATGTCTGGCTGCGGCTGAAGCTGATTGCCGACGCCGGCCTGGTCGGGCTGCCAAATGCCGGCAAGTCGACTTTTCTGGCAACCGTCACCGCGGCCAAGCCAAAGATCGCCGACTACCCCTTCACCACGCTGCATCCAGGTCTCGGCGTTGCCCGCATCGATGCGCGCGAATTCGTCATCGCCGACATTCCGGGCCTCATCGAGGGCGCGCATGAGGGTGTCGGCATCGGCGACCGGTTCCTCGGCCATGTCGAGCGCACGCGTGTGCTTTTGCACCTGGTCTCGGCGCAGGAGGAAAATCCTGGAAAGGCCTACAAGACCGTGCGCGCCGAGCTGGATGCCTATGGCAATGGGCTGATCGAGAAGGTCGAGATCGTGGCGCTGAGCCAGGTCGATATCCTCGACGCCGATGAGCGCAAGAAGAAGGTTGCGTCGCTCAAACGCGCTGCCGGCCGCGCGCCGATGCTGCTGTCGGCGGCCACCGGCGAGGGCGTCGAAGCGGTGCTGCGGGCGCTGATGGCGGTTGTCGGCGAAGCGCGCGACAGGGCTGCCGCTCCCGTCGAGACCCGCTGGGACCAATAGCGATGACGGCGCAATCGCTGACAAAATACCGGCGCATCACAGTCAAGATCGGTTCGGCCTTGCTGGTCGACCGCACCAGCGGCCTGAAGCGCGACTGGCTTGCCTCGCTTGCCGAGGATATTGCGGTGCTCGCCAATGGCGGCGCCGAGATCCTGGTCGTATCGTCCGGCGCCATTGCGCTCGGCCGCACCATTCTCGGTCTCGGCAAACGGGCGCTGAAGCTGGAAGAAAGCCAGGCGGCTGCGGCCGTCGGCCAGATCGCGCTAGCCGGCGCGTGGTCGGATGCGCTGGGCAAGGGTTCGCTGAAATCGGGCCAGATCCTGCTGACGCTGGGCGACACCGAAGAGCGCCGCCGCTATCTGAATGCCCGCGCGACGATCTCGACGCTGCTCAAGATGAAGGCGGTGCCGGTCATCAATGAGAACGACACGGTGGCGACCTCCGAAATCCGCTATGGCGACAATGACCGGCTGGCGGCCCGGGTGGCGACGATGATGGGCGCCGACCTGCTTGTGCTGCTCTCCGACATTGACGGGCTCTATACGGCGCCGCCGGCGCGCGATCCCGATGCAAAATTCATTCCGGTGGTCGACCGCATCACGCCCGATATCGAGGCTATGGCCGGGGCGGCCGCATCCGAACTGTCGCGCGGCGGCATGCGCACCAAGCTCGATGCCGGCAAGATCGCCACCGCCGCCGGCACCGCCATGATCATCACCTCGGGCACCAGGCTGTCGCCACTGATGGCGATCGAACGTGGCGAGCGCGCCACCTTCTTCAGGCCGAGCGCCAATCCGGTGAAAGGCTACAAGACCTGGATCGCCGGCCAGCTCGAACCGGCCGGGCGGCTCACCGTCGACGCCGGCGCCATCGGTGCGCTGCTGTCCGGCAAATCTTTGCTGCCGGCCGGCGTCAGGCTGGTCAGCGGCAATTTCTCGCGCGGCGACACGGTGGCCATCCTGTCGCCGGAAGGGCGCGAGATCGCGCGCGGGCTTGTTGCCTACGATGCCGCCGATGCCGTAAGGATCGCAGGCCTGAAGACCGCCGAGATCGAAACCGTGCTCGGCTACGAGGCGCGCTCGGCGATGATCCACAGGGACGATCTGGTGGTGAGCGATCCGGGTGACCAGATACGGCCTGCCGGCCAGCTATGGGCCGGGGGCGAGGTAAGCGGAGGATGAGACATGCTGAAGTTGCATGAACAATCCGGGGATGACACCGTCGCGCTGATGGCTGATATCGGCCGCCGCGCCCGCGCGGCCGCCCGACCGTTGGCGATTGCGACCGCCGCCGCCAAGGATGCCGCACTTCTCGCCATGGCCGACGCGATCATCGCGCGCCAGCAGCAGATTCTCGATGCCAACGCCATCGATGTCTCTAACGGACACGAATCGGGCTTGTCCGGCTCCTTCATGGACCGGTTGAAGCTCGATCCGGCGGGCACCCGTGCCATGGCGGATGGCATCCGTGAAATCGCCGAGCTCAGGGACCCGGTCGGCGATGTGATTGCCGCCTGGGATCGCCCCAACGGCCTGCAGATCGAGCGCGTGCGCACGCCGCTCGGCGTTGTCGGCGTCATTTATGAAAGCCGGCCGAATGTGACGGCGGATGCCGGCGCGCTCTGCCTCAAGGCCGGCAATCCGGTGATCCTGCGCGGCGGCTCGGATTCGCTCAATTCGTCCGCCGCCATTCATGCCTGCCTGGTCGAGGGGCTGAAGGCCGCCGGCCTGCCGGAAGACGCCATTCAGCTGGTGCCGACCACCGACCGCGCCGCCGTCGGCGAGATGCTGAAAGGGCTTGGCGGCAATCTCGACGTCATCATTCCGCGGGGCGGCAAGAGCCTGGTCGGGCGCGTCCAGAGCGAGGCGCGGGTGCCGGTCTTTGCCCATCTTGAAGGCATCTGCCATCTCTACATCGACCGCTCGGCCGATCTCGACATGGCGGTCAGGATCGCCGTCAACGCCAAGATGCGGCGCACCGGTGTCTGTGGCGCTGCAGAGACTTTGCTGGTCGACCGCGCGGTGGCCTCCACACATCTGGTGCCGATCCTCGACGCGCTACGCGCCGCCGGCTGCGAGATCCATGCCGATCAGGAAGTGATGAAGCTGTTCTTCGACGCCAAGCCGGCGACCGATGCCGACTGGATGACCGAATATCTCGACGCCATCATCGCGGTAAAGCTGGTCGACGGGATTGCCGGCGCCATCGACCATATCGAGACGTTCTCCTCACACCACACAGAGGCGATCATCGCCGAGGATGCAAAGGCTGTGCAGCGCTTCTTCAGCGAGATCGACTCGGCGATTCTCCTGCACAATGCCTCCACCCAGTTCGCCGATGGCGGCGAGTTCGGCATGGGCGCCGAGATCGGCATCGCCACCGGCAAGATGCACGCGCGCGGACCGGTTGGTGTCGAGCAGCTGACCTCGTTCAAATACCGCGTGCGCGGGTCGGGACAGGTGAGGCCTTGAGCGCTGGCCTTACCCTCCCCCTTGTGGGGAGGGTGGCGAGCGCAGCGAGCCGGGTGGGGGTACGACGCTGAATTCTGCAATCCCCCCCCCCCCCTCCGCTTCGCGGATCGACCCTCCCCACAAGGGGGAGGGTGGGGCGCCTCTTTCCTCGCACTACCTCCGCATGCCGCATGCCGAAAAGGGCCTTGCCGTCGGCCTGTTCGGCGGCTCGTTCAACCCGCCGCATGCCGGTCATGCGCTGGTGGCGGAAATCGCGCTCAGGCGGCTGGCGCTCGACCAGCTATGGTGGATAGTGACGCCTGGCAATCCGCTGAAGAGCACCAGGGAATTGGCGCCGCTGAGCGACCGGCTGCTCCAGTCGGAGCAGGTCGCCAAGAACCCGAAGATCAAGGTCACCGCCTTCGAGGCGGCGCATCATATTCGCTTCACCGCCGACACGCTGGCGCTGGTCAAGGCACGCAATCCCGGCGTCGACTTCGTCTGGATCATGGGCGCCGACTCACTTCGCGATTTCCACCGTTGGCAGCGCTGGCGCCAGATCGTCATGACCTTCCCCATCGCGGTCATCGACCGCCCGGGCGCGACGCTGTCCTTCCTGTCCTCGGTCGTGGCCAAGACGTTCGACTATGCCCGCGTCGACGAGGGTGATGCGCCCCGGCTCGCGCGCATGAAGGCGCCGGCCTGGACCTTCATCCACGGCCCACGCTCGTCGCTGTCATCGAGTGCTATTCGCCAGCAAGCCAAGGGGTAACTCCGTAAGACCAGATCGCCGATGTCGCTTTTACGGCGGCCTTTCGCGATTGGCTGGGCGATGCTGCGCTGGATATGGCCACTTCAGTGAACCAGACCGACATCGACCCCAATCATGGCGCCCCGCCGGCGCCCGTGATCGCCATTGCCAGCGTAATCGTGTCGATGGCGCTGATCGCGGTCGGCAACGGGTTGATGTTCGCCTATATCCCGGTCCGGCTTGGCGTCGAGCGCTTCGATCCGACCTGGGCCGGGCTGATCATCACCGGCCTGTCGGCCGGCGGGCTTGCCGGCTGTATCCTGACCGGGCCGCTGGTGCGCCGCGTCGGGCACGCCCGCGCCTTCATGGTGCTGTCGGCGCTGATAGCGCTGTC
This sequence comes from Mesorhizobium sp. M1143, assembly GCF_040318435.1. Classification (NCBI taxonomy): domain Bacteria; kingdom Pseudomonadati; phylum Pseudomonadota; class Alphaproteobacteria; order Hyphomicrobiales; family Phyllobacteriaceae; genus Mesorhizobium; species Mesorhizobium sp. M1143. Next base: position 63,103 of record NZ_JAMYMJ010000008.1, on the reverse strand, counting down.
GAATGCTGCCATTGGCGCCGGCACCTACCCGCTGCTGTGGATCGCGGCACGCGCGCTTTACGGTTTTGCAATATGCGGCCTGTTCATCGTCGCCCAGAGCTGGCTCAACGATGCCGTCGCAAACGCCATTCGCGGCCGGGTGATGGCGGTGTTTTACGTCGCCTATGTCGCCGGACTTGGCGTCGGCTATGCCCTGCTGGCGGCGGTCGACATCGCGACGGCGCAGGCGCCGCTGATCGGCATTGCCTTCACCGCAGTGTCGATCCTGCCGGTCGGCATGACGCGGTTGGCTCAACCGCCGCCACCTCGCGCAGCCTCCGTGGCGCTTGGCCGCGCCTGGCGGATCTCGCCGGTCGGCGTGGCCGGCATGCTGGCCGTCGGCGGTCTGTCGATGGCGATCGCCGGGTTCGCACCGATCCATGCCACGGCCAAAGGCTATAGCCAGGCCGATGTGGCGCTGCTTTTGTCGGCGATGCCCGTCGGCACGCTGATCCTGCAGATACCGCTCGGCTGGATTTCCGACCGTACCGATCGCCGTTACGTGCTGGCCGGCGCTGCGGCACTGGCCATCGTCGCCGGTATTCTGGCCATCGGCTTCGACGGCGGCGCGCTGATGGTGCTCGTGGTGATCTACATCGTCTGGGACGGCGCCTCGGAATCGATCTATTCGCTGGCCAGCGCGCATGCCGCCGACCGCGCCGGCAAGGACGACATGGTGGCGCTGTCGAGTTCGTTGCTGTTTGCCTGGTCGCTGTCGGGGTTCATCGTGCCGGGTATCGTGACGGCCCTGTCGGCTGTCTATGGCACGCAGGCCTTCATTTATGTGGCCATCGTCATCGCCACTGTCTTCTGCCTGTTCGTGCTGTGGCGAGTGGCCACCACGCGCGCCGTCCCCGCTACGGAGACCAGCAGTTTCGCGCCGATGTCGGCGCAGGCGCCGCTGCCGGTGGAGCTCGCCTACGCCCCGGAAGATAAGCGCTGAACGGTTTCACAGCTCCTACTGCCTGGTAGCGGCAGTTTCCTGTCGAGCCTCCGGCGGAGGTGCGGGAACCGAAATGGCTTCGGCGTCGAACGCCTGCTTGACGCGTTTGGTGAGATCGATCTGGGTGGCGAAGAAATCCGCCGCCGTGGTCCAGTAGCGCAAGGTGATGGCGACGCTGGCATCGCCCACCGTGGCGACGAAGGCGATCGGCGCCGGCTCTCGCTTGACGCGGCGCTCGCCGCCGGCAACGCCCAGCATGGTTTTCTGCGCCAGGTCGATGTCGTTCCAGGAGCCGATGCTCAGCGTGATGTCTCCGCGGCGCACACCGTTGCGAGTAAAATTGCGCACCGGCTGGTTCCACAGCGTCGAATTGGGCGCCAGCACATAGACGCCGTCTGTCGTGCGGAGCTTGGTGGCGAACAGGCCGATTTCCTCGACGGTGCCGGAAATGGCGCCGACCTCGACATATTCGCCGATGCGGAATGGCCTGAGCGCCAGAAGCATGATGCCTGCGGCGATGTTCTGCAGCGTGCCTTGCAGCGCCAGGCCGATTGCCAGCCCGATGGCGCCGATGGCGGCGATGATCGAGGCCGTCTGAACGCCGAACTGGCCGAGCACCATGATGACCACCAGGATCAGGATGGCGTAGCGCACGATCTTCGAGAAGAAATGGCGCAGCGTCGCGTCGAAACCATGGATATGGCCGAGGCCGGCTGAGATCGATCGTTCTGCGAGCCCGGCGACGAGATAGCCGACGACCAGCAGGATGATGGCGCCGATGGCGGAGAAGGAATAGGAAACGATCAGTGTGCTGAGTTGCGCAAGGCCAGCCTGCACGGTGAGCAGCGTGTTCTGGGGGTCGATTGGCATCAGGAAAATCCGTTTGGGGGGCGTGTCGATAACCCCTGCCGCGGCCATGGGTTCCGATTTTTCTCAAGGCTCCGGAACCGGAAGTCGTGCACTGCGTTCGCGGTGGCAGGGCCTCCCGTCTTGAAACTGCAAGGGAACTCTGCCTATCTATAGGGTGTCACCTGATTTCGTGGGTGATTTGGTTGTTCTTGCTGCGAAAGGAAATACACTGAGAACAGCATTGCGGAAGAAGGCTGACGTCATGCCTTCGCCGGCCAGGATCAGCGTAGATGACGCCGTGTCCCGTGCCATCAAGACAGTCCTTGCCAGTCTGGAAGACTCCAAGGCCGAAAATATTGTCTCAATCGACATTCAGCGGAAATCGAGCCTCGGCGACTATATGGTCATCGCGTCGGGCCGGTCGCACCGTCATGTCTCGGCTGTCGCCGACCACCTGCTCAAGGCGCTCAAGGATGCCGGTCTCGGCACGGCGCGCGTCGAGGGGCTGTCCGGCGCCGACTGGGTCCTGATCGATTCAGGCGACATCATCGTCCATGTCTTCCGCCCAGAAGTCCGCGAATTCTACAATCTTGAAAAGATGTGGCAGGCGCCGGACCTTGAGGAAGAGACCTTGCACTGAGCTCCGTCTCATGTCGTAACCATCCGGGGTGCGACATGGATTGAAAGCTCGCCGAGGCAGGGATGAAGATAGCAGTTCATGCCGTGGGCCGGATGAAGGCCGGCCCCGAGAGAGAACTCGCCGACCGCTATTTCGAGCGTTTCGCCAAGAGCGGCCCGGCGATCGGGTTCGAATTCTCTGGTGTCGCCGAGATCGCCGAGGGACGAGCCCAGAACGCCAATGAGCGCCGCCGCGAGGAAGGCCAGAAGCTGCAGGCACAGCTGCAGCCGGGCACGGCGCTGTTCCTGCTCGACGAACGCGGCAAAAACCTGTCCTCAGACGATTTCGCCAGCCGTATCGGCCAGCTGCGCGATGGCGGACGCAAGGCGTTGGTCATCGCCATTGGCGGCGCCGACGGGCACGACCAGTCGATTCGCGATCAGGCTGAGCTGATAGTCTCGTTCGGCGCGGCGACCTGGCCGCACCAACTGGTGCGCGTCATGCTGGGCGAGCAGCTCTATCGGGCGGCAACGATTCTTTCGGGACATCCCTACCACCGTTCGTAAATCAGTGGGTCGAGGATCAATCGTCCGGATTTCCGCCCCAATGCGCGGCTGTTTTGTGCTAGGCTTCGGTTCGATCATGGTTGATGGTTCGTTAACGAAGCCACGCATAGAGTCGGGCTTCAATGGCTGGCAACGGGAAATCACGAACGGGCTTCCGGCACGCGCGCTGCGGCATCGCTGCAGCAGTGGTTTTGCTGTCGCTCGGGCTTGCGCGGGCCGAAAATACGCTGGACGTGGCGCCCGACCCCGATCTGAGCCGTGCCGAATATGAGAAGGTGTCGGCCGAGATCACGCTGTCGTCCGAACGGCTGGCCAAGCTCGCCGCCGACATTGCTTCGGTCAAGAAGGACCATGCCTCGATCACCGCGGCGCTTATCCAGTCGGCGATGACCGAGCAGAAGCTCGGCCAGGACATCGAGGATATCGGCGCCAGGCTCGAAGGACTGAAGGGCGAGGAACAGAAGATCCGTGTCTCGCTGGCGGCGCGGCGCGACGTGCTGGCCGAGGTGCTGGGCGCGCTGCAGCGCATGGGGCTCAATCCGCCGCCAGCGATCCTGGTCAAGCCGGAAGACGCGCTGTCGTCGGTGCGCAGCGCCATCCTGCTCGGCGCAGTGGTGCCCGAACTGCGCCAGCAGACCGACAAATTGCTGGCCGACCTCAGGTAACAGACCGGGGTGACGGCCTCGATCGCGGCCGAGCGTCCGCGGCTGACGGCGGCGGTCGGCGAGCAGACGGCGGAAAAGAAACGCCTCTCCATGCTGCTCGAAGCCAAGCAGAAGCTCGAGGCGGACACCTGGACGGCGATGGCCGCTGAAAAGCAGCGGTCCCAGGCGCTTGCGGCCAAGGCCGGCAGCCTGAAAGAGCTGATCGCTTCGCTTGAAGCCGACAAGAGCCGCAAGGCGGTGGATGCCGTCAAGGCAGGCGAACAGAAAGCGGCCGACAGCGATAAGCCGGACGCCGATAACGCCGATGCAGGCACAACCGCGTCGACGGAGCTGGCTTCGCTGCCCGTGCCGGAAGGCAACCGCCTCACCGCCGCCGCGCCGTTTTCGGCACTTCAGGGACAAGTCTCGCTGCCGGTCACCGGCAAGATCAAGCTGCGTTTCGGGGCCGATGACGGTAACGGCGCGGTGATGCTTGGCGACATGGTTGCGACACAATCGGGAGCCATCGTCACGGCACCGGCGGACGGAAATGTGCTTTATGCGGGGCCTTTTCGCTCCTATGGTCAACTCTTGATCCTCAATGCGGGAGACGGCTATCATGTCGTCCTGGCGGGGATGAGCAGAATCAGCGTCGCGTCTGGCCAGTCGGTGCTCGCAGGAGAGCCGGTCGGCGCGATGGGAGAGGCCCGGGTGGCAAGCACCTCGGCCTCGAAGAATGGAAATGCCACGCCGGAACTCTATGTCGAGTTCCGCAAGGATGGAAAACCCGTCGATCCGACCCCATGGTGGGCGGACCGCTTCTCTGGAAGGACGTGAAATGATGCGGAAACTGTCGCTTCTTATTGCCGGTGCGCTGATGGGCGCGTCAGCGATGAGCCTGGTCTATGGCGCGCCCGGCTCGACGGCGAACGCTGCAGGCTCCGAGACCTACAAGCAACTGGCGATCTTCGGCGACATCTTCGAGCGCGTGCGGGCGCAGTATGTGACGCCGCCGGACGACAAGTCGCTGGTCGAAAACGCCATCAACGGCATGCTCACCTCGCTCGACCCGCACTCCTCCTACATGAATGCCGAGCAGGCGCAGGACATGCGTGTGCAGACCAAGGGTGAGTTCGGCGGCCTCGGCATCGAGGTCACCATGGAGAACGACCTGGTCAAGGTGATCACGCCGATCGACGACACCCCGGCTGCCAAGGCAGGCGTGCTGGCCGGCGACTATATCGCCAAGATCGACGGCCAAGAGGTTCGCGGCCTGACGCTCAACGATGCGGTCGAAAAGATGCGCGGCCTGGTCAACACGCCGATCAAGCTGACGATCCTGCGCCAAGGCGCCGACAAGCCGATCGAGCTGACGGTGGTGCGCGACATCATCAAGGTCAAGGCGGTCAAGTTCCGGGTCGAGAACGACATCGGCTACATGAAGATCACCTCCTTCACCGAAAAGACCTATGACGACCTCGAGAACGCCATCGACACCATCAAGAAGCAGGTGCCGAACGACAAGCTCAAGGGCTATGTGCTCGATCTCAGGCTCAACCCGGGCGGCCTGCTCGACCAGGCGGTGAGCGTGTCCGACGCCTTCCTCGACCGTGGCGAGATCGTCTCGACCCGCGGCCGCGACCCGAAGGACGTCACACGCTTCGACGCCAAGGCAGGCGACGACATCGGCGCCAAGCCGCTGATCGTGCTCGTCAATGGCGGTTCGGCCAGCGCCTCCGAGATCGTCGCCGGCGCGCTGCAGGACCTGCGCCGCGCCACAGTGGTCGGCACGCAGTCATTCGGCAAGGGCTCGGTGCAGACCATCATCCCGCTTGGCGAGAACGGCGCGCTGCGCCTGACGACGGCGCTCTATTACACGCCGTCCGGCAAGTCGATCCAGGGCAAGGGCATCACGCCCGACATCAAGGTCGACCAGCCGCTGCCGCCCGAACTGCAGGGCAGGGACCTGACGCGCGGCGAATCGGACCTCAAGGGCCATATCAAGGGCGCCGACGAGAGCGATACCGGCTCGGGCTCGGCTGCCTATGTGCCGCCGGATCCGAAGGACGATCTGCAGCTGATCTATGCCGAACAGCTGCTGCGCGGCCAGAAGACCGATCCGGCATTCCCGCCGAATCCGGAGAAGGCAGTGCTCAACCAGTAAAATCGACTGGTAGCTCTGGCTGCCCAATCGAAGCGATGCAATGCTGCCGGGACCGTGAGGTTCCGGCAGTTTGATTCGGGGACCGCTGGGCGCTGCGCCTCAAAAGGCGCAGGGGACGCGCCGTGAGTTTTGGATCTGCGCATGGCGAAAAGATTTCGCCGATCATGCGCCCGGGGATGCGGCTTGGCTGACATCGGCAAGGACATCGAACGCCCACTCGGACAGGCCGCCCGACCGCGTGCTGCGTCGCGCGGGATCAGCGCTGGCGCCGTCGCGGCGACGCTGGTCGTGCTGGCCGCGGTCGGCATCTCCGGCGCGATCGCGCTGCGCGAGAAGCCGTTCCGCAAACCGGAAGCAATCGCGGTCTCGACGCCAAAGGTGACGGCGGCGGCCGAGCCCGCGGCCGCAGCACCCACTGCTCAAGCGACGGCGGCAGCGCCGAAGGCGGAAACGCCCAAGGCCAGCGGTCCGCAGATCATCCTTGTGCAAACCCAGGAGGGTGACGGCCCGCCCAATGCAGCCATTGTCATCCACGACCCGTCGACGATCGGCCAGAACCTGAAGATCGCGCATATCCCCGACAGGGCGCTGATCGAGGCCAGCGACACCGGCCCACTCCCGGTTCGCGCCGCTGACGGCCGGCGGCCGTTCGATGTCTATGCGCGGCCGTGGTCGGGTTCGCGCGGCGCTCGCGTGGCAATCGTCATCGGCGGGCTTGCCGTGTCGCAGACCGGCACGCAGGCGGCAATCGCCAAGCTGCCGGCTGAAGTGACTTTGGCCTTTGCGCCGCAAGGCAACAGCATCGGCCGGTGGATGCAGGCGGCACGGCAGAGCGGGCATGAGGTGGTCATGCAGGTGCCGCTCGAACCGTTCGACTATCCCAATGTCAATCCCGGCCGCAACACGCTGACAGTGGCGGCAAGCCAGGACGACAATCTGAAGAATCTGCGCTGGGCGCTGTCGCGGACCACCAACTATACCGGCGTCATGAACTATATGGGGGCGCGCTTTTCGGCCGACGCGACAGCGATGGGCCCGTTCATGGCCGAGCTTGGCAAGCGCGGCCTTGCCTATATCGATGACGGCTCGTCCGCACGGAGCTTGGCGTCCGATCTCGCCTTGAAGGACGGTGTGCCGTTCGTCGCCGGCGATACGGCAATCGACGCCGTGCAGGACCGCGGCGCCATCCTGAAAAAGCTCGACGAGCTGGAAGCGACCGCGCGTGCGAAAGGCTCCGCCGTCGGCATCGGCTCGGCCTTCGACCTCACCGTCGATACCGTGGCGTCCTGGGTGGTCGAAGCAAAAAAGCGCGGCATCGAGATCGTGCCGATCTCGGCGGTGGCCATCGACCCGGAAAAAGGCTGATCATGACGAAGAAACCTGTCGACCCCGAGACGCTGCCTTACCGCCCTTGCGTAGGACTGATGATCCTCAATGGCGACGGGCTGGTCTGGGTCGGGCACCGCATCGCCGAACCGGACAGCGAATTTGCCGGGACCACGCAGCTCTGGCAGATGCCGCAAGGCGGCATCGACGAGGGCGAGGAGCCGCTGCAGGCGGCCGGGCGCGAGCTCTATGAAGAGACCGGCATGCGCTCGGTCACGCTGCTCGCCGAGGCGCCGCACTGGATCAATTACGACCTGCCGCCCGATCTGGTCGGCATCGCCCTCAAGGGCCGCTATCGCGGCCAGACGCAGAAATGGTTCGCCTACCGCTTTCACGGCGAGACCAGAGAGATCCAGATCAATCCGCCGCCAGGCGGCCACACCGCCGAATTCGATGAATGGGCATGGCGGCCGATGCAGGACCTGCCCGATCTGATAGTGCCGTTCAAACGCAATGTCTATGAGGATGTGGTGGCGGCGTTCCGTCATCTTGCCTAGCTGAATGTGACGGTTCGCACGGCACCTGATTCGTGCTTTATTGATCGGGACACCCGCAGCCACGAGACCCATATGAACGACGCCGGGCAATGGCCTCTTAGCGCAGCGTATGGGCTGCCCCTCACCCGCCTGCCGGCTTTCGTCACTCGAAAAGCCAAGCAGTTGGCTTTTCGTCCGCTTTACGCCGACCGCTCCTCAACTCCCCGTATAGGGATAGGGAGAGATATCCGGCAGGACAATGAGGGGCAGCGCCGACTTCAGCGGGTCTGCGATGCATAAAGCCAAAGATACCATCAGCGAAGCGGCGGCCGGCGCCATTCTCACCATCGATCTCGGCGCTATCCGAGAGAATTACCGGCGGCTCAAGGCAAAGCTCGGCGGCGTGCGCTGCGCCGGCGTCGTCAAGGCCGACGGTTACGGGCTCGGCGCGCGGCAAGTGGCGGCGGCACTGGTTGCCGAAAGCTGCGACAGCTTCTTTGTCGCTCATCTCACCGAGGGGGTCGCGCTGCGCGACGCACTCGGACCGAAGCTGGAAATCCATGTGCTGAACGGCCTGCCGCCGGACTCGGAACCCGAAGCGGTGGCCGCCGACCTTGTTCCCGTCATCAACAGTGGCGGACAATTGAAGGCGTGGAGCAAAGCCGGCCAGAAGGCCGGCCGCAAGCTCAAGGCCGCCATCCAGGTCGACAGCGGCATGTCGCGGCTGGGCATGGGCCTGGCAGAGGTCGAGGCGCTTACGGCCGATGCTTTCGCCGGCGTCGATGTCGTCCTCGTCATGAGCCATCTGGCCCGTGCGGACGAACCGACCAATGCGGCCAATGACGCGCAACTCAGGGAGTTCGAACGGCTGCGCAAAATGCTGCCCAAGGCGCCGGCGTCGCTCGACAATTCCTCCGGCATCTTTCTTGGGCCGCGCTATCAGTACGACCTCGCGCGTCCGGGCGCTGCGCTCTACGGCATCAATCCGACGCCTGATGAGGCGAACCCGATGCTGCCGGTGGTGCGGCTCGAGGCAAAGATCATCCAGACACGCGGCATCGATAAGGGCGCGGGCGTCGGCTACGGACATGCGTTTCTGGCCAGCGGTCCCTTGCGCGCGGCCACGATCTCGCTCGGCTATGCCGATGGCTGGCACCGGCGCGCGGCTTCGGCTGCCTGGCTCGACGGCGTGCGACTGCCCTTTGTCGGGCGGGTGTCGATGGATTCGATCATACTCGACATCTCGGCCCTGCCGGCCGGCCGGCTGCGCGAGGGCGACCTTGTCGAACTCCTGGGCCCCTCGCAGAGCGTCGATGACGCCGCCGGTCATGCCGGCACGATCGGTTATGAAATCCTGACCAGTCTCGGCCCCCGCTTCCACCGCCGCTATATCAACGAATAGAGCAGCGACACGCCGCCCCTTGGCGGACGCCGCAGAATCCGGCAGACAGGAGGCGGCGGCCCTCTGACGGAAGTCGTCGTGGAGAGTGATGCGATGAAGATCTTCGTGTTGGGCGGCGGCGTTATCGGGGTCACCACTGCCTATTATCTCGCCGAGGCCGGCCACGAGGTGACGGTGTTCGACCGCCAGAAAGGGCCGGCGCTGGAAACCAGCTTCGCCAATGCCGGCGAGATCTCGCCGGGCTATGCCTCGCCCTGGGCCGGCCCCGGCATTCCGCTGAAGGCAATCAAGTGGCTGTTGATGAAGCACGGCCCGCTGGTGGTGCGGCCGGCCTTCGATCCGCATATGTGGACATGGCTCATCAAGATGCTGCGCAATTGCACCGCGGATCGCTATGCCATCAACAAGGCGCGCATGGTGCCGCTCGCCGAATACAGCCGCGACACGCTGAAGGCGCTGCGCGAGGCGACCGGCATCGCTTATGATGAGCGGACCAAGGGCACGCTGCAGCTGTTTCGCACGCAAAAGCAGCTCGACGGCACCGGCGGCGATGTAGAGGTGCTGAAGAAATATGGCGTTCCCTACGAGTTGCTCGATCCCGAAGGCTGCATTGGCGCCGAACCTGCGCTGGCCGGCGTGCGGGAAAAGTTTGTCGGCGGGCTGAGATTGCCCGGCGACGAAACTGGCGACTGCAAGATGTTCACCGATCGGCTGGCCGAGCTCTGCGTGGCGCGCGGCGTCACGTTCGAGTACGGTACGCAGATCCGGCGCTTCTCCAAGAACCGCAATCGCATCGTCAGCGTCGGCACCGACCAGCGCTCGCGCGCGGCCGACGCTTATGTGCTGGCGCTGGGCAGCTATTCGGCGCGCTTCATGCGCCTGCTCAGGCGCCCGATCCCGGTCTATCCGGTCAAGGGCTATTCGATCACCGTTCCGATCAAGGACGCGGTCGCCGCCCCGGTGTCGACGGTAATGGACGAAACCTACAAGGTGGCGATCACCAGGCTCGGCGACCGCATCCGTGTCGGCGGCACGGCGGAGATTTCCGGCTTCGATCTCAGGCTGCATGAATCGCGCCGGCGCACCCTCGAACATTCGGTCGGCGATCTGTTCCCGGATGGCGGCGACCTCAAGGCGGCGTCCTTCTGGTGCGGGCTGCGGCCGATGACGCCGGACGGGCCGCCGCTGGTCGGCCGCACCGAGTTCTCCAACCTCTATCTCAACACCGGGCACGGCACGCTTGGCTGGACCATGGCCTGCGGCTCGGCCAAGGTGCTGTCCGACATCATCTCCAGCAAGGTGCCTGATATCGATGTGCGGGAGCTGGGGCCGGAGCGGTATTTGAGGTAGGGGTGCTTTTTAAAGCTGGCGGGCCAGCACCCCCTCTGTCCTACCGGACAGAGGGGGTGTAAAGGATCGCTACAGAACGGCATTCCTTCAGCCTCGCCAGCCCCTCAAAACGCCTCCTTCACCCAACCCTTCGAGAACAGCCATCGGTAGGCCCACGGTATCGTCACCTTGGTCGATACCGGGTTCGAATGGGCGACATAGTCGTCGTAGACCGGCTGCATCCTGGCGTAGAAGGCAGGGTCGAGCACCGTCATGCCGTTCTCCAGATCGTGGAAGAAACTGCGGTTGTTGAGATTGACCGACGAGATCGTCACCAGCCTTTCGTCGATCATCATGATCTTGGAGTGCAGCACGACATCGGGCGCCTTGAATTCGCGGATGTTGATGCGGTCGCCATATTTCTCGACGAACAGCTTGTTGAGCGCGGTCAGCAGCTTGCCGCCAATATCGCCCTTGAGGTCGATGCGGCCGACAATGTCGATCCTGACGCCGCGCGCCAGCGCCCGCTCGATGGCCAGGCTGAGCTTCGGCGTCAGATTAAGGTAGGGATTGACGATCTCGATATGGTGCCGGGCAGTGTCGATCAGCTCGACGAAATAGGTCTCGAGCGCATGGTTGTCCTCGTAGGGCACGGAAATGAAATGGCGCACCGTGCCCGGCAGGCGCCGGCTGTCGGAGCGCACCGGAATGGAGAAGGGTCTTGCGATGTTGGTGTCGGCGTCGCGCAGCCACAATGTCGAGAGATGCGCGGCCAGCGTCTCGACCGTGGCCGGGTCGGCAAACTCGATGTCGAAATCGCTCCAGTTCGAATAGTAGTTGAGCGAGAGGCCGTCGGTCTTGCCGTATTGCTCGAGGTTCGGATAGCGCGACAGGTCGATCGGCTTGTGGAACAGGAAGCCGTCATGAATGTTGCGGCCGCCGATGATGACGCGCGAGCGGGCTGGATCCTCGGCAAGTGTCGCCAGCATCTTGACGTGATGGGTCTTGTGCAGCTGTGACAGTTGCTCGTCGACCGGCGCGCCGTGGTCGGCCCGCCAACGATATTCCTGCAACTCGACATTGGGATAATCGGCCGCCAGCCGGTGCAGCAGGGCATCGTCCTTGTCGCGCTCCAGCACGTCTGTGACCATGATGCGCACTTTGGTGCCGAGGGCTGCGTGATGGCGGATCAGCCGCTCGATGACGCGGCCGGAAAAATCGGCCTTGAACTCCAGCGACGACAGATAGACCAGCTTGAGTTTCGGCGCGCGCGAGAAATCGAGCGGCAGTTCGGGGTCGGCCTTGTCGAAGGCGCTGTCGGGTAAAGGCGCGCCGAGCAGCGCTTCGACCTTGGCGTTAAAGCCGTCGCGCGACTTGCGTAACAGGCGCGGTGACCCGAGCGGCAGCGAACAGCTCTGCGACAGCCAGCGGCCGGCGTAAAAGACGCTGGCAAGCTTATCCAGGCGGGATGGATCGGGCACTGGACAACGCTCGTAGCGGCTGTCGAGCGCGGCTATCGCCGGATAGGCAACCTCTTCGCGCAGGATGGTGAGCGGGGCGCCTGCCGGCGCCAGACTGGAGCTGAGCTTGAGGCTGCAACGGTTCAAACCATCGCTGGGGAACAGGCTGGCGGTTTGCCCGGCCGACAGGCGGAGGCGGAAGGCGGCACCGCTCGCCACGCTGCGCGAGCCACCGCCGGCGCGAATCGCCAGCGCCCCGTCGCAGGCGCCAGATATCTCAACCGGCTGCTTTCCCGCCTGGCGCATCACGATCTCGATCGAGCGCGCCTGCAGGCCGGAAAAGCTGAACGTCTTTGGCGCGGAGGGCCGCGCGGCGGCGTTGACATAGAGCGTCTGCCGCGACACGCGCCAACGGCCGTTGAAATGGCCTTCGCCGGTGCCCCTACCTGCCGGCATCTGTTCGGCGCTAACCGGCTTCGCCAGCTGTTCCAGCGTCCGGTAGGTGGCCTGGAAATCGCGGTTGGCGATGGCGTGGCGGTCATGGCCGAACGGACCGGTGCCGTTCGCCCTGTCGATGGCGCCGATCTGGTTGTGGGCGAGCAGCGCCAGGAACTGCCTTTCATAGTCGCTGGCACCGGCATCGCCGAAAAACGCTGCTGCTGCAGTCTGCGGTCCGGGCGTGCCGGCCGATACCGACGGCCGGCCGCAATCCTTCGCATCGGGGAAGAAATCGCAGCTGTGCCGGATCGGGGCGGCGCAACCGACAAGGGCCGCCAGCCCCAGCCCGGCCAGAGCCAGGCAGATGGCGCGGTTCATCCCGTGGCCCCGTTCATCGTCTTCAGCTCAGCCGGGTCGCGCGGCGGCATAAAGCCTTGCGGAAAGACCTTGCAGACGGGAAGTGCGAAAGTGGCGATCAAAAGCTCGGCCTCGCCGCGCACCTTTTTCGGCGCTGTCTTGTCATCACGGATCGCCTTTGCCGAGGCGACGAGCGCGCCGTCGCAGTCGCAATGATTATGGCGCGCGATGTAGCAGGCGTCATGGATTTGGCAGGCGCTGTCGAGGCGATTGACAGGGCGAGCCGAGAGGTCGCCGGTGCGGGTGCCGGGACCGCAGTAATTGCCGAAGACGAAAGGCGACGGGCGGGCCATTGCGATGCGGACCGGCTTGGGCAGTTCGGCTTCCGGAACTGCGGTCCATGGATTGGCGCAGGCGGAAAGCGCGACAAGCGGCAAGATGGCGAGCACCGCTCGCATTTTGATCCGCACCAGCTTTGCAAAAAAGTGTCCCACCCGGCGCAGCCAATCCCTAATGATAGGCGACATCGCGCTTGTTGCCACACTGGCCGATTTTGTGGCGAAGGCAAGGCGGCGCGGCCATCAGACAAACAGCCCGCGCTCTCTCTCGACCGCCTTGGTGATGAAGTTGGCGACGATCTGCACGCGGCGCAGCGGCCGGACCGATTCATGATAGACCAGCCAGTAGGCGCGGCGGATCGGCGTCACGATGTCGACGGGGATCAGCTCCGGCATCGAGCGGGCGACAAAGGTGTGCAAGATGCCGATGCCAGCGCCCGACCGCACCGCTTCGGCCTGGCCCAGCGCTGAGGAGATGGCGAAGCTGGTGCGCCAGTCCGGGCTGAACTCTGCCGCATAGTCGAGCGACGGGCTGACGATCAGGTCTGGGACATAGCCGATCAGCGTATGCTGGCCGAGTTCGGCAGCGGTTTCGGGTAAGCCGTGCGCCTGCGCATAGGCGCGCGAGGCAAACAGGCCGAGTGTGTAGTCGACCAGCTTTCCCGCCACCAGCCTGCCTTCGCTCGGCCGCTCGACGGTGATGGCGATGTCGGCCTCGCGCCGCGACAGCGAGAAGGAGCGCGGCACCGGCACCAGTTGGATGGTGAGTTCGCGGTGCAGCGCGGTCAGCGCGCCAAGACGCGTGGCGAGGAATGCGACGCCAAACCCGTCGGGCGCGCCGATGCGCACGGTGCCTGAGATATCGTCGCCTTCGCCCGACACGGCGGAGCGCGCGGCGATCATGTCGGCTTCCATGCGCTCGGCAATGTCGAGAAAGCGCTGGCCGGCCGGCGTCAGCTCGCTGCCGGTGGTAAGCCGGCGAAACAGTTTTGTCCGTAACGCATCCTCAAGCGCTGCGATGCGGCGCGAGACGGTGGCGTGATTGAGTTCCAGCCGCTTGGCGGCGCCAAGGATCTGCCCGGCGCGGGCCACGGCGAGGAAGATGCGGACGTCATCCCAGTTCATGGGGGTGGTCCGGGCTAGCGGCGAACGCGGCGTTCCCGCCCACCCCCCTCTGGCCTGCCGGCCATCTCCCCCGCAAGGAGGGAGATTGGCAGCTCCGCCACCTGCGTCTCTTTTGCTGCGTTGAAGATTTGCGAAGGCGGCGGCCACATCTGATCTCCCCCCTTGCGGGGGAGATGTCCGGCAGGACAGAGGGGGGTGTGACGGAGCGCAACCTTCGGGCCTTTCAGCAATCTGTAATTTGCGGCAATTAATGCACACTCGTCCTTCGTTGTCTATTTCTTGCACAACGGTTGCGTTTCCCCTCGCGTTGCCTTCGCGCCTGCAAAGGCGTTGAATGCTTCATCACAAACTCAGGGAGAGAAACCATGATCGAATACGGTCATTTCATCGGCGGCAAGCATGTCGCCGGGACCAGCGGGCGCAAGCAGGACGTCATGCAGCCCATGGACGGCTCGGTGCGCGGCACGGTGGCGCTGGCGTCGCCGGCGGAACTGCGTGCGGCTGTGCTGAACGCCAAGGAAGCACAGATCAAATGGGCTGCGACCAACCCGCAGCGGCGTGTGCGCGTGCTGATGAAGTTTCTTGAACTGGTTGCTCGCGACTATGACGAACTGGCCGATCTCCTGGCGCGCGAGCACGGCAAGACCATCGCCGACGCCAAGGGCGACATCCAGCGCGGCCTCGAAGTGGTCGAAGTCTGCATCGGTGCGCCTCACATGATGAAGGGCGAGTTCACCGACGGCGCCGGCCCCGGCATCGATGTCTATTCGATGCGCCAGCCGCTTGGCGTCGTTGCCGGCATCACCCCGTTCAATTTCCCGGCGATGATCCCGTTGTGGAAGATTGCCCCGGCGCTGGCCTGCGGCAACGCCTTTATCCTGAAGCCTTCCGAGCGTGACCCTGGCGTGCCGATGCGCATCGCCGAACTGTTCCTCGAGGCTGGCCTGCCGGCTGGCGTTCTCAACGTCGTCAATGGCGACAAGGATGTCGTCGACGCCATCCTCGACGATCCTGATATCAAGGCTATCGGCTTTGTCGGCTCGACGCCGATCGCGCATTACATCTACTCGCGCGGCACGGCCGCGGGAAAACGCGTGCAGTGCTTCGGCGGCGCCAAGAACCACATGATCATCATGCCCGATGCCGACATGGACCAGACCGTCGACGCGCTGATCGGCGCGGGCTACGGCTCGGCCGGCGAGCGCTGCATGGCGATCTCGGTTGCCGTTCCCGTCGGCAACGACACCGCCAACCGGCTGATGGAAAAGCTGATCCCGCGTGTCGAAAGCCTCAAGGTCGGCCCGTCGACGGATTCGTCCGCCGATTTCGGCCCGCTGGTGACGGCGCAGGCATTGGAACGCGTCAAGGGTTATGTCGACACCGGCGTCAAGGAAGGCGCCAAGCTGGTCGTCGATGGCCGCGGCTTCTCCATGCAGGGCTACGAGGATGGCTACTATATGGGCGGCTGCCTGTTCGACAATGTGACCGCTGACATGCGCATCTACAAGGAAGAGATCTTTGGTCCGGTGCTGTCGGTGGTGCGTGCGCCGACCTATGAGAGCGCCATCAAGCTCGCCAACGATCATGAGATGGGCAATGGCGTGGCCATCTTCACCCGTGACGGGGATGCTGCTCGTGATTTTGCTTCGCGCGTCCAGGTCGGCATGGTCGGCATCAACGTGCCGATCCCGGTTCCGATCGCTTACTACACGTTCGGCGGCTGGAAGGCGTCGTCCTTCGGCGACCTCAACCAGCACGGCCCGGACGCGTTCCGCTTCTACACCAAGACCAAGACGGTGACCTCGCGCTGGCCCTCCGGCGTCAAGGACGGTGCCGAGTTCGTCATCCCGACGATGAACTGACCGGACGATTTCGAAGATCGGCAAGAAGGCCTGGGTTCAACGTCCTGGGCCTTTCTTTGTACGAAACCGACATTGGCCATCACGTTAAAGCGATGGAACCAAGAGCCTGTCATCTGCCTTAAATTGCATTCCTGCCGTGGTGCAGGCCATCAAAATAGCGCCGGTTGCAGCCGGGGTTCTCGTCTGGCGCAAGGAGGTGTCAGATGACACGACGTCTTGTGGCGGCGATGTTCTTTGCGGTGTTCGCGATGTCCGGCATCGCCCAGGCCAAAGCCGATCAATGCGCGGCGCGGACCGACCTGGTCAAGGCGCTCGGCGAGAAGTTCCACGAAAGCCAAGCCGCACGTGGCCTGGTGAACCCGAATGTGGTGCTTGAGATCTTCGTCTCCGACCAGGGCACCTGGACCATCCTGGCCACCGACACACGCGGCCAAAGCTGCATCATCACGGCTGGCGAAGGCTGGGACGGGGCGGCTATGGCAGCAGTCTTGCCGGGCACCTGATAAAGACCGGTCGGAAGTCTGGAGCAGAGACGGAGTTCAGCGTGTGGCGGCCACTTCGGCATGGCCGCGCAGCAGTGCCATAAGGCGTTTGGCGTCCTTGGCGGCAGCCTCTTCGTCACCGGCCAGGATCGAGCGGATTAGCGCGACGTGGTGTTCGGCCGATTCGGCCAGTCCTGTGTCGGCCTTGTAGCGGAACCAGAAGCGGCGGCTGTGGGTCTGCAGGGGCGCGGCCAGACGGGCCGCAAACGGGTTGTCGGCGGCCATCGCCAAGGCCTCGTCGAGCGCCTTGTCGGCCTGGATGAAGGCCAGCACATTGCCCGAGATGACGGCCTTCTGCATGGCAAGGGCTGCCTCATGAAACAGGTCGGCGGCCTCACGGGTGACGAAGCGGGCGGCCGAGCGCGCCAGCACCACCTCGACACCGCGCCTGGCATCCAGCACGCGCAGCCAGTCGCCGGGATGCAGCGGGGCAATGGCGATGCCGGCGCGTGGCCTGACATCCAGCAGTCCTTCCCAGGCGAGGCGCTGGATCGCTTCGCGCACCGGCGTGCGTCCTAGCGCCAGCTTTTCGATCAGCGCGCCTTCCGTCACGAAGCTCGCCGGCGCCAGTTCCAGCGTCACGATCATATGCTCGAGTACATGGTAGGCCTTGGCGGCGGCCGGCTCGGGGTATGCTGTCTCACTGAATATCAAAGGTGGGCTCCTGATATATCTTCCATATATCACAACGGATTCCGCATTGACAGCCGGTTTTCCAACAGATATACGCCTGATATATCAGATGGAGAGACGATCATGTGGACCGGAGTTTTCCCCGCCGTCACGACCAAATTCACCGAAGACGACCGCCTCGACCATGCCGAAATGGAGCGCTGCTTTGCGTTGCAGATGGAGGCAGGCTGCGACGGTATCATCGTCTGCGGTTCGCTCGGCGAAGGGCCGATGCTGTCGCATGACGAGAAGATCGAGGTGCTGAAGACTGCCCAGAAAGTTGCCGGCAGCAAGCCGGTTCTGCTGACGGTCAACGAGGCAGGCACCCGGGAGGCGGCGAGCATCGCAAAGCGCGCGAGCCGGGAAGGCGCCAACGGGCTGATGGTGGTGCCGAGCCCGATCTATCACACCAACCCGGAAGAGACGGTCGCCGCCTTGCGCGCCGTCGCTCAGGCCGGCGACCTGCCGGTGATGATCTACTCCAACCGCCTCGCCTACCGCGTCGACGTTACCGTCGGCCAGATGGAAGAACTGGCCGCCGACAAGCGCTTCGTCGCCATCAAGGAGTCCTCCGACGACATCCGCCGCTCGACAGAGATCATCAACCGCTTCGGCGACCGCTACGATCTGTTCACCGGCGTCGACAATCTCGCCTTCGAGGCGCTGTCGGTGGGCGCCATCGGCTGGGTGGCGGGTCTGGTCGTCGCCTTCCCGCGCGAGACAGTCGCCATCTACCAGTTGATGAAGCAGGGCCGCCGCGAGGAGGCGCTTTCGATCTATCGCTGGTTCCGGCCGCTGCTCGATCTCGATGTCTCGACCTATCTGGTCCAAAACATCAAGCTTGCCGAAGTGCTCGCGATCGACACAAATGACCGCGTGCGCATGCCGCGCCAGCCGCTGTCGGGCGAGCGCCGCAAAGCGATCGAGAAGATCGTCAAGGACGCGCTGGCGGTACGGCCGAAGCTGCCGCAGTTCTGAAGGCTTTCTTCTCCCCGTGCACGTGCACGGGGAGAAGATGGCGGCAGCCAGATGAGGGGCAGCGCCGACGTGCAAGGAAATTCCAGGGACACAGAGGAGGGCCGCCGCCCCTCATCCGCCCTTAGGGCCCCTTCTCCCCGTGAACGGGGAGAGAGGGTAGATATCGCCATTGTCGGTGGCGGCATTGTCGGCATCTGCGCGGCGGCCATGCTGGCCGAGGCCGGGCGCAGCGTCACGGTCTTCGACCGCACCGGCATCTGCAAGGAGACGAGCTCCGGCAATGCCGCCGCCTTCGCCTTCTCCGACGTGCTGCCGCTGGCGCATAAGGGCATGATGCGGCACTTGCCGAAATGGCTTGCCGATCCGCTCGGGCCACTCAGCATCCCGCCGGCCTACTTGCCGAAGCTGTTGCCTTGGCTGTTGCGCTTCTGGCGCGCTGGCGCACCAGAAAAATATGAGGCGAGCCTTGCTGCTCAGGCAGGCATGATGAAGCTCGCCGAGGCTGAATGGATGGGCCTGCTCGACCGTTCCGGCACGCGGCTGATGCTGCGCGAGGACGGCTCGCTGGAGCTTTATGAAAGCGAGGCCGAATTTCAGGCCGGGCTGCCGGGCTGGGCGGCGCGCGAGCGCTTCGGCATCGGCTTTCGCCATGTCGAAGGCGACGAACTGGCGCGGCTGCAGCCGGGACTGTCGCCGCGCTTCATCAAGGGCACCTTCGTGCCGGGCTGGAAGACCGTCGCCGATCCGAAACTGCTCGGCAAGGGGGTGTGGGCCTATGCCGAAAGGCTGGGCGCGCGTTTCGAAAAGGCGCGCATAGAGCGCGTCGCCGCCAATCCTGATGGCGCGACGCTGACGCTGACGGACGGCACGACCAGGCAGGCAAGACATCTTGTCGTGGCCGCCGGGGCATGGTCGCATCTGCTGACGAAGGCGCTTGGCGACACCATCCCGCTCGAAACCGAGCGCGGCTACAACACGACACTGCCGAAGACCGCTTTCGACGTGCAGCGGATGCTGATCTTTTCCGGCCATGGCTTCGTCATCACGCCACTCGAGACGGGCTTGCGCGTCGGCGGCGCCGTCGAGTTGGGCGGTCTCGACCGGCCGCCGAATTTTGCGCGCTCGAAGGCCATGCTGGAAAAAGCCAGACAGTTCCTTCCGGGGCTGGACGCGTCAGGCGGCCGCGAGTGGATGGGCTATCGCCCGTCGCTGCCGGATTCGCTGCCGGTGATCGGCACGGCGCGAACCGCGCCCAACATTGTCTACGCCTTCGGCCATGGCCATCTCGGCCTGACCCAGGCGGCGGCCACCGGCCGCTTGATCCGCAATCTTGTTCTCGGGCAAACTTCGCCGATCGATCTTGCTCCCTTCAGCCCGCAACGGTTTTGAGTTCGAGGAAATCATGGCCAAAAAATCCTTCTTTTGCATCGACGGCCATACCTGCGGCAATCCGGTGCGGCTGGTCGCCGGCGGCGGCCCTTTGCTTCAGGGGTCGACGATGATGGAGCGGCGGGCGCATTTCCTGGCGGAGTATGACTGGATCCGCACCGGGCTGATGTTCGAGCCGCGCGGCCACGATGTCATGTCGGGCTCGATCCTCTATCCGCCGACGCGCGAGGATTGCGACATAGCCATCCTGTTCATCGAGACGTCGGGCTGCCTGCCGATGTGCGGCCACGGCACGATCGGCACGGTGACGATGGCCATCGAACATGGGCTGATCAAGCCGAAGACACCCGGCGTGCTCCGGCTCGACACACCGGCCGGGCTGGTTATCGCCGAATACAAACAAGTCGGCGACTATGTCGAGGAGGTGCGCATCACGAATGTGCCGTCCTTCCTTTATGCCGAGGGACTGACGGTCGACTGCCCGCAGCTTGGCGAGATCACTGTCGATGTCGCCTATGGCGGCAATTTCTACGCAATCGTCGAGCCGCAGGCGAATTTTCGCGACATCGCTGATTATTCCGCCGGCGATTTCATCGCCTGGAGCCCCGTGGTGCGGCAGCGGCTCAACGAGAAGTACTCGTTCGTGCATCCGGAAAACCCCGGCATCAACCGGCTGTCCCACATGCTGTGGACGGGCAAGCCGACGGTAGCGGGCGCGGATGCGCGCAACGCCGTCTTCTATGGCGACAAGGCCATCGACCGTTCACCTTGCGGCACCGGCACCTCGGCGCGCATGGCGCAGCTCCATGCCAAGGGCAAGCTCAAGGCCGGCGACAGTTTTGTCCACGAATCGATCATCGGCTCGCTGTTCAAGGGCAAGGTCGAGAAGGACGTCACTGTTGCCGGCAAGCCGGCCATCATTCCCTCGATCGGCGGCTGGGCGCGGATGACCGGCCTGAACACCATATTCATCGACGACCGCGATCCGTTCGCGCACGGTTTTGTGGTTAAGTGATACGGTAGGCTGCCGATCATCCACCGAGACGAAGACTTGGACCCAGAGCGGGACCTCTTGGCGAAACCAGTCAGCGAAAGGTTAGCGCGTTGGGCGAGGCATCCACCGCCATAGTCGGAAGTAACCCATGTTGCAGCTGGTCAGTACGGAATGTGGCTAAAAAACGAAACCCGCCAACAACGCAAAGATTCGTCTCATCACCTAATTTTGACCGGGATTTCTTCGAAATGAGGTCGCTGGTCCGGCTGAATCGTCAAAGACATTGCGTTATGCCAATGATAGGGTCCGCGATAGTCCAGGGGTCGGGAGCAAAAAAACGGGCAATCGGAAGGCGTGCCGGCAAAACACGCTCGACGTTTGAAAAATCACGTTGCAATCCGGGCTCGAAACTTTACGACTAGGGGAAATACGAAAAGGAATGCGTCTGCATGGGCGACATTCCAGGGGAGCCATGTACACATGCAGTACTTTGTCCAGCAGCTTATCAATGGGCTGACGCTGGGATCGATCTATGGGCTGATCGCAATCGGCTACACGATGGTCTACGGCATCATCGGCATGATCAACTTCGCCCACGGCGACATTTTCATGGTCGGGGCATTCGCCGCCCTCGTTGTCTTCCTCATCCTCGGCTCCTTGTTCTATTCGGTCCCGGTCGTCCTGGCGCTGCTGATCATGATGATCGTGGCGATGCTGCTCACCAGCCTCTACAACTGGACGATCGAGAAGGTGGCCTACCGGCCGCTGCGCGGTTCGTTCCGGCTGGCGCCGCTGATCACCGCCATCGGCATGTCGATCGCGCTGTCGAACTTCATCCAGGTGACGCAAGGTCCGCGCAACAAGCCGATCCCGCCGATGGTCAGCCAAGTCTACAACATCAACGGCATCAGCGTGTCGCTGAAGCAGATCATCATCGTCGTCGTCACCGCCCTGCTGCTGGCGCTGTTCTGGTACCTGGTCAACAGGACTTCCCTCGGCCGGGCGCAAAGGGCGTGCGAGCAGGACCGCAAGATGGCGGCGCTGCTCGGTGTCGATGTCGACCGTACGATCTCGATCACCTTTATCATGGGTGCAGCGCTTGCGGCCGTCGCGGGCACGTTGTTCCTGATGTATTACGGCGTCATCGCCTTTTCCGACGGCTTTGTGCCGGGGGTCAAGGCCTTCACCGCGGCCGTTCTCGGCGGCATCGGGTCTCTGCCGGGCGCGGTGCTTGGCGGGCTTTTGATCGGCTTCATCGAGAGCATGTGGTCGGCGTATTTCTCGATCGACTACAAGGACGTCGCGGCGTTCTCGATCCTGGCGATCGTGCTGATCTTCCTGCCTTCCGGCATTTTGG
Organism: Mesorhizobium sp. M1143; assembly: GCF_040318435.1. NCBI lineage: Bacteria > Pseudomonadati > Pseudomonadota > Alphaproteobacteria > Hyphomicrobiales > Phyllobacteriaceae > Mesorhizobium > Mesorhizobium sp. M1143. Next base: position 41,174 of record NZ_JAMYMJ010000008.1, on the reverse strand, counting down.
GCCGGCCAGAAGTCGAAAAGGTCTGAGACAATGGCGGTTTCCGTATCCTCGGAGCGCGACACCGTCGCCTCCCCCGTGCAGCGTGCATTGCGCGAAGCGTTCTATGCCGGCGCCATCTCGCTGGGGTTGTTCATTCTCTTCATCGGCCTGAAGACCGACCAGAACATAAGCAACCAGCTGATCCTGGTGCAGCGCTGGTTGCTGCTCATCACCGTGGTCGTGCTGACCATGCTTGGCCGCTTCTTCTACATTGCATATGGCCAGCCGTTCATGGCCAATCAGAAGATCACCAATGTCGCCACCGGCCTGTTGCCGGCGAGCGTCGCGTCGCGCTTCTTCCTGCTTCCGGCCTTCATCGTCGCCGTTGTGCTGGCGGTTGTCCTCGTTGCGTTCGGCAGCGCCCTGCCGGTGTTGGTGGGACCCGATCTGGCCGGCTACCTTCAGTTCCTGCGCGCATTGGCCGTCATTTACGCGCTCGCTTGCGTGATCTTCTATTTCCGCTCCTTCATCCACGCCAATTTCACCAAGCTCGGGATTGCGGCGCTGGTGCTATACCCGATCCTCGTCGTCGTGGTGCTGTCGATCTACGCGTGGTCGATAACCGGCGGCCTGCAGGGCTCGTTGAAGTGGGTCGACAATTTCGGCATCCAGATCCTGATCTATGTGATGCTGGCCTGGGGGCTGAACATCGTCGTCGGCCTCGCCGGCCTGCTCGATCTCGGCTACGTCGCCTTTTACGCGGTCGGTGCCTATGCCTATGCGTTGCTCGGTTCGCAATACGGCCTGTCGTTCTGGATCCTGCTGCCCGCCGCCGGCGCCATGGCCGCCTTCTGGGGCGTTATGCTCGGCTTTCCGGTGCTCAGGCTTCGTGGCGATTACCTGGCGATCGTGACGCTGGCCTTCGGCGAGATCATCCGCCTGGTGCTGATCAACTGGCGTGAAGTCACCAACGGCTCGGCCGGCATCTCCGGCATCCCGAAGGTCACCTTCTTCGGCCTGATGACGTTTAATTCGACCGACCCGAACTATATCGGCAAGGTGCTGCACATCGCCCAGTCAAGCGCCTACTACAAGATCTTCCTCTACTATCTCATTCTCGGGCTGGCGCTGCTGACCGCCTTCGTCACCATCAGGCTCAGGCGCATGCCTGTCGGCCGCGCCTGGGAGGCGCTGCGCGAGGACGAGATTGCCTGCCGCTCGCTTGGCATCAACACCACCACCACCAAGCTCACCGCCTTTGCCACCGGCGCCATGTTCGGCGGTTTTGCCGGCGCCTTCTTCGCCGCACGGCAAGGCTTCGTCAGCCCTGAATCCTTCGTCTTCCTGGAATCGGCGATCATCCTGGCCATCGTGGTGCTCGGCGGCATGGGCTCGCTGGTCGGCATCGCGGTCGCCGCGCTGGTGATGATCGGCGGCACCGAGGCACTGCGCGAACTCGATTTCCTGAAAAGTGTCTTCGGAAAAGATTTCACGCCGGAGCTTTACCGCATGCTTTTGTTCGGCATGGCGATGGTCATCGTAATGCTGTGGAAGCCGCGCGGCTTTGTCGGCAGCCGTGAACCGACGGCCTTCCTCAGTGAACGAAAAGCGGTCTCCTCCTCCTTCACCAAGGAAGGGCACGGCTGATGAGCGCGACCTCCATTCAGAAGACCAATCCGGGTATGAAAGACGCCATCCTCCAGGTCGAGCATCTTTCGATGAAGTTCGGCGGCCTGATCGCCATCGGCGATCTGTCGTTCCAGGCCAAGCGCGGCGAGATCACCGCTCTGATCGGACCCAATGGCGCCGGCAAGACCACCGTCTTCAATTGCATCACCGGCTTCTACAAGCCGTCGGAAGGCATGATTACGCTCAACCGGGCCGACGGCTCGAGCTTCCTGCTCGAACGGCTGCCCAATCATGAGATCCCGGCGCGCGCCAAGGGGGCGCGCACCTTCCAGAACATCCGCCTGTTCTCGGGCATGACGCTGCTGGAGAATCTGCTGGTTGCCCAGCACAACAAGCTGATGAAGGCATCCGGCTATACGATCCTGGGCCTGTTCGGGATCGGCGGCTACCGCAGAGCCTCGGCTGAATCGGTGGAGCTTGCCAAGCACTGGCTGGAGAAGGCCGATCTTGTCGATCGCGCCGACGATCCGGCCGGCGACCTGCCCTATGGCGCGCAGCGGCGCCTCGAGATTGCGCGCGCCATGTGCACAGGGCCCGAACTTCTGTGCCTCGACGAGCCTGCGGCCGGTCTCAATCCGAAGGAGTCGGCTGCGCTGAATTCGCTGCTGATGGACATCAAGAGCAGTACCTCGATCCTGCTGATCGAACATGACATGTCGGTGGTCATGCAGATTTCCGACCATGTCGTGGTGCTTGAATATGGCCGCAAGATTTCCGACGGCAGCCCGCAATCGGTGCGTACCGACCCGCGCGTCATCGCCGCCTATCTCGGCGTCGACGACGAGGAGGTCGAGACGGTGCTGACCGAGGTTGGCGATGAAGACGTCATCGAGCAGCTGGACATCGGGCCGGATTCGGCTCACGGACCAGGCACATCGTCTTCCTATCTCGCCGGCCCGGTAAGCGACACGATCGGCCACAGCCAGGGCGAGCGGGTCACAGTGTCGAAGGGAGCTTCAAAAGCCACCCAATACGATACAAGAGCCAACTCCGCGCCAAGAGCACCGTCCGAGCGTCTAACGGCCAAGTCCAAGCCGGCGGCCACCAAATCCCCGACAGGCAAGCCGCGCGGAGGGCGTAAGTGATGGCCGAGACAACGCTCCTCGACATCAAGGGCGTCGAGACCTACTACGGCAACATCAAGGCGCTGAACGGCGTCGATGTCCACGTCAACCAGGGCGAGATCGTCGCGCTGATCGGTGCCAACGGTGCCGGCAAGTCGACGCTGATGATGACCATCTTCGGTGCGCCGCGCGCTCGTGCCGGCTCAATCACTTTCGCCGGCACCGACATCACCCAGATGCCGACGCACGAGATCGCCCGCATGCGTATCGCGCAGTCGCCGGAAGGCAGGCGCATTTTCCCGCGCATGACGGTGATGGAAAACCTGCAGATGGGCGCCGGTCTCGACAATCTCAAGCACTATGACGAGGATGCCGAGAAGGTGTTCGCGCTGTTCCCGCGCCTCAAGGAGCGCATTGCCCAGCGCGGCGGCACGCTGTCGGGCGGTGAGCAGCAGATGCTGTCGATCGGACGTGCGCTGATGGCGCGGCCTAAGCTGCTGTTGCTCGACGAGCCGTCGCTGGGTCTGGCGCCGCTGATCGTCAAGCAGATCTTCGATGCCATCCGCGAGCTGAACCGCACGCAAGGGCTGACTGTGTTCCTGGTCGAGCAGAACGCCTTCGGCGCGCTCAAGCTCGCCACGCGCGGCTATGTCATGGTCAACGGCAACGTGACCATGAGCGGCACAGGCAAGGAATTGCTCGCCAATCCGGAAGTGCGGGCGGCCTATCTCGAAGGCGGCCATCACTGATTTTGGAGCGGAATGTATGCATACGGTATTCCGCTCCAACTTGTTTGTTTGTCGCATGACCTTTGTCCGAAAAGTCTGCAACTTTTCGGGATCATGCTAGGGAGTCTTCATCATGCAAGGCATTCTTCACGAGGAACCTTCCATCTGGCAGTTCTTCTTCGTCACCTGTCTGCTCGGCGGCTGGGCGGCATGGATGACCGGCAAGGCCAGCGCCCAGACATGGCGCAGCCTGCCGGCGCTGTTCGCCTATCTGCTGGGCCTCGGCATCGGCATCAGGTTCATCCATCATGCCTTGTTCGGCGGCACGATGTTTTCGCTGCAATACTATGTCGTGGACACAATCGTGCTCATGATATTGGGGTTTGTCGGCTATCAATACACGCGTACGAACCAGATGGTGACGCAGTATAATTGGCTTTACGAACGGGCTTCGATCTTAAGCTGGAAACCGAAAGGTTGACGTTCATCATTAACGCCGTTCCGGGGATGAATCGGCGTGACAAGGGCCTGAAAATCGGCAAAGTACGCTTTCTGCGATAAGGGTGGGCATCGCATGAAAGTTTCATCCACGCCCACCTCGTAAATGGGAGCGTTTAAATGAAGAAATCACTTTTGTCCGCCGTTGCCCTGACCGCGCTTGTCGCGTTCGGTGGCAATGCATGGGCTGACGTTATCGTCGGCGTCGCAGGTCCGATCACCGGTCCGAATGCGGCCTTCGGTGCGCAGCTGCAGAAGGGTGCGGAAGCGGCCGTTGCCGACATCAACGCCGCAGGCGGCATGAACGGCGAGCAGATCAAGCTCGAAGTCGGCGACGACGTCTCCGATCCGAAGCAGGGAATTTCGGTCGGCAACAAGTTCGTCGGCGACGGCGTGAAGTTCGTGATCGGCCACTTCAACTCGGGCGTCTCGATCCCGGTTTCGCAGGAAGTCTACGTCGACAACAACATCGTCGAAGTAACCCCGGCGGCGACCAACCCGAAATTCACCGAGCGCGGCCTGTGGAACGTGTTCCGCACCTGCGGACGCGATGACCAGCAGGGCGGCATCGCCGGCGGCTATATCGCGACCAACTTCAAGGACGCCAAGGTTGCCGTCATCCACGACAAGACCCCCTATGGTCAGGGCCTTGCCGACGAGACCAAGAAGGCGATGAACGCAGCCGGTCTGACCGAAGTCATGTATGAAGGCGTCAATGTCGGCGACAAGGACTTCTCGGCGCTGATCGCCAAGATGAAGGACGCCGGCGTCACCCTGATCTATTGGGGCGGCCTGCACACTGAAGCCGGCCTGATCATCCGCCAGTCGGCGGACCAGGGCCTCAAGGCTACCCTGATGTCAGGCGACGGCATCGTTACCGACGAGTTGGCTGCGATCGCCGGCGATGCGGTTATCGGTACGCTCAACACCTTCGGTCCAGATCCGCGTCTGATCCCCGAGAACAAGGCACTGGTCGAGAAGTTCCGCGCCCAGGGCTTCGAGCCGGAAGCCTACACTCTCTACTCCTACGCCGCCATGCAGGTGATCGCCGAGGCCGCTGCCGTGGCCAAGTCGAACGACCCCGTGGAAGTGGCCAAGGCGCTGCACGAGAAGGGTCCGTTCAAGACCGTTCTGGGCGATCTCGCCTATGACGCGAAGGGCGATCCGAAGCTCCCGGGCTACATCATGTACGAATGGAAGAAGGGTCCGGACGGCAAGATCTCCTGGTTCCCGAAGTCGTAATTCGGGACACAGCTCTATGGAATGCCCGGCGCTCGCGCCGGGCATTTTTCTTTGGTGACAGGGCGCAGCGAGGGTGGCTGGATAAGCCGCTAGCCGGGTCGAATTTGTGCGGGCACGACAATTAGCGTCACCTCGCGACGCCAATCGCACGCATCTTTTCGATCGGTGGTGCTAGAATCGCATTTAAATCGGTTTAACCTCTCCCCGATTTTGGTTGCACTGCAGCATTTTCGCGTTAATCATGCCTCTGCCCCACCCTCCTGTCCGGAGCCTGCTTCCTTGGCCATCACGAAGATCCTCGTCGCCAACCGGTCCGAAATTGCCATCCGCGTCTTTCGCGCGGCCAACGAGCTCGGCCTCAAAACCGTGGCGATCTGGGCCGAGGAGGACAAATATTCGCTGCATCGGTTCAAGGCCGATGAAAGCTACCAGGTCGGGCGCGGGCCGCATCTGGCCAGGGACATGGGGCCGATCGAAAGCTATCTGTCGATCGAGGAAGTGATCCGCGTCGCCAGGCTGTCCGGCGCCGACGCCATCCATCCAGGCTATGGCCTTCTGTCGGAAAGCCCTGAATTCGCAGATGCCTGCGCCGAGGCCGGCATCACCTTCATCGGACCGAAGCCCGACACGATGCGCCGGCTCGGCAACAAGGTCGCCGCGCGCAATCTGGCCATCGAGGTCGGCGTGCCGGTGGTGCCGGCAACCGAACCGCTGCCGGACGACATGGAAGCAGTCAAGCAGCTCGCCAAGACAGTCGGCTATCCGGTGATGCTCAAGGCATCATGGGGCGGCGGCGGGCGCGGCATGCGCGCCATCCGCGCGGAAGCCGACCTCGCCCGCGAGGTGATGGAAGGCAAGCGCGAGGCCAAGGCCGCCTTCGGCAAGGACGAGGTCTATCTCGAAAAGCTGATCGAGCGCGCTCGCCATGTCGAGGTCCAGGTGCTCGGCGACACGCATGGCAACGCTGTACATCTATTCGAGCGCGACTGCTCGATCCAGCGCCGCAACCAGAAGGTCGTCGAACGGGCGCCGGCGCCCTATCTCAGCGAGGCATTGCGCCATGAGCTTTGCGGCTATGCGCTCAAGATCGCGCGCGAGACCAGCTATATCGGCGCCGGTACGGTGGAATTCCTGCAGGACGCCGACACCGGCAAATTCTACTTCATCGAGGTCAATCCGCGCATCCAGGTCGAGCACACCGTCACCGAGCAGGTGACCGGCATCGACATCGTCAAGGCGCAGATCCACATACTGGACGGCTTTGCCATCGGCACGAAAGAGTCGGGCGTGCCGGCGCAGGCCGACATCAGGCTGAACGGTCATGCGCTGCAGTGCCGCATCACGACCGAGGATCCGGAGCATAGTTTCATTCCGGACTACGGCCGCATCACCGCTTATCGCGAAGCCGCCGGTTTCGGCATCCGCCTCGACGGCGGCACCGCCTATTCGGGCGCGGTCATCACCCGCTTCTACGATCCGCTGCTGGAGAAGGTGACTGCCTGGGCGCCGACACCGGCCGAGGCGATCGCCCGCATGAATCGGGCCCTGCGCGAGTTCCGCATCCGCGGCGTGGCCACCAACCTCACCTTCCTCGAGGCAATCATCAACCACCCGCGCTTCGCCGACAATTCCTACACGACCAGGTTCATCGACACGACGCCGGAGCTGTTCGCGCAGGTGAAGCGGCAGGACCGCGCCACCAAGCTGCTCAACTATCTGGCCGACGTCAGCGTCAACGGCCATCCCGAAACCCGCGGCCGACCGATGCCCAAGACCGATGCGGCAGCGCCTGTCGTGCCCTATCTCAACGGCAATGTGCCTGATGGCAGCAAGCAGAAGCTAGACGCGTTGGGGCCGGAGAAATTCGCTGCCTGGATGCGTGAGCAAAAAGAGGTGCTTGTCACCGACACGACGATGCGCGACGGTCACCAGTCGCTGCTCGCCACCCGCATGCGCACGCATGACATTGCCGGCATTGCCGGTACCTATGCGCGCGCGCTGCCGCGGCTGCTGTCGCTGGAATGCTGGGGCGGCGCCACTTTCGACGTCGCCATGCGCTTCCTCACCGAGGATCCGTGGGAGCGGTTGAGCAAAGTGCGCGAAGCGGCCCCCAACCTTTTGCTGCAGATGCTTCTGCGCGGCGCCAATGGCGTCGGCTACACCAACTATCCCGACAATGTCGTGCAACATTTCGTCAGCCAGGCAGCGGCCGGTGGGGTCGACCTGTTCCGCGTCTTCGACTGCCTGAACTGGGTCGAGAATATGCGCGTCGCCATGGACGCGGTGGGCGCGGAGGGCAAGCTGGTCGAAGCGGCGATCTGCTACACCGGCGACATCCTCGATCCGGCGCGCGCCAAATACGACCTTAAATACTATGTCGGGTTGGCGAAGGAATTGCAGGCAGCCGGCGCCCATATCATCGCCGTCAAGGACATGGCCGGGCTTTTGAAGCCGGCTGCCGCCCGCGTGCTGTTCAAGGCGCTGCGCGAGGCGACCGACCTGCCGATCCATTTCCACACCCACGACACGTCAGGCCTGTCGGCGGCGACGGTGCTGGCCGGCGTGGAAAGCGGCGTCGACGCCATCGACGCGGCGATGGATTCCTTCTCCGGCAACACCTCGCAGCCTTGCCTGGGCTCGATCGTCGAGGCGCTGAAGGGAACCGAGCGCGATCCCGGCCTCGATCCGCAATGGATCCGCAAAATCTCCTTCTACTGGGAAGCGGTGCGCAACCAGTATGCCGCCTTCGAAAGCGACCTCAAGGGGCCAGCCTCGGAAGTCTATCTGCACGAAATGCCGGGCGGCCAGTTCACCAACCTCAAGGAACAGGCGCGTTCGCTGGGGCTGGAAACGCGTTGGCACGAGGTGGCACAAGCCTATCACGACGTCAATTTGATGTTCGGTGACATCGTCAAGGTGACGCCGTCGTCCAAGGTGGTCGGCGACATGGCGCTGATGATGGTGAGCCAGGATCTGACCGTTGCCGACGTCGAAAACCCAGCCAAGGACATCGCCTTCCCGGACTCGGTCGTCTCGATGCTGCGCGGCGATCTCGGCCAGTCGCCCGGCGGCTGGCCTGCGAAGCTGCAGAAGAAGGCACTGAAGGAAAGCAAGCCGATCACCGAGCGCCCGGGCTCGCTGCTCAAGCCAGCCGACCTCAAGGCCAGCCGCAAGGAGATCGAGCAGAAGCTGGAGCGCAAGCTCTCGGAGTACGAATTCGCCTCCTGGCTGATGTATCCGAAGGTGTTCACCGACTTCGCCGCCGCGCAGGAAACCTACGGGCCGGTCAGTGTGCTGCCGACGCCGACCTATTTCTACGGCATGAAGTCCGAAGACGAGATCTTCCTGGACATCGAAAAAGGCAAGACGCTTGTAGTGCGCTGCCTTGCGATCGGCGACGTCGATGAGAAGGGCATGGTCACCGTGTTCTTCGAGCTCAACGGCCAGCCGCGCCGTGTCCGGGTGCCGGACAGGGCGCATGGCGCCTCGGCGGCCAAGGCTCGGCGCAAGGCCGAGCCCGGCAACGAGGCGCATGTCGGCGCGCCGATGCCGGGCGTGGTCTCCGCCCTTTCGGTTGCCGCCGGCCAAGCGGTCAAGGCCGGCGACGTGCTGTTGTCGATCGAAGCCATGAAGATGGAGACGGCCCTGCATGCCGAGCGCGACGGCACAGTGGCCGAAGTGCTGGTCAAGGCCGGCGATCAGATCGATGCGAAGGATCTGTTGATCGCGTTTGGCTGACGCGCGGATCCATCACACTGGGGACGGCTGGCAGCAGCCGTTCACGAAGCGCCGATAATGGCTTGACCCGCCGCGCCTGCTCGGGCATCGAACCCGCTCCCAATTTACCGCCCAGAATCGCGGTGCTTAAAAAGTAGCGGAGAAAAAACATGGCCGACGACATCACAGATACCAGCCAGACTGTTGCCGCCGGCCAGTTGCGCGCCTTCATCGAGCGCATCGAGCGGCTCGAGGAAGAAAAGAAGACCATCGCCGACGACATCAAGGAAGTGTTCGCCGAGGCCAAGGGCACCGGCTTCGACACCAAGGCGATGCGGTCGATCATCCGGCTGCGCAAGAAGGACCAGGCCGAGCGCCAGGAAGAGGAAACCATCCTCGATCTCTACAAGGCCGCGCTCGGCATGGTGTAAGGCTGTCTGGAAATTCTACTCCGGCTGATATCGCCGGAGCGAATTTCGAAACAGTCTCGGGCCAAGGAATGATGCTGGAACGGGCATCGAACCATGAGCGAATTCGACTTCGGCGCCCGCCGCGCCTCTGAATTCCGCCAACGCAGCTTCTGGGCGCTGTTCGCCGAACGGCATCCGGAGGAACGCGCTTCCATGGCGCGGCGCGGACCCTGGTTCTGGCAGCGCGGGCTGCCCGACTTCGCTCTGGTCCTGTCCATGTATGTCGCGCCGGCGCAAAGCCAAGTTGGCGTCTTTTTCGGCCGTAACGAGAAGTTCGGCGCGACCGGGGTCTGGTCGCGGCTGAAGCCGTTCCAACCGGCAATCGAAGACAGGCTGAAGCTCAGGCCGGAGCAGAGCTGCGAGGCCCTCGGCACCAATTCGATGTGGCGGGTGAACTGCTATGCCGAGGACAACTGGCCGGCCATGGCCGACTGGCTGGTGACGGAATGCTCGCGCTTCGAGCGCGCCGTCACCGACGTGCTGGGAGAGGGATAGCTATCAGGTGTTGGTGCAAAGCATCGGATCCTTCTTCGGCTCGCGCTGGCAAGGCGCGGTTCCGGTCGAGCGGTTGTTCTGGCGCGATCTAGTCCTTGTCGGCACGGCGATCAACATCACCTCGTCGGTGGCCGCGCTCATTCTGCTCGGCTTGAAGCTGCCGCTCGCCGTCGTCCTGGCGGTGCATTTCGCGCCCGTGCCCTACAACATCTTTCTGACCTTTGCCGTCTGGCGAACCACGGAAAAATCCAGTGGCGCCAAGGCTTCGTTGATGACCCTCGGGGCTACGCTTTGGCTGATCCTGGTGGTGGTTGTCTGAGAAGATTGACACGAAAAAGGGCGGCCGAAGCCGCCCTTTGAAGATGGTGGTCAAGCCGCGGCTTAAGCCGCCGGCTCGAATTTCAGCGCCACGCCGTTGATGCAATAGCGCAGGCCGGTCGGCGGCGGGCCGTCCTCGAAGACATGGCCGAGATGGCTGCCGCAGCGGGCGCAGTGGCATTCGGTGCGGACCATGCCGTAGCTGCGGTCGACGGTGTTTTCGACCGAACCGGGCACCGGATCATTGAAGCTCGGCCAGCCGGTGCCGCTCTCGAACTTGAGCTTGGATTCGAACAGCGGCTGGTCGCAGCCGACGCAGGAAAAGGTGCCGGCGCGCTTTTCGTAGAGCAGCGCGCAGCTTCCGGGCCGTTCGGTGCCATGGCCGCGCATGACCGCATATTGCTCGGGCGTCAGGCGGGCGCGCCATTCGGCGTCGGTGCGGGTGACAGGGTAGGTGTGGGTGTCCATTTGATCTCCTCAGCCTTGGCGGCTTGTTGTTGGTTGCAAGCTATATTCGCTTAGAGATAGGCGTTTGTTACGTGTTTTGCTCGCATTTTCAGCCGAGCTCCTACCCAATCGCCTGAAGATAGCGGGCGATCGACGCATGAAATGCCGTTCTTGCGTCGCCGATGATGTTCTGCTGCCACCACGCGCCGTAGATGTCGTCGAATTCGAAAGGCTCAAGTGCCGCCGCGATGCGTCGCACGGCCGGCGCATTGAGCGGAATGTAGTTCGGATAGCTGTACATGAAGCTGACATGGCGACGCGTCGGCGTCACCTGCAATATGTCGCCGGACAGCAGGGCGTTACCGTCATCGCGTTTCCAATGCAGCACCTGGCCGCCGGCAAAATGGCCACCGCAACGCACGAGTGTCAGCGACGGGTTTATGGCCAGCGTCTCGCCCGCCCAGCTGACGATGGCGTTGTGCGGCCGCATAATCCACTGGCGGTCGTCGGCATGGAGATAGATCGGCACGCCGCCAAACGCCTCGCTCCACTCGACCATCACCGAATAATAGTGGCAGTGCGAAATGGCGATCGCGGCCAGGCCGCCGCGACGGTTGATTTCGGCTACCGCCTCGTCGCTCACCATCGAGATGCAATCCCACAGCACATTGCCGTGCGGCGTCTGCGCCAGCAGCGCCCGCTGGCCGATAGCAAAGCGCGGCTCGATGCCGAAAGCGAGAACGCCGGCATCGTCCTTCATCACAAGCCTATGCCCGGCAGAGAGTTCTTCCCCAGTGATCCAGGCCTGGCCTTCCCAGCGCACATATTGCCGCTCGTCCTCGCAGATCGGGCAATTTTCTGGAGGGGTCTGCGTTGCCGCGAACTGGACGCCGCATTGCGGGCAAAGAAAGCAGGTCATCGGTTTTCCTCTCATATCAATGCTTGCGTGAGAGCTGCTTCGTCGCGGCTTCCAACCCGGCCAGCGTCAGTGGGAACATGCGGCCGCCGAAGAGATCGCGGATCATCGCGATCGAATGGGTGAAGCCCCAGTTTTTCTGGTTTTCGGGGTTCAGCCAGACCGCATTCGGCCATTGCTGGATGAGGCGGCCAAGCCAGACACTGCCGGCTTCCGGATTCCAATGCTCGACCGAACCGCCGGGATGCGCGATCTCGTAAGGGCTCATCGAGGCATCGCCGACGACGATCACCTTGTAGTCGGGGCCGTATTTGTGAAGCAGATCGAAGGTCGGGATGGTCTCGGCATGCCTGCGCCGGTTGTCCTTCCAGACGCCCTCGTAAACGCAGTTGTGGAAGTAAAAATATTCGAGCTGGCGGAATTCGGCGCGGGCGGCCGAAAACAGCTCCTCGACGCTTTTGATGTGGTCGTCCATCGAGCCGCCGACATCGAAGAACATCAAGAGCTTCACGGCGTTGCGCCGTTCGGGGCGCGTCTGCACATCGAGATAGCCGTGCTCGGCGGTGGCATGGATGGTGCCGGGCAGGTCGAACTCTTCCTCCGCACCCTCGCGCACCCAGCGGCGCAGGCGCTTCAGCGCCACCTTGATGTTGCGGGTGCCGAGCTCGACGGCGTCGTCGAAATTTTTGAACTCGCGCTCGTCCCAGACTTTCACCGCACGGCGATTGCGGCTTTCATGCTGGCCGATGCGCACGCCTTCGGGATTGTAGCCATAGGCGCCGAAAGGCGAAGTGCCGCCGGTGCCGATCCATTTCGAGCCGCCCTGGTGGCGGCCTTTCTGTTCCTCCAGCCGCTGCTTCAGTGTCTCCATCAGCTTGTCGAAACCGCCGAGCGCCTCGATCAGTTTCTTCTCTTCCTCGGTCAGGTGCTTTTCGGCGAGCCGGCGCAGCCATTCCTCAGGGATGTTGGCGACACCGACGGCATCGGGGCCGGTGAGCGCCTCGATCCCCTTGAAGACATGCGCAAACACCTGGTCGAAGCGGTCGATATGGCGTTCGTCCTTCACAAGCGCGGCGCGGGCGAGGTAGTAAAAACCCTGGACGTCATAGTCGACCAGCCCGGCCTCCAGCCCTTCCAGCAGCGACAGATATTCCCTGAGCGAAACGGGAACGCGCGCGGCCTTTAGTTCGAGAAAGAAGGGGAGGAACATGGTTGGCCGTTATCTATGCCGAACGGTCACGGCTGAGTCGCCACGGGCACTGTCGATTTCGCCGGATTGCAGAAGATTTGCCACAGTACGTGGGTTGGGCATGGGCAAGTGCTTTGCGATGCGGGCTTCCGCCCATTCGCGCATAGCCGAGGCGGCATCGGCTATCGCTTCCGCCGGGTTTGCGCCGGCCCCGTGGCAGCCGGCGAGATCGGGCATCCGCACTCCCCAAACGCCGTCACTGCCATCCAGGATTCCGACATAGCGGATCATTCGGCTCCTTCCGCGTTATTTCGATCGCGCTCGCATCATAGCAGATCATACTCGATAAAACCTGTCCGCCGCGCGACATGGTCGTAGAGCTTGCGCGCTGTGGCGTTGGTTTCGTGGGTCATCCAATAGACGTTCTTGACGCCGATCTTGTCGGCTTCCTGCTTGACCGCTTCAATGAGGGCCGCACCGATGCCCTTGCCGCGCACATCAGGGTCGGCGAACAGGTCCTGCAGGTAGCAGTTGTTTTTCTCCGACCAGCCGGAGCGGTGATAGAGATAATGGGTCAGGCCGACCGCCTTGCCGTCGAGCGTGGCGATAAACCCCTTCGGTTCGAATTCACCTTCCGTGAACAGTCGTTTCCAGGTGATGTCGTAGACCTCGTCCGGCAGCTTGGTCTCGTAGAAGGTGAGGTAGGCAGTCCACAGCCGCCGCCAGTCGGCATGGTCGGCCAGCGCCAGCGGGCGGACGGTGATCTCGGTCATTTCGGTTCCTCCAAAGCCTTATCGGATTCCGGCGGAATCAGATCGGAAACACCATCGCCTAATCCACCGGCGAATTGTACTCGCGAAATGCGGTTGCCAGCATCTGCAGCGCGTCACGCGCGCGCGGCGCCAGATTGTGCGAATGCAGCACCACTTCGGAAGGGTCAAGCGATGGAAGACCAAGTTTGCGGCCAACCTCGATCAGGCCGGGCGGAGCGACGCAGTGAGCCAGCGCCGAAACGGCAAAGCCCGCCGATATCGCAATGTTGACGGCCGCGCCGCCGCCGCCGACGAAGGCCTCCTCCCAGGCGATGCCTGCTTTGTCCAGCGCCTCGACCGCCCGCACACGATCCGGACAGTTGCACACGGTGCTTAAGAGCGCGAGGCGCAACGGCGTTCCGCGCTGCCACTCGAAGGAAGGTGCTGCGAACCAGCCATAGTGGTTGCGCGACAAGGTCCGGCCAGGACGGCTGTCGCCTTCGCGGTGCACGATGACTGCATCGAGCTCGCCGTGATCGAAAGCTTCCTTGAGCACCGTGCTGGTATCGATCCTCAAACTGAGCGTCAGCGATGGATCGTGCGCATGGAGCTGGGCAATCAGAATGGACAGCGCCGGACCGGCGGCATGATCGACAAAGCCGAGCGCAAGCCGGCACGGTGCTGACGCAAACTCCGCCATGGCGCGCTCGTGCGCGGCAAGGAAGTCGCGCGCGGCGGGGAGGAAGACGGCGCCTCGTGCCGACAGGCTGACGCGGCGCGGCGTTCTTTCGATCAATCGCGCGCCGAGCTTTTCCTCAAGACGGCGCAGCTTGACGCTGATTGTCGCCTGGGTGCTGCCCAGCGCCGTGGCCGCCTGGGTGAAGCTCTGCAGATCGGCCACCATCACAAAGGTTCGTACGGCGTCCACATCAAGACTGGTCATCGCAGCACTCCATTGGCTAATCATTCCGTTTTGTCATTTCTGATATAGCCGAGCATAGCCTTTTTTCATGGTCGAGTCTCCTCTATCTCAAACTGGTCGTGGTTTGAAGAGCGCCTCATGCTCGGATGGAAAGAGATCGATATGCCAATTCAACGAAACACCATAGCGCTCACCGGCGTGTGCCTGGCGTCGCTGCTGTTCGGGCTCGAAATCTCCAGCGTGCCGGTGATCCTGCCGAAACTGGAAAGCGTGCTCGCCGCCAATTTCAGGGATTTGCAGTGGATCATGAATGCCTACACCATCGCCTGCACGACAGTGCTTATGGCGACGGGGACATTGGCCGACCGTTTCGGCCGCAAGAGCGTGATGGTGATCACCACCGTCGCCTTCGGCCTCGCCTCGCTGCTGTGCGGCCTAGCGCCGAGTGCGGCGCTGCTGATCGCCGCCCGCTTCCTGCAAGGTCTCGCCGGCGGCGCGATGCTGACCTGCAGCGTCGCCGTGCTGTCGCATCAGTTCCAGGACGGCCGCGAACGCGGCAAGGCTTTCGTCGCCTGGAGCGTCGTCTCAGGCATCGGGCTTGGTTTCGGGCCCGCCATCGGTGGCTTGATCGTGGCGCTGTCGAACTGGCAATGGGTGTTCCTCATCCACGTGCCGCTGGCGATCCTGGCGCTCGCCTTTATCGGCGCCGGTGTCACGCAATCGCGCGATCACAACGCCCAGAAGCTTGACTGGGCCGGCATGCTGACGCTGTCGGCTTCTGTGTTCGGCTTCTCCTATCTGATCACGCAGGGTGCGGATCTCGGGACCAGCGCCCGCATCGGCGTGATATCAGCCTCCGTGGCTGCGTTCATCGCTTTCCTTGTCGCCGAGAGGGTCAATCCCTATCCGATGTTCGATTTCTCCGTGTTCCGCATCCGCCAGTTTTCCGGCGCGATCATGGGCGCCATCGGCATGAATTTCAGCTACTGGCCGTTCATCATCTATCTGCCGATCTATTATTCCGGCGTTCTCGGCTACGACAGCACGACGACCGGCCTGCTGTTGCTCGTCTACACGCTGCCCTTCATGGTGATGCCGCCGATCGCCGAGCGCATTCGCGCGCGCTATCAGGCACGAATTGCCATCCCGCTCGGTCTGCTGACGCTAGGGATCGGTTTCATCGCCATGTGGATCGGCTCCAGGCTCGAGGGCGCCACTTGGCTGACCATGCTGCCCGGCACGCTGATTGCCGGCATCGGCATCGGTCTCACCAATTCGCCGACCACCAATACCACGACCGGCGCGGTATCGCCGGATCGTGCCGGCATGGCGTCCGGCATCGACATCAGCGCACGCCTGATCACGCTCGCTGTCAACATCGCGGTGCTCGGCCTGCTGCTGACGCAAGGTATCGTTTCCCACCTGCGGGCCACACTCGGCGCGGCTTTGGAGCCGGATGAGTTGCGGGCACTGGCGGAAAGGGTCGCCACCGGCAATCTGGAGGGCCTTGCGCAGGGGACGCCGAAGCTCGCAGCCCTCGACCCATCCGGCGCCATCGTGCATGCCGCGCTGGTCAATGGTTTCGGCTGGGTCATGCTCTATTGCGGGATCGGCGTTCTCGCCCTGTCGGTCATCGGCTTCGTCATCTTCGGGCCGAAGCGCGTCGCGCCGCAGGAGACAGGGCTTGCGGCGGCCGAGTGATCGGCCGAAGCTCGCTCATAGCGCTCAGCCCGCCCGCCGATCCTTATCCCTTCCGCCTGGCCATGAAAGCAAGGCGCTCAAACAGATGCACGTCCTGCTCGTTCTTCAGCAGCGCGCCGTGCAGTTTCGGCAGCGCGTTCCTGGGGTCGGCGCGCAGATCCTCGGGTGCGATGTCGTCGGCGACCAGCAGGCGGATCCAGTCGAGCGCCTCGGAGGTCGACGGCTTCTTCTTCAACCCCTGCACGTCGCGGATTTCGTAGAACTGGGTCAGGGCAGCACGCACCAAATTCTGCTTTATGCCGGGATAGTGCACGTCGACGATTTTGTGCAGCGTGTCGACATCGGGAAAGCGGATGTAGTGGAAGAAGCACCGGCGCAGGAAGGCGTCGGGCAGTTCCTTCTCGTTGTTGGAAGTGATGATGACGATGGGGCGCACAGCGGCGCGGATCGTTTCGCCGGTTTCGTAGACGAAGAACTCCATTCGATCGAGTTCCTGCAGCAGGTCGTTGGGGAATTCGATATCGGCCTTGTCGATCTCGTCGATCAACAGCACGACCTTCTTGCCGGCCGCGAAGGCGTCCCAGAGCTTGCCGCGCTTGATGTAGTTTTTGATGTCGTTGAATCTGGCATCCCCAAGCTGGCTGTCGCGCAGCCGCGAGACAGCATCATATTCATACAGTCCCTGCTGCGCACGGGTGGTCGACTTGACGTGCCATTCGATCAGGTCGAGGCCGAGCGCCGATGCCACCTGGCGGGCAAGCTCGGTCTTGCCGGTGCCCGGCTCGCCCTTGACCAGCAACGGCCGCTCCAGCGCGATCGCGGCGTTCACCGCCACCATCAGATCCTTGTCGGCGACATAGGCCGCCGTGCCTTCGAAACGCATACTTGCTCCTCGGTTGGTCAGCGCGAGCGTAAGGACGCTGCTTGACCTGTGCAAGGGCGAGCCGGCTGCGACCAAAGCGTGTGAGATCGAAATGGAAACATCGGCTCATGTCAGGTAGTGTCTCAGTTTGAAATTCAGAGCTTGTATTCGAATTCCCATAGCCCGACCCGCGAAAGCTCAAAGGCTATCTCATGCCAGCTATTGCCCTCAGCCGAAGCACATCGAGCGATGAGAAATTTTTCCAGTTGAAGGTGATCGAACGTCCGCATGAAAATCACGCTTTCACCAGAAAATACCGCTTCTTTGTGGGACCGAAGAAACCATGTCGGCGAACACACCGTGGCAGTGAAAGCATCCGAGCCTTCTTTGCCCTCTTCTCCCGCATAGAAATCAATGGTGACCGAAAAATCAGTTGGATCGGACGGACGCCATGTAGAGAGATCGAACGCGAGTTTATCGGCTTCCACAATCCTATGACCCTTATACTCCGCTTTCATGAAACTCACTGTTCCTGCTTCTTATAAGGACCACGTTTCCCCGGCTTCGGAGCAACAGCGTCCATCTTCTCGCAAAGATCTTCCATGGACCAGAGAGTTTGTGACACGCCAGCCGCCATTGCCGGCGTCATTTTCAGCGTCTTGTGCATTTTTATGAAGTTGTACCAGACCGTGTAAATCGCGACCATGTGGACATGGTTTTCGAACTTCTTTGAGAACGCATTGGTCAGGCGTGTGAAGCGGCGGTTTGCCATGCGCATGGTGAGATTAGCGCGCTCGATATGCGACGTGCTGACATGCATCGGGTCCGGGTTGCCTTCAATCCGCGTCTTGGTTGCGCCGGTGCAGACGGCGGGGCTATAGCGGCGCTCTGGCGAGGTCTTCTTGCCTTCCGGTTCGCCGTACTGCTTGATCAGCATCGCATAGTCGATGTCCGCTCCAAATGCTTCCTCGACCGCATTGAGATAGGCGCGGTGACCGTCGGTCGTAAGCTGGACGCGGTTTGCAAGACGGTCCTTCACGTCATCCATGAATGCCAGTGCATATTCGCCATCGCGACCGCCCACGAGCCAGGAAATGATAAGCTTGCTGTCGCTGTCGAGAGCGGTCCACGTCCACACGTCGCCAGCGCCTTCAACCGGGGCTTTCATGGCCGAAACGTTCTTGGCCTTCGCGCCGACGAACGACCAGATTTCATCGCACTGGACGCGCTTGGAAGCCACGTTTCGGACTTCACTGTCATGCAGATAGGCGCAGAACTTGCCGGCATCGACCAGCAGCTTTGAAACCGTGTTGATCGACACGTCGGCAACGGGGGAGGTAGAGCGCATCGAAGAACCCTCGCAAAGCATGGTGAGGATTTGGACGCGGGTTTTGAGGGGCAGCTTGTTCATGCCCCTCATATGTGAACTTTTATGCTTAGTGTCAAGCATCAAAAGTTCACTTTAAAACGGAATGTCTTCGTCCGGTTCCGGTTCCGGTGGTCGTGATGGCCGAGGCGGCGTTGGCCTTCCAAAGTTCGGCGGTGGCTCGGCCGCTTCCTCCTCGATTGTTTCGTGGCCTAGTTCGGCCAATCCAAACGTGTTCGGGGCTGGACGTGTAAAAATCTCTCCGCGCCGAACATATGCGGCGAGCGAGCTTGTCAGCGATGCCTTCGCCTCCCGCGTGGCTTCCCGGCCAAGCGCTTCCAGTATCTCGTTGATATGGACAGGGGCTCGCTTCTTTAGGATCACATGCCGCGCATCTGCGACAGCGCTTCCGGTGCGCAGCACGGTTTCCGCATCGGTATTGTTGTCGTCGCCGTCGGTGGCCAACATTTTGAGGATGTCCCGCAACGCCTGAACATAGACGCGAGCTACCTTGGTCTTCTCTTCGAGGGACGCGACCTCCTGCTCTTTTTTGCGAAGGCGCTCTTCAATCTTCTTCCGTTCCGTCATGCCATCGACTCCTGTATGTGACGATGGTATGTGATGGGACGCATCACGCGCAAGAGGATTCGACATGGAAACAGCGATTGAGGAACTTCCTGCCTACCGATCCACCATCGACCGACTGGAAAAGCTCAGACAGGAAGGCTCGAACGGGCAGGAATACTGGATGGCCCGGGATATCCATCCAGTGTTGGGTTACCCTGTATGGGATAAGTTCGAGCCAGTGATTGAGCGTGCCGCCTCCTCATTCACGGCTAACACGATTGATCCGTCACATCATATTGCTCGTGCAAGCAAAATGATGGAACTCGGAGGGGGCGGAAAACGAGAAGGCTTGGATTACTTCCTCAGTCGCGCCGCGTGCCGTCTCATCGCCATGAACGGCGACCCGAGCAAAGCCGAGATCGCCGCCGCTCAGGCTTACTTCGTTGTCCAGACCCATCGCATGGAAGCAGAAGACGCACTGACCCAGGATGAGAAGCGGCTGAATCTGCGGGACAAAGTGACGACCGCGTTCCGCACTGTCAGCGGAGTGGCGAAGGAAGCTGGCGTCCCCAATTCGAAGCAAGCTCTGTTTCACGATGCCCGGTATCAGGGCCTCTATGATATGCCGAGACGCGATGTGATGGCGCGAAAAGGTTTGAAGCGGGAAGACAACCCCTTCGACTACGCCGGGCCGCTGGAATTGTCGGCAAACGATTTCAGATGAACATGGCCGCTGACGTCATCAAAAAAGAAGGCATCAAAGGCGAATACCGGGTCATAGACCGCAATAAGAAGATTGCGCAGGACGTGCGGAAGGTGATGCGCGAAAACGGCTCAACGATGCCGGAAAACCTTCCGGTTGCCGAGCCGATCAGGGTAGTCGAAAAGAGAGTGAAGGCGGCCCGCAAACTCGAAATTAAGTCTTAGCCCACCGCTTTTCCGCTGCCTTCTTGGCAAATTCAGCGCGCCGCTCTGGCGTCATGTTCTCGGCGCGCTTCTTCCCGCCCTTGGCGCCCAGCGCCTTTGCAGCGGGGTCTTTGCCGTCGTCGATCACGGTGTCGTCTTCATCGCCAGTGGCAATGCGCATGACGCGGACGGCGTTGCCGATCACGTCGGCGGGGCGCTTCTGGCCTTTAGGTCCGGTTGGCATTGCTACTCCTATGTGCTTTCCAGAGTGACAAACACCAGCGGCACCTTCTCCACGTCCGCCGGCTGCGGCACATGTGTTATCTCGGTTACCGCGTAGATGGCCAGACTATCGCCGGATGGCATGTGCACCCAGTCGCCTATCACAGGCGTTGACGCGAAGGTCCACATCGACGCTTCGTTTTCAATTTTAACAAGGCAACGGATCGCCACACAACCACTCCATGCTTTCCGCTAAGCATATAGGCGTTTCCGCCTATGCGGGCAAACCCGGATAGGCGCTTTCGCATATTTCAAATTTCAAACTGAGACACTACCTCATGTCACTAGCGCTTGACCGACCAGCCGCCTATATTGGGCTTGGCGGTCTGCGCTTCCCGGCAGGAGAACATTTTCCCCGGGGCCTTAACGATCCTTAGGGAGCTGTCCCTGGGAAGACCCGTGGGTTTTCTCATACGGCGCCCACCTACTTTGTAGGTTCCCGGGATCGCTCTCTCCACCGGTTGTGTGGATCGTCACTTACCTGTATCCGCCCAGTTTGGCGGATGATGTGGTAGAAAACGTCGCTCATGAAACGTCACCCAGATCCGACCTTTTCTATCGTCCGCGCATGACATCTCCCAAAGACCTGAAAAAGCAGTTGCGCCTCGAGGCACTCGGCCGTCGCGATGCGCTCGATCCGCTGCGGCGGGTGGAGATCGCGCTTGAGATGGCCGAGACGGCGCGCGACCACCTCGCCATCGAGCCGGGTCAGATCGTTTCAGCTTTCTGGCCGATGCGATCGGAAGTCGACGTCAGGCCGCTGATGTTCGCCTTGCGCGAGAAGGGGGCCAGGCTTTGCCTGCCGGCCATCCTCGACAAGACCACCATAGTCTTTCGCGAACTGGTGCGCGGCGCGCCGATGGTCGAGATGGGTTTTGGCACGGTCGGTCCGCATGCGGAGGCCGAGGTTCTCGATCCCGCGGTGATGCTGGTGCCGCTCGCGGCCTTCGACAGCCGCGGTCATCGCATCGGGTATGGCGCCGGCTATTACGACCGCGCCATCGCCAGGCTGATCGACAAGGGCCAGCCGCCACGACTGATCGGCATCGCCTTCGATTGCCAGGAGGTGGGTCTGGTGCCGGATGAGGCGCACGACGTCATCATCCCGGAAATACTGACCGAGAGCGGTTTGCGCCGCTTCGATATCGCTTAAAAGACCGCGATCCCGCTTAACGCGTTTCCAAGACGTGCCGGATAGTATTCCGGCAACACAGTCCGATCCGATGGCGGCCATCCATGTTTGTCTTCGCACGCTTCCTGCTGATGCCGTTCGTCCTCATCGCGGTAACGCTGTTCGCGATGGCATTGCACATTTCCGGAACGGCCCTGCACCACCAGTTCGCCTGGCATCAGACGGTTGCCACAGTGACGGATGTCAGTTCCTACAGCGAAGCCCAGGGTAATGGCCTCACCGCGAAAGGCATCAACGTCGCTGTCACCTATGTCGCGAACGATGCACCGATGACGTGGTCCGGCAAGGGAAAGGACATCGGCCTCTACACGGCGTCCAAAGGCGACGCGGTGAAGTTGTATTACAACCCTGCCAATCCATCGATCCTCGATACCGCGGCGATGAAGGGCTGGCGCGGCGGGCTGTTGCTCCTGGCCGCTACTGGTGGGTTCACTGTTTTCTACGTCTGGTTCTTCTGGCTGCGCGGACGCGCCGCACCGCCGGCGTCACCGATGATGCCTTCGGCAGTTCGCGTCGCGGGCGCGAGCGCAAAGCCGTCTCAACAGCAGCGTGGTACTTTCGGCCGGCGTTAGCGCCAATCGCCCGGGTAGCGCTTGCCTAGCGTCCGTGCCTCTGGATAGAAGTGGGCATGAGACTTCTCTTCCTCGGCGACATGGTGGGCAAATCGGGACGTACGGCGGTGTGGGAACAACTGCCCGGCCTGATCTCGGATTTCAAACTCGACTTCGTCATCGTCAATGGCGAGAACGCCGCCGGCGGCTTCGGCATCACCGAAGACATTTTTCGCGACACCATCGCCGCCGGTGCGGATGTCGTCACCACCGGCAACCATGTCTGGGACCAGCGCGACGCACTGGTCTTCGCGCCGCGCGAGGAGCGCTTCTTGCGCCCGTCCAACTTCCCCAAGGGCACGCCGGGGCGCGGTTCCGGCGTCTATATCGCCAAAAACGGCGCGCGCGTGCTGGTCGCCAACATCATGGGCCGGGTGTTCATGCATCCCGAGCTCGACGATCCGTTCCAGGCCGGCGAGCGCGAGCTGGCCGCCTGTCCGCTGGGCGAGCAGGCCGATGCCGTGGTCATCGACTTCCATGCCGAAGCGACCTCGGAGAAAATGTGCTTCGCGCATTTCGTCGACGGCCGCGCCAGCCTCGTCATCGGCACCCATACGCACCAGCCGACGGCCGACCACCAGATCCTCAACGGCGGCACCGGCTACATGTCCGATGCCGGCATGTGCGGCGACTATGATTCCTCGCTCGGCATGGACAAGGAAGAGCCGCTCAACCGCTTCCTGTCGAAAGTGCCGAAAGGCCGCTTCGAGGCGGCGACCGGACCGGCGACATTGTCCGGCGTCGGCGTCGACATTTCCGACCGGACGGGCCTGGCCGAAAAGATCGCGCCGTTTCGCCGCGGGCCTCGGCTTGAAGAAACCGCGCCATCCTTCTGGTCGTGACATTGATATGGTGGAATATAGTACCTAACTGGCGACGAAACTGCTCTAGATCGTAGAGGGGACGACCTCCATGCAGCTCGTTGAGTTCCTGGCGCCGCATTTTCAATTTGTTGCCGATCCAACCGCGTGGGTCGCGTTGCTGACGCTGATCGTGCTCGAGGTCGTGCTCGGCATCGATAATCTGATCTTCATCTCGATCCTGACCAACAAATTGCCGGAAGCGCAGCGCGCCCGCGCCCGGCGTCTCGGCATCTCGGCGGCGCTGATCATGCGGCTGGTGCTGCTCGCAACCATCTCCATCATCGTGCAGCTGACGACGCCGGTGTTCACAGCGTTCGGCCATGGCTTTTCCTGGCGCGACCTGATCCTGATTGCCGGCGGCCTGTTCTTGGTCTGGAAGGCGACCAAGGAAATCCACCACACCGTCGATCCCGACGACCACAAGGATACGATGATGGGCGAGACGCTGCAGATCTCGCTTGCCGGCGCCATCTTCCAGATCCTGCTGCTCGATCTCGTCTTTTCGATCGATTCGATCATCACCGCCGTCGGCATGACCGACGAGATTGCCATCATGTACATCGCCGTGATCGTGGCGGTGAGCGTGATGATGCTGGCGGCCGGGCCGCTGGCCAACTTCATCGCCAAGAACCCGAGCATCGTCATGCTGGCGCTGGGCTTCCTGCTGATGATCGGCATGACGCTGATCGCCGACGGCATGGGCTATCATGTGCCGAAGGGCTACATCTACGCCGCGATGGGCTTTTCCGCCCTGGTCGAGGGCCTCAACATGCTGGCGCGGCGAAGGAAGAAACCCAGCGGTGGGCATTGAGGCTGGGCGATCGGGGCGATCCTAGCGCCCCGGCACGCCCTTCGGATAACGGTCGCCGATCAGGCCAAGCGACAGGCCCTGTTCCAGCCATGCTTTGGCACCAGCCAACACCAGTGCGAAGCCGTCGGTCGAGCCGACCGCCTGCTTGACCTGCTCGTCGGCGGTGCCGGCGAAGCCGAAATTGCTGACCTCAAGAAAGGTCGCACCGTCAGGCGTTTCGGCGCCGGGCATCTCCGTGAATGTCCAGACCACAGTGGTCGGCGGATCGCTCCATTGCATGACGATCTTCTTGTTCTCGACGATCTCGCTGACATTGACCATCGCCGAGGCGCCGTACATGCGCCACTCCCAGCGAACCTCTTTGCCGCTATCCAGCCGGCCGCTGCTGTGGGTAAACCAGAATTTCGTGGTGATGGCCGGGTTGACGATCGCCTCGAAGACCTCGTCGACCGGCCGCCTGATCAGCATGCCGGCTTCGGCAGTCGGCGTTTTGTGAATTTCCATCGATGCTCCTTCTTGTCCGGTTTGCGCTCACCAGGCGTCAGGCTCGCGCACCATGTGAACGATGCTGGCCGGGTTGGCGATCCAGAAGCCGCGAAAGCCTTCGCCCAGGGGCTCGACCGCGTCGCAACGGACGACGCCGGCCTTGGCGAGATGATCCGCAATGGCTGCAGAATCGTCGGTGAAAAGCTCAAGCCAGACTTCGGCCTGGCTCAGCATCGGCGCCTCGTCGATCCACAGACGGTTGGGGCCGAGCTCGAAGCCGATGGCCGGCGCCTTGGCGGTGAATGGATTCAAGCCGACGACGTCGCGATAGAAGGCGATCGTCGCCTCGTACTGATGCGACGGGACTTTCATGGCGATGTTGATTCCACCTGTCATTTTCGCGGTCATTGCGGGCTCCGTTGCGCGGTTCATCTGTTTGTCTCGTTGGCCGGCTCGCCCCTCATCTCGCCGCGGTAGTAGCCGTCGCGCAGGTTGATGCCGTATTCGACATAGGCCTTCATGCAGGCCAGCATCTGCGACCAGCCCTCGCAATTGAGGTAGGATTTCTGCAGGCCGACCACGCCTTCCGGCCAGCCGGATTCAGCAATGGTCACAAGGGTGCCGCCATCGTCCAGCGGCTCGAAGTTCATCTCGATGCGTGTCTTGTAGGCCGGCCTGTCGTCGGCATCTGTGGCATCCCAGCGCAACACGATGCGGCTGTCCTTGACCACTTCATCGACCTCGACCGGCACTTTTCCCCACCAGACGGCACCGATGCCGGCTTCCAGCGGGGCGCTGGCGCCGCCAATGGTGGTGAAATAGCCGCTGAGCTTCTCCGGATTGACGACTGCGTCGAAGACTTCTGCGACCGGTTTGCCGATGCGCCCGGAAACTCTGAATCCAAGAGACATATCCACAGCTCCTTCCTTGATTGGCTCGACGATATGTTATATAAACATAACATGTCAAGCCAAACCGCAGACGATCACGTCTTCAAGGCGTTGGCGCATCCGCGCCGTCGCGAATTGCTGGATCGGCTGAAGGATGCGCCGCAGACGACCGGCATGTTGTGCGAGGCGTTTCCCGATATCGATCGCTGCACCGTCATGCTGCATCTCAAGGTGCTGGAAGAAGCCGAACTGGTGGTGGCAAAGCGCGAAGGGCGCGAGCGCTGGAACCATCTCAACGCGCTGCCGATCAAGCACATCCACGACCGCTGGATCAGCCAGTATGCCGGCCATGCGCTCAGCATTATCGACCGGCTGAAATCCGATCTGGAGGGCTGAACCGGCGCGGCTGGACGAATTGAGCCGATTTATCTATAAGCCGGCCATTCCGACAGAGAACGCCGTGCATCCATCGCGTTGCACCTTAGACGGCTCTGAAATTTGAATTCGAGTACCCGGGAAGACGAGGTGAGACCACCTCGCTTCGGGATGCTCTAGCCGAAGACGACAGGGGTGCCATGGCTGGCCATTCACAGTTCAAGAACATCATGCACCGCAAGGGCCGGCAGGACGCGGTGCGGTCAAAAATGTTTTCCAAGCTGGCGCGCGAAATCACCGTCGCCGCCAAGAGCGGAACACCGGATCCGTCGATGAACCCGCGTTTGCGCCTGGCCATTCAGAACGCCAAGGCGGTGTCGATGCCGAAGGACAACATCCAGCGCGCCATCAACAAGGCATCGATGGGCGATGCCGAGAATTACGAAGCGGTGCGCTATGAAGGCTATGGGCCAGGCGGCGTGGCGCTGATCGTCGAGGCGCTGACCGACAACCGCAACCGCTCGGCCTCGAATGTGCGCGCCGCCTTCACCAAAGCCGGGGGTGCGCTTGGTGAAACCGGCTCGGTGTCGTTCATGTGGAACCGCGCCGGCGAGATTTACTATCCGGCCTCCGCCGGCAGCGCCGACAAGGTGATGGACGCGGCGATCGAGGCCGGCGCCGATGACGTCGAGTCCGACGAGGAAGGCCACACCATCTACTGTGCGTTTGAGAGTATGGGCGAAGTGTCTAAGGCGCTGGAAGCCTCGCTTGGCGAGGCCGAATCGGTGAAGCCGATCTGGCAGCCGCAGAACAATGTCCCGGTCGACGAAGAGCGGGCGCAATCGCTGATGAAACTGGTGGCAACGCTCGACGACGATGACGACGTGCAGAGCGTCTACGCCAATTTCGAGGTCGACGACGAGACCATGGCCAAGCTCAGCGCGGCGTAGGTCCGTGCAATACAGTCGGATGCGAATATTGCTGTATGACGGCGGCCTGCCTATAGATTAGTCAGTTATCAGGGGGGCCGATGACCGACTATAAAGAGGCAAGTTTTGCCGATGCGGTGGCCTGGCCTCGCCGGCCCGGCATATGGCGACGGTTTCTCGCTGCACTCATCGACTACCTTGTAATCCTGATCGCCCTCTATTTGCTCGTAGGGGCTCTATTTCTGCTGACCAACGGTGGCGTAAAAGGCAGCTTTTGGCTGAACTGGAAACTATGCCAGGAGGGTACGGTTCACGGTGCCCCGACACTTGCCCGTTATGACTGGCAGGTGTGTAGAACATCAGTACTTGGTTTGCCGGTCGCCATATGGAGCGTGGGTACGGCGCCGGGCTCAAAGCCTGGAGAAACCTCCTCCATCTCGATCGATCTGGATTCGCAAGGGAATTTCAGGCCTGCAGCATTGGACCTGGGTTTCCTCGAGCTGATCGCTCTGGCGTCTTATCTCCTCATTATGGAGTTGAAGTCCGGCCAATCAATCGGCAAGCGGCTCACGGAGCTCACTGTACATGATGAGGACGACAGACATAGGGTCGGCCTGCCGGCGAGAAAGGCTGTTCGGCGGCAACTTATCAAGTTTCTCGGCGCATTACCGATCGTCCTGACGGGAAGCTGGTATGCTTTTCAGGCTTGGGGCACCGCTCCCGGTGGCGTGCAGGATTACTCCAGCCTGGAAATAGTGGTTGCATCCGCTGCCCTCGTTTTGGTGCTGATCTGGCCGGTCTGGATTGCGATATCCATAGCTCTGGGCGACGACCCGATACACGATCGATTCGCAAATACCACGGTGCGCATACAGGAGGCCCAGAAATGAGTGTGCCGGAGAGGCCCCGCGTGGTCATCACCTATTGCACTCAGTGCCAGTGGCTGCTGCGGGCCGGCTGGATGGCGCAGGAACTGCTCTCCACCTTCGGCACGGATCTTGGCGAAGTGACGCTGGTGCCGGGCACAGGCGGCATCTTCACCGTTTCCTGCAACGATGTGCTGGTCTGGGACCGCAAGCGCGACGGCGGCTTTCCCGATGCAGCCAAGCTCAAGCAGCTGGTGCGCGACGTCATTGATCCGGACCGGGATCTCGGCCATTCCGACCGCAAGGCCTAATCTGCGTCGAGATTCAGGTGAGGCCGGCCTGCAAATGACGGCTTCCTGCGCTTCCGGTGCACACGTACTTGAGTACGCTCCGCTCCGGTTCTCGGAAGCCACCATTTTCGACTCGACCTGACCTGAATCTCAACACAGCTTACCTTGCTTGACGACTTTCACAGCAATGCGAAGATGAAGCAGGCCATCGACACGATGGCGGTGATGGTGCGGACGTGGTTCCACATCACCCACTGGTTCAGATGGTTCGCCCAGACGGCTGCGCCATTGGCGCTGGCCGGGTCGACGGCGGCGAGCGCATCGTTGAGCGGCACATTGAAGACCATGGTCACGATCGGGTTGCCGATCAAATAGATCACGGCACCGGCAAGCAACCAGTGCGAGCCGGACTGGCTCCAGCCCATGATGGCGGCGGCGATAAGCACCAGACAGAGCAGGCCGGTGCCGAACAGCGCCGTCATGAAGGTGGGCGTGATTACCGTGATGTTGATCGAATTCATCGCCGAGATGCCTTGGGGGACCGGCAGCCGGGCAAGTGCTGCCATGACGAAATTGGAAAAGGCGAAAAACACGCCGCCGACGACGCCCGAGCCGATTGCGGCGATGATGGTGAGGGTGGGAAGAAGCTTGATCATCTCAGTTGCTCCAGATGCCGATTGCGGCGGGTTCATTTGCGTAGGCGGAAAAGTCTTTCGGCGCGCGGCCGAGCACACGCTGGACACCGTCGGTCAGCGTCTCGTTGCGGCCGTCAAGCACTTCGGTGAACAGCTCGTTGAGCAGCCAGGCGATTTCGGGCGGCAGTTCGTGTGCCGCCGTCGCGGCGGTGAATTCGTCATGCGAGATCTTGATATAGCGGATGTCGCGGCCGGTCGCCTTGGCGATCTCGGCGACCGCGTCGGCGAAGCTCAGCAGCCGCGGCCCGGTCAACTCATAGAGCTGGCCGACATGACCCGGTTCGGTCAGCGCAACGAAGGCAGCATCGGCGATGTCGTCGACATCGACGAAGGGCTCGCCAACAGGGCCGACAGGCAAAGCCACTTCGCCTTGCCGCAAGGACTCGACGAGAAAACCTTCGCTGAAATTCTGCGAAAACCAAGCGCAACGCAGGATCGTCCAGTCAGCGCCCGAGGCTTTGACCATCTCTTCGGCGCGCTGGGCTTCGGTCTCGCCGCCGGAGAGCAGCACCATGCGGGTGACGCCATTTGCCACCGCAAGCCTGGCGAAGGCGCCGACGGTCTCGGCGGCGCCCGGCACGGCGATGTCGGGATAGTAACTGATGTAGACGGCGCCCACGCCCTGCATGGCAGGCTCCCCGGTCGCCGGAACCTCCCAGTCGAAGCGGGGGCTGCCGGAACGCGAGCCGATGCGCACGGGAATGCCCTGTGAGGTCAGCCGCTCGGCGAGGCGACGGCCGGCCTTGCCAGTGCCACCGAGGATCAGGACTGGTTTGGTGTCGGTCATTGTGGTTTTCCTCTGTTTACAAATATGAGTAATCCTCACATTTGCAAAACGTGATAAACCCTCGTATTTTGGGAGTCAAGCCGTCTGTTGGCAGATTTTGTCGAGACCGGAGGCCGTCATGGAAGACACAGCAACGCCCGCATCTGCCCAGGAGCAGGTCGCATCGCCGCGACGGGCGCCCACCCAGCAGCGCAGCCGCGAGCGGGTCGAGCGCATGCTGGCCGCAGCCTCGGCGCTGATTGCCGAGCAAGGCAGCGACGCCATGCGCATGGGCGAGGTGGCGGAACGGGCCGCGGTGTCGATCGGCTCGCTCTACCAGTTCTTTCCCGACAAGCGGGCGATCGTCTGGGCGCTGGCCGAGCGCTACACCGCCGAAAGCCAGGCCTGCATCTCCTCGGCGCTCAAGGATGTCGTCGACGCCGAGGGCCTGCGGCAGGCGTTTTCGGAGCTGGTGGATATCTACTATCAGCTGTTCCTGGCCGAGCCGGTGATGCGCGACATCTGGTCGGGCACGCAGGCCGACAAGGCGCTGCGCCAGCTCGAACTCGCCGACAGCCGGGCAAATGCCGAATTCCTGACCATGGTGCTGAAGCGGCTGCATCCCGGCGCCGATCCGGTGGCGCTGGAGACCACAGCGTTTCTGGTCTGGCAGATGGGCGAGGCTGCCGTGCGGCTGGCGATCTCGGTCGATCGGCAGGAGGGCGACAGGCTGGTCGCCGCCTACAAGCGCATGGCGCTGCGGGAATTGGTGGACGGGTAGGCTCGCACCACTCTGGGAAGGGTCGCTTCGAAGCAGCAGGGTGGACGCGTCGGACCGCATCCGACCCTTGGGCCGACCTCCCCACAAGCGGGAGGTATCGGCGCGTTAGCTTGAAGCGACTGACTTTGACGGCAACAAAAAACCCGCCACAAAGGCGGGTTCTTTATTCAGCGATACAGGTAAACTTTAGAGGCCGAAGCCTTCGAAGCGCTTCTTGAACTTCGACAGGCGGCCGCCGCGGTCGAGCAGGGTCTGCTGGCCGCCGGTCCAGGCCGGGTGCGTGGTCGGGTCGATATCGAGGTTCATCGTATCGCCTTCCTTGCCCCAGGTCGAACGGGTCGAGTATTCGGTGCCATCGGTCATGACGACCTTGATGGTGTGGTAGTCGGGATGGATATCGGCCTTCATTGTCGTGCTTCCTGGCTTGTGGCGCTGCCGACGGCCCGTGGCCTGCGTCGATGCGCCCCTTTTTAAAACTCGAAGCCGCAGCTATTGAAAAGCCACGGCTTCTAAAACGGTCGGCGAGCCTATACATCAGCCGGAATTGAATCACAAGGCCGCGGCAGGCGCATATTGAAAGCGCCAACCTGGAAGCGGCCAGAGGAAACGGTCATGGCGGACATCAGCGGCGAGCAAGACGGGCGCAGGCGCTCGCTCGGGCCGCTCAGGCGCCTATATCCCTACATATTCCGCTACCGCAAACTGGTCATAGGCGCCCTCATTTCGCTCGCCATCGCCGCAGCGACGACGCTGGCGCTGCCGCTGGCCGTGCGGCGCATGATCGACCACGGTTTCAGTGCTTCCGGCACCGTCGTCATCGCCGAGTATTTCGCCGCCCTGGTGGCGATGGCAGCCATTCTGGCGGCGGCGTCGGCCGGACGCTACTACTTCGTCATCACGCTCGGCGAGCGGGTCGTTGCCGACATCCGCAGCGACGTGTTTTCGCATGTCACGACGCTTTCGCCGTCCTTCTTCGACACCGCCCAGTCGGGCGAGATCGTCTCGCGGCTTGCCGCCGACACCACGCAGGTGAAATCCGCCGTCGGCGCCACCGCCTCCGTGGCGTTGCGCAACGTCATCCTCGGCCTTGGCGCGGTGGCGATGATGGTCGTCACCAGCCCGAAACTGTCGGGCCTAGTGATCGCGGCCATTCCGCTCATTGTGCTGCCGCTGGTCGCGTTCGGCCGTTCGGTGAGGCGCCGGTCACGGCAGGCGCAGGATACGCTGGCGCAAGCGACCGCCTATGCCAGCGAGCAGATCGGCGCGGTGCGCACGCTGCAGGCGTTCACCAACGAGACGCTGGTCACCGGGCGGTTCTCGGCCGCGGTGGAAGCCGCCTTCCAAGCGGCGCGCTCGTCGATCTTCTCCCGCTCGCTGCTCACCTTCCTTGCCATCTTCATGATCTTTTCCTCGGTCGTGGCGGTGTTGTGGTTCGGCTCGCGTGACGTGCTTGCCGGCACGATGTCGCCCGGTACGCTCGGCCAGTTCCTGCTTTACTCCGTGTTTGCCGCAGGCGCGCTGGGCGCACTGTCGGAAGTCTGGGGCGAGCTTGCCCAGGCGGCGGGTGCGGCCGAAAGGCTGACCGAGATACTCGACGAGACGCCGGCGATTCAACCGCCGGCCAATCCGCTGCCGCTGCCCGCCAAGGCGACAGGCGCGATCAGTTTCGACGACGTCTCCTTCTCCTACCCGGCAAGGCCGGACCGTGCCGCCGTCCACGGCTTGAGTTTTCAGGTCAAGCCCGGCGAGACGGTGGCGATCGTCGGCCCGTCGGGCGCCGGAAAGAGCACCGTCTTTTCGCTGATTCTGCGCTTCTACGATCCCGAAACCGGCCGCATCGCCATTGACGGCGTCGACGTGCGCGAAGCCGATCCGGCTGAAGTGCGGGAGCGCATTGCGATCGTGCCGCAGGATGTCACCATCTTTGCGGCAAGCGCGCGCGACAATATCGGCTTTGGCAGGCCGGGCGCGACGAATGCCGAGATCGAGGCCGCCGCCGGGGACGCGCTGGCCGACGAGTTCATCCTCAGGCTCGACAAGGGCTACGATAGCCAGGTCGGCGAGCGCGGCGTCACCTTGTCCGGCGGCCAACGTCAGCGCGTGGCGATCGCCCGCGCCATCCTGCGCGACGCGCCGATCCTGCTGCTCGACGAAGCCACGTCGGCGCTCGACGCCGAAAGCGAAACGCTGGTGCAGACGGCGCTGGAACGGCTGATGCAGGGCCGCACCACCATCGTCATCGCCCACCGGCTGGCGACCGTGCTGAAGGCCGACCGCATCCTGGTCATGGATGGCGGCCGCATCGTCGAGGAAGGCACGCACCAGAGCCTGGTCGCCAAGGGCGGCATCTATGCAAGGCTGGCCAAGCTGCAGTTCGAAACCGGAGCAAGCGCCTTCAGGGGTGCCGCGGAGTAGCAACCCGCAATCAGGCGGGACCATACCGCTTGCGGAGATGCTCGGTGAAATGCGCGGCATTCAGTTTCTCGCCCGTGGCGCGCTCAAGCAGTTCGGGCGTCGACCAGCGCGATCCCTGCGACCAGATATTGTCGCGGCGCCAGTCATTGATGGCGGCGAAATTGCCCCTGGCGAGATCGCTGTCGGCTGAAGGATGGTCGCGCGTCAGCGCAGCCCATTGCTGCGCCGCCATCATGGCGCCCAGCGTATAGGACGGGAAATAGCCGAAGGCGGCGCCCGGCCAATGCACGTCCTGCATCGGTCCGTCGGCTGGGTTGTCGATGGTCGAAAGGCCAAGATACTCCCGCATCTTGGCGTCCCACGCTTCGGGCAGGTCGGCCGCCTGCAGCCGCCCCGAGACCAGCTCCTGCTCCAACTCGTAGCGCAGGATGACATGCAGCGGGTAGGTTACCTCGTCCGCGTCGACGCGGATCAGGCCGCGCTCGACCCGGTGCACATGCGGCAGGATGTCGTCGAGCGACCAGGCTTCGCCGAGATGCTTTTCGACCACGGGCAGCGCCCAGCGCCAGAATTCGGGGTTGCGGCCGACCTGTTTCTCGACGAACAGGCTCTGGCTTTCATGCACCGCCATGCCGCGCGCCTTGCCGAGCGGCCAGTGCGCCCAGGCCTTCGGCAGGTTCTGCTCGTAGAGCGCATGGCCGGTCTCGTGCAGCACGCCCATCAAGGCCGACAGGAAGTCGGACGTCTTGTAGCGGGTGGTGATGCGCACGTCGCTCGGCACACCGCCGCAGAAAGGATGGTGCGACACCGACAGCGAGCCATGGGTGAGGTCGAAGCCGACCGAAGCCATCATGGCAAGGCCAAGCTCGCGCTGCCGGTCGATCGCATAGCTGCCGGAGAGCGGCTTCAGCGGGCGCTTGGCCAGTCGCGCTTCCTGTACGGCCAGCGCTTCCGGCACGAAGCCCTTCAGGAATGTCTTCAGCTCGGTGAAGACCGGCGTGATGTCGGCGGCCCGGTTGCCAGGATCGTATTGCTCCATCAGTGCGTCGTAGGGACCGAGGCCGAGCGCGTCGGCGCGCAAAGCGGCTTCCTCGCGCACCAGCGCGATGACACTTTCGAGCGCCGGCAGGAAGCCTGCCCAGTCATTCTTGGCGCGCAGATCGCGCCAGAGCTGCTCCGAGCGCATACGCGCCACCGTCTGGCGCTCAACGAATTCGACCGGCAGGCAGGTCAGGTTGGTGTATTGGCGACGCAGTTCGCGGACCGCCGCCTGCTGCTCCTCGTTGAGCGCTTCAGCTTCTGCAGCGGCGAGCCAGTCGGCGATCTCCGGCGCGGTAGCCCTGATATGCAGCATGCCGGCAAGGGAAGACATCGCTTCGGCGCGCTTCTCGCCGCCGCCGACGGCCATGTGGGTCGCCTCGTCGGCGCCGAGGATAGCGAGCGCATGTTCCAGCGCTTCGAGCTTGTGGCCGAGATCATCGAGCTTGTGAAAGGACATGGCAGGTTCCGCGTTTTGGACGGCGGGAAAAGATACCAACGCGCCAGGATTGGCAACCCTCAAAGGTGGCTATCGCCGATGCAGCTTGCGCCGGTGAGCTGGTGCGTGGAATGCTGGCTGACGGTGGAACACCGCCATGGAGGGGAGACTAAGATGATCGGCAATATCCTGGTCGGGCTGGTGGCACTGATCCACCTCTTTATCGTCTATCTGGAGATGGTGGCGTGGGACACACCGCGCGGGCACAGGGCGTTCAACCTCAAGCCGGACTTCGCCAGCGCCGGCGGTTCTCGGCCCTGCGCGTCAAAGTAGGAGCCCGGAAACGCGAAGTGTAGTTAAAGAAAGATAATGTTTTCAGGCCTTGCCGGCTTGGCGTTGCGCCCTAGAGTTGAGCCGGCAAACAATTTCGCGTGACTGAAAATCACCGTTCGGTGAGCTTCAGTTCAATGCGTCGGTTCTTGTTGCGGGCGTCTTCGGTGTCGGCGGGGTCGAGCGGCTGGAATTCGCCGAAGCCGGCCGCAACCAGCCGGTTGGCGGGCACGCCGTTCTCGATCAGGTATTTGACCACCGAGGTCGAACGCGCCGTCGACAATTCCCAATTGTCGCGATAGCGGCCGGCGCCGGACAGCGGCTTGTTGTCGGTGTGGCCGTCGACGCGCAGCACCCAGTTGATCTCGGGCGGGATTTCCTTTTGCAACTCGATGATGGCATCGGCGAGCTTCTTCATCTCGACCTTGCCGGCATCGTTGATCACTTCCGACCCGGTCGGGAACAGAACTTCCGACTGGAAGACGAAGCGGTCGCCGACGATGCGGATGTTCTCGCGGTCGGCGAGGATTTCGCGCAGGCGGCCGAAGAAGTCGGAGCGGTAGCGGTTCAGTTCCTGCACGCGCTGCGCCAGCGCGACATTGAGCCGACGGCCGAGATCGGCGATCTTGGTGTTGGAATCGCGGTCGCGCGTTTCGGACACATTGAGGGCGTCCTCGAGCGCGCCGATCTGCTTGCGCAGTGCCGCGATCTGCTGGTTCAGGATCTCGACCTGGCTCAGCGCCTGCTGGCTGATCTGGCGCTGGCTGTCGAGTTCGCCGCCGAGCTCCGCGGCGCGCTGGTTGGCGGCGTCGCCGGCGCCGGCGCCTTGCGCCAGCAACTGCTCGAGCCGGCTCTTCTCAGCTTCCGCCGCCGACAGCGACGCCTGCAGATTGGCCAGCGAATCGTCCTTGTCCTGCGCGCTCGAGCGCTCCAGCGCCAGCAACTGCGTCAGTTCGTTGATCTGCGAGTTGAGGCGCGTGAGCGCCGTATCCTTGCCGGAGAGTTCGCGTCCGAGCAGGAACTGCGCCAGCACGAAAACGGTGAGCAGGAACATGATGGCCAGCAGCAGCGTCGACAGCGCGTCGACGAAGCCCGGCCAATAGTCGATCCGGCGATCGGTGCGCCGGCCCCTGGCGAGAGCCATGCTAGTGGACCCCGGGTTTCTTCAGCGCGTCGGCGATCTTTTCCAGCGTGTTGCGCATCGCCTTCTGCTCGTCCGACTGGGCCTCGACCCAGTCGCGCATGATCTGCTGCTCGGAGCGCATGTTCTTGACCAGTCCGGAAATGCCGTCGGCGAGATTGGCCATGGCGGTGGCGACGCGCGGATTGGAGCCGCCGCCGCTTTCCTGCATGCTGCGCAGCCGTTCCGACAGGACCCGGATCTCGTCGGAGGATTCAGTCTTGGCCGGGTCGGCGACGGCGATGTCGGAGGAGAGATCGGTGACCGAGGACAGCCAGTTTTCAAGCTCGGTATAGAAGCGGGTCTGCGCGCGGCCGGCCTGCAGGTCGAGGAAGCCTAGCACCAGCGACCCGGAAAGGCCGAACAGCGAGGACGAAAAGGCCGTACCCATACCGGCCAGCGGCGCCGACAGCCCCTGCTTCAGCGAATCGAGCACGGCGGCGGCGTCGCCGGTGCCGGGATCGAGCGATTCGATGGTTTCGCGGATCGAGCCGATGGTGTTGAGCAGGCCCCAGAAGGTGCCGAGCAGACCGAGGAACACCAGCAACCCGACGAGATAGCGCGAGGTGTCGCGGCTTTCGTCGAGGCGGGTGGCGATCGAATCCAGCATGGTGCGCATCGAAGACGTCGAGAAGGCGACCGTCGAGGAACGGCCGATCATCGCCTTCATCGGCGCCAGCAGCACCGGCTCGGTGGTTTCGGAACCGGCGCGGAAGGAATTGACCCAGCGCACTTCGCGAAACAGTCGTCCGACCTGGGCGAAGGCGAGCAGGATGCCGACCACAAGGACGCCGACGATGAGGCCGTTGAGGCCGGGATTGCTCCCGAAAGCGGTCGAGATCTGGCGGGTGAGGATGGCGGCGATGAAGGCGACGATGACCAGGAAGATGACCATGGTCAGGAGGAAGACCTGCGGGCTCGACAGTTTGTGCGGATCGTACATCAGGACATCAGAACGCCTGCCCACGCCGAAGGATCTGAGAAAAGCCATCCGTGCCCCGTTTCCGATGCTCTATTTGCCTTGACGCAATTCCGAACGGGAAGCCGCTCATACTTCCCTGGAACCGCTCCAGTGCCGCCGATCACGTAATTCGCGACTCTAAACGGAATTGTGACCAAATTGAATGGCGCTTGGCAATATTGCCCGACTGTCGGGCCGCACCACGCCGTTCAGAGGCGGTTGACGACCAGGCAGTCGACCATGGCGGCAAGATGCAGCCCGGCGCCGGTGACGACAAAGCCGTGCCAGAGGGCATTGTGGAAGCGCAGGCGTTTCCAGGCGAAGAAGATGACGCCGCAGGAGTACACGATGCCGCCGGCGACAATCAGCGCGATCGAGGTCGTCGGCAACGTCGCCACCAGCGGCTTGACCAGGACGACGCCGCTCCAGCCGATGGCGAGATAGAAGACAATGGCCAGACGATCGAAGCGGCCGGGCAGGAACACTTTCATGGCAATGCCGGTCAAAGCAGCGGTCCAGACAAGGACAATCATCGGCAGCGCCAGCGGCGAGCCGTCGAGCTGGGCCAGAAAGGGCGTGTAGGTCGCGGCGATCAGGAGATAGATCGCCGCATGATCGAAGCGCCGCAAGATCCACTTCGCCGGCGACGTCACCGGCCACAGATTGTAGGTCAGCGAAATCGACAGCACAGTCAGCAGCGACACCACGAAGAAGGCGGCGGCGATGTATTCGCCGGGACCGGCATGGAAGGCGGCCAGCGCCAGCAACGCCGAGCCGGCGGCTATCGCCAGCACGATGCCGACCGCATGGACGATGCCATCGGCGATCATCTCCGCACGCGAGTAGTGCCAACGCCCGACATAAGGGATTTCAACTGGCTGGTCTGGCTGCGCTTCTCGCGAGGATAGTGAAGGTATGCTCGTCATAAAAAATCCTGCGTCACCCTTATCTGGGCGGCCGCCGGGCAGTATTTCAAGCTTTGATTGCGGTTTTGCGACTGCGGCGCTTCAGCACGCCGCGCCGGCATGCCAAGTGATCAGCGCGCCGAAAGCGGCTTCTTCACCGCCTTGAGCAGCGCGCGCTGTATGACCTCGTTGCCGGCGACGAGCGAACCCGCCTCGAGCATATCCTGGCCGCCATCCATGTCGGAGACGAAGCCACCGGCCTCGCGGATCAGCAGCAGGCCGGCGGCAATGTCCCAGGCCGACAGGCCGGTTTCCCAAAAGCCGTCCATGCGGCCGGCGGCGACATAAGCGAGATCGAGCGCGGCGGAACCCAGGCGGCGCACGCCCGAGACCTCGGCCATCACATTGCGCAACTCGACGAGGAAATTGCCGTGCTGGCCGCGGCCGAGATGCGGCACGCCGCAGCCGATGACGCAGTCGGTGAGCTTGCTGCGGCCGGCAACGCGCAGCCGGCGATCGTTCATGAAGGCGCCGCCGCCGCGCTCGGCGGTGTAGAGCTCATCCATTGCCGGATTGTAGATGACAGCGGCGACCAACTGGCCCTGTCGCTCCAGCGCGATCGAGATGGAAAAGATCGGAATGCCGTGCAGGAAATTGGTGGTGCCGTCGAGCGGGTCGACGATCCAACGGTGCTGGTCGTCGTCCCCTGCGATCATGCCGCGCTCTTCCATCAGGAAGGCATAGCCCGGCCGTGCCTTCGACAGTTCGGCAAACAGAATGTCCTCGGCCTTGCGGTCGGCTTGGCTGACATAGTCGCCCGGTCCCTTCATCGACACCTGCAGGTTCTGCACCTCGCCGAAGTCGCGCGACAGCGAGCGGCCGGCCTTCATGGCGGCCTGGACCATGACATTGAGAAGTGCGGAGCGTGCCATCGTATCTGTTCCTGCCTACGCGTCAGTCTGCGCGGCGCATGTAGGTGAGTTCGTTGGTGTCGACGACGATGCGTTCGCCGGCGCCGATGAATGGCGGCACCAGCACGCGGATGCCGTTTTCCAGCACCGCCGGCTTGTACGAGGACGCGGCCGTCTGGCCCTTCACCACCGGGTCGGCCTCGGTGATGGTCAGCGTCACCTGGTCGGGCAGCGAAATGCCGATCGGCCTGTCCTCATAGAGCTGGACCGTCACCATCATGCCGTCCTGCAGGAAGGCGGCGCGGTCGCCGACGAAATCCTTCGCCAGCTCGAGTTGCTCGTAGCTCTGCGTGTCCATGAACACCAGCGCGTCGTCCTGGGCGTAGAGGAAGGAAAAATCCTTCAGATCGAGCCGGATCTGCTCGACGGTCTCCGCCGAGCGGAAGCGCTCGTTGAGCTTGGTGCCGTTGATCAGGTTCTTCAGTTCGACCTGGTTGTACGCGCCGCCCTTGCCGGGCTTGACGGTGTTGGTCCTGACCGCCACCCAAAGGCCGCCATCGTGTTCGATGACATAGCCGGGACGGATTTCGTTGCCATTGATCTTGGCCATGATGAGATTGATCCGGGATGCTACCAACGGCTTGGCCGTTGGTATGGGGATGGTCGCTGGACAAGCGATTTCGGGCCCCCAAGACCACAAATCGGCAGGAGAGGCAAGGGATGCCAGATCGCCCGACAGCGGCTGGTAGCCTCAAACTTGGGCTGCAATGACTTTGCCGACGGCCTCGACGATGGCATCCGCAGCCTCAGTCAGCCGGTTGAGATGAGGCGAGCGAAGTGCGGC
The DNA here is from genome assembly GCF_040318435.1 of Mesorhizobium sp. M1143. Taxonomy (NCBI): domain Bacteria; kingdom Pseudomonadati; phylum Pseudomonadota; class Alphaproteobacteria; order Hyphomicrobiales; family Phyllobacteriaceae; genus Mesorhizobium; species Mesorhizobium sp. M1143. Next base: position 2,486 of record NZ_JAMYMJ010000008.1, on the reverse strand, counting down.
GACCTGTAAGGAAAGGTCGACATCTTCCGTGTTGACGAGCATGAGGCCGTCGGGAAGTCGGCGCCTTGCAAGACGCAACGGCATTAGCCCAAGGCCGTGCCCCCGACGGACCCATTCCATCTGCAAGGCCGGATCCTGTATCTCCGCCGCGATCTCGAAACAACGCCTTCCGCCGACCAGAACCGACATGAGTTTCTGGCGCGCGTCGCAAGGGGCCGGACTAAGCACCCACGGCATGGGTGTCCGGCCACCGTCTTCCGGATCGGGGACGGTGGACGCAGCTATGACGCCAAGACGTTCAGTGCCAAGCGCTTCCGGGCCTGGCTTATCCGACGATCGCAGAACAATCGTCACATCGAGCTCGCCGCGTTCGAACTGATCGATCAGTTCGGCGCTCCAGCCGGTCTTGAGCCGTAGCGACACTTTCGGGAACGCCGCCGCGGCGTTGGCGATGGCCCCGGCGATGTCGCGGTCCGAGAGGCCATGGGCGAGACCCAGGCGGAACAGTCCTTCCGGCTCGGTCTTTCCGGCGAAGGATTTCAGCGCTTCTACGGAAGCGATGATATCGCGGCCGCGCGCCAGCACTTCCAGCCCCGTCGGCGTCAGTCGCGGCGGCTTTTGCCGGCGGTCGAGCAGCGTCGTGCCAAGCATGTCCTCCAGCCGCTGGATCTGCCGGGTCACAGCGGGCTGGGTCAGCGGCAGGCGCCGGGCGACCTTCTGGATCGAGCCCTCCTCGGCAAACAGGGCGAGCGTGCGCAATTCCTCAAGCATAGCCAGAACCATGTCTCGTAGGCATAATCATTGTAAACATTATGAATTTGAAATCCATCGCCTGGCAAGCAATTTTCCTTTCAAACGAAAGGACGACGACAATGAAGGCAATCGAACTGCAGAAGCCGGGCGGCATCGACAATCTCGAGATGGTCGAACGGCCAATGCCGGAACCCGGCCGTCAGGAGATGATCGTCAGCGTCAGGGCGACGGCGCTCAACTACCGCGATGTCGAGATCGCGCGCGGCAGCTATCACACGACATTCCCCTTGCCGCTGGTGCCGCTTTCCGACGGCGTCGGCGAGGTCGTCGCGCTTGGCCCCGAGGTCAGCCGCTTCAAGGTTGGCGACCGGGTCTGCGGCACGTTCTGGCAGCGATGGGTCGGCGGCAGCTTCGCCATGGCCGAACCTTCCTACCAGCGCGGCGGCCCGATCGACGGTTTGCTGAGCGAATTCGCCCGGCTGGACGAACAGGCGGCTGTCATCGCGCCGGCGCATCTCAGCGACGTAGAGGCGGCGACATTGCCTTGCGCCGCCGTCACTGCCTGGCATGCGTTGTTCACCGAGGGCAAGCTCAAGCCAGGCGAAACCGTGCTCAGCCTCGGCACCGGCGGCGTGTCGCTGTTTGCCGTGCAGTTGGCAAGGGCGGCCGGCGCGCGCGTCATTGTTACGTCGAGCAGCGATGAGAAGCTTGCCCGGGCGAAGAGGCTTGGCGCGCATGATGGCGTCAACTACCGCGACGATCCGGATTGGTCGTCGGCCGTGCTGGCGCTGACCGATGGCCGCGGCGCGGATCACATCATCGAAGTCGGTGGTCCCCAAAGTTTCGCGCAGTCGCTCAAGGCGTCGGCGCGCGGCGCCCAGATCAACGTCATCGGTTATCTCGGCGGCAGCGAAGGGGTGATCAATCCGCTCGACATCTTCCGACGCCAGGTGAAAGCACGCGGCATACCGGTCGGCTCGCGCGAGTCCTTCGAAGCGATGAACCGGGCGCTCGCCGTCAATCGGCTGCGGCCGGTGATCGACCGGGTCTTCCCATGGGCAGAGGCAGCGCAGGCCTTTCGCCATCTCGAACACGGCTCTCCCTTCGGCAAGGTCGTGCTGGATCATACACAGTGACGTTGCGTGTCAGGGCAGGCGGTTGGCCTTCTGCAAGGCTTGCTTTGTCTGATCGTCGGTCAGCCCTTGCAGGAAATCGTCCATCTCCGGATCGATAAGGCCGGCGCGGCGGGCGACCACATACCAGGCCCCGGCCAGGATCAGGTCGGGGTCGGTTCCGATGCCGCCCATATAGAGCTTTGCCAACCGGTTCTGGGCAGCGACATTGCCGCCTTCAGCTGCCTGCTTCATCCAGTTGAAGCCGGATTTCAGGTCGCGAACACCGCCCCGGCCCTCGATCATCCAGGCGGCAAGATCGATCTGCGCGGTGTCGTAGTTCTGCCTGGCAGCCTGTGCCAGCAAGCTGCGGGCCTTTCCATCGTCGCGGGTCTTGCCGCCGACGCCATTGGCATAGACCTGCGCCATCGCATACTGGGCGTCGGCAAGCCCTGTCGCCGCGGCACGCTCATAATAAGGCACAGCCCTGGGGGGGGCGGGCGGGCCCGGGGGCAGCGGGACGCGCCAATTGGGGGGGGTGATCTGCGCCCGCGGGGTGGCGGGGGCGGGGGGGGGGGGCCTCAGCGCCGACGGGGCCCGCTGGGCGGTCTTGGAGTCTCG